>DBWZ01000006.1:20716-22894 GCA_002309345.1 Pseudobutyrivibrio sp. UBA1225
CTGGTAGGCAACAATCTCTGAGGTTTCTTAAGCGAATCGTGTTAGATGAGCTTAGAAACTCTCAGGATTGTAGCCGTAACCAGCTAGTATAATTAGTGTTAATAAAACGAAAGGGGTTCGGAATATCCGAACCCCGGGTGATTCTAAAAATTAGTTGATAGAATCCTTAAGTGCCTTACCAGCCTTAAACTTAGGAGCCTTAGATGCAGGAATCTTCATCTCTGCGCCTGTCTGTGGATTTCTACCTGTACGAGCTGCTCTCTTAGATACCTCAAATGTACCAAAGCCTACAAGCTGAATCTTCTCCCCCTTCTTAAGCTCTTCAGCAACAACCTCTGTGAAAGCTTTTACAGAAGCCTCTGCGTCCTTCTTAGAAATGTTCGCTTTGCTAGCGATAGCTGCTACTAATTCTGTCTTGTTCATTACTATTCCTCCTCGAGAATTTGTATTTTAGTAGGGCACTGCGCCCTTAGTAACTACAATATCCTTTATAATTGTTTTAAAATCCCATGTCAACATGAAAACCTCAAAAAGTCCCCAATTTATAAGGTTTTTATGGATTATTACAAATTTCTTACACGAATTTGTGGCATTATTACTATTTACAAATACTTGATTTTTCTAGTTGTTCACATCCTTTTCACACAACTAATCCCTTAAATCACTAATTAAATCTGCAATTGTGGACAAATAATCCACCTCATAATCGTAATCATCCTTGATTGAACTGCCTGCAGATTCCTCTTTTTCTTCATCTGAGTTATCCTCATTTGATGATTCGGATGTGTCGCTTGAAGTATTTTCAGATGGAGTTTCTGCCTCAGAATTTTGCGTTTCATCTGATTGCGCTTCCTGCTCGGCTTCCTCTGCCGGTGCCCCATCATCTGCTTCCATAACAAGGGTAATGGTTGCTGATTCGGAATTTACCACCAATGTCTTGTTCCAAGATTTGTAGCCCTGGCTTTGAACCATAAGCTTGTGGTGGCCGTACTGCACTGACTGTGGTTCCTGCACATCTATAAGTTCTCCATCAATATATACGTAGGTATCTGGCACAGTTACCAAGAAGGTTATCAAACAATATGATGGTCCTGAACCCTTAAGAGCATCTAGATCCACTTCTGTAGTTTGATTGCGAAGAACTGTGTATTCTCCGCTTCCGCCCCAGCCGTTATTGGCCACAGTAATCTTGTAGTCTCCTTCTGGAACTTCGATTATTTTCTCGCCGTGTATCATGGAAGCAATCTTGTTTCCAATGAAAATCATACTGTCATCAAAAAGCTCGGTATTCTTGATCTGAATATAACCATGCCCTGTTGTAACCGCAATGGAAATAACGTTTTTATCCTTGCCGATAACTGTAATCACATCGTCCTTGCTGATAGCAGATGGAAGAATCTTCTCGTCATCAGAATAAATCTTGGTATCATCCGTCAGCTTATAATTGCTGCCATTTATCTCAATTAGATGCTTAGACTCATCTATCTTGAACTTTGAAATATCATCCAACAGCCACACATCATCTGCCTTTTGAATCTGCTTCAGGGCTCCAGATGATGGCAAAAAACCACTGATATTAACAACAGAACCGATGGTAAACTCTGCCCACGTACTATTTTTGCCGTACTTATCCAAGAATCTTGTGGTCATATTGTACTTATATCGCAGCTGCTTCCCAGTAGAAATCTGATACAACGAAAGAGTCTCCTCCGTCATATCCAACTCCTCCAATATGAAGAGCTCTCCGGCGAACTCATCCACCGCCTCTGCACCTTCGTCTCCCGTATTAGTCGCAGTCTCCTGAACCGCCACCTCTTTCTTCAGTGCACTTCCCGTATGATTCGTCACCGTAGCATTATTTGCATGCTGCCCACAGCCCACCATAACCGTAACAGTCATGAGGACCCCTATCAAATTTTTAATCCTGCTAATATCCCCAAATTTTCTCATGAACTCATTCTACCACATTCCACCCCGGCCCGTACCTTTTATTTCTAACCGCGCCCCATCCCAGCCACCCCGCCGCCGGCCCCTGCCCCTGCTCCTAGTACGATTTCGCTAAAATTATGTCTTTTTCTTAGTTCGATAAGGGAGCTTCTGTCGGGTGTCCGGGCGTCGATTTTACAATTCGAAGGGAATGCTTTGTCCCTGGCGGACATAATTAGATTTTCAAAAATA
>DBWZ01000053.1:0-15709 GCA_002309345.1 Pseudobutyrivibrio sp. UBA1225
ATCAAAAGAAAGGGTAGCATTCGTATAATCTGCGAAAACCCAAAGCATAAGCAGCGTCAGGGTTAATTCTGGCTTTGTTTATTTAGCATTTTATTATGTGCGGCTGCAGCCTAAAGAGTATCTAATTTAGGCTGTTCATAATAAATAGGCCTATCATACCGAGGCCAACGTTGGAATAGATGTAGGTGTACACACATTTCAGGCCGATTATTCGGAGCTGTATTACTTATATCGCTTATTAATTGTAGAAATATTTATGGAGGTGTAAACACACATGGCTCGTATTGCAGGTGTAGATTTACCAAGAGACAAGAGAATTGAAATTGGTTTAACTTACATTTACGGAATTGGTAGAGTAAGCTCAAACAAGGTTCTTGAAGCAGCTGGTGTTGATCCTAACACACGTGTTAAGGATTTAACTGACGAAGAAGTTAAAAAGATTAGCACAGTTATAGATGAGACATTAACTGTTGAAGGTGATCTTAGAAGAGAAGTAGCTCTTGATATCAAGAGACTTCAGGAAATTGGATGCTATAGAGGAATCCGTCACAGAAAGGGTCTTCCTGTTCGTGGACAGAAGACTAAGACTAACGCACGTACTCGCAAGGGTCCAAAGCGTACAGTTGCAAATAAGAAGAAGTAATTTGTTATTTAATAGAAAGAAAGTAGGTTAGTTTAATTATGGCTAAAGTTGCAAAGAAGACAACAAAAAGGCGTGTAAAGAAAAACGTTGAACACGGACAGGTACATATCCAGGCATCTTTCAATAATACTATCGTTACTATTACAGATGCACAGGGTAACGCTCTTTCATGGGCAAGTGCTGGTGGTCTAGGATTTAGAGGTTCAAGGAAATCTACTCCTTATGCTGCGCAGATGGCATCAGAGACAGCTGTGAAGGCTGCATTAGTTCACGGTTTAAAGTGTGTAGATGTATTTGTTAAGGGACCAGGTTCAGGTCGTGAAGCTGCAATCAGAGCAATCGATGCAAACGGCGTTCAGGTTCTTACAATCAAGGATGTTACTCCAGTTCCACACAACGGATGTCGTCCACCAAAGCGTAGAAGAGTTTAATTAGGAGGGAAATCTAATGGCAGTTAATAAGACACCAGTTCTTAAAAGATGTAGATCTCTTGATTTAGACCCTACATTTTTAGGATATGATAAAAAGTCACGTAGACAGAAAAATAGAGGAAGAGGCAAGAAGTCTGAGTATTATTTCCAGCTTTTAGAGAAGCAGAAAGCTAAGTTTATCTATGGCGTACTCGAGAAGCCTTTCCGTAATTACTATGAGAAGGCTGACCGTCAAAAGGGTATGACAGGTGCAAACCTTATGACACTTCTTGAGAGCCGTCTTGATAACGTAGTATTCCGTATGGGATTCGCACGTACAAGAAAAGAAGCTCGTCAGGTTGTTGATCACAAGATGTTCCTTGTAAACGGCAAGCCAGTTAACATCCCATCTTACCTTGTTAAGGCTGGAGATGTTGTAGAGGTTCGTGAGAAGTCAAAGAGCCTTCAGAGATTCAAAGACATTATCGAGGTTACAGCTGGTAGAACAACTCCAGAGTGGGTTGATGTAGATGCTGAAAACCTCAAGGGTACAGTTAAAGAGCTTCCTAGCAGAGAGCAGATCGATGTTCCAGTAGACGAGATGCTTATCGTCGAGTTATATTCAAAATAATAAATTTTAGTAAATGTTTACAAAAAGCACTTATACAACCTTGCTTGTATAAGTGCGATTTGTTAAAATTTTGCTATGCGGCAATGAGCACTAAGACCAGAATATTTTTGACTTTATAGAAAAATGTTTCGCAGTCTTCTATAAAGTAAAAACAATATTCTGTTTTTTGAGTCTATTACATTAATAAGGAGGCAATGTAGTGTTAAATTTTGAAAACCCAAACATAGAAATCGCAGAGATTTCTGAGGACAAAAAATACGGCAGATTTGTTGTAGAGCCACTTGAGAGAGGCTATGGTATAACACTTGGTAATTCTCTCCGCAGAATTATGCTTTCATCTCTGCCAGGAGCTGCAGTTAGCCAGATAAAAATCGAGGGCGTTCTTCATGAATTCAGCGCTATTCCAGGCGTTAAAGAAGACGTTACTGAAATCGTTATGAACATCAAAGAACTTGCTATTAGAAATAACAGCAGTTCAGATGAACCAAAGACAGCATATATCGAGTTCGAGGGTGAAGGAGTAGTTACAGCTGCTGATATCCAGGTAGATTCAGATATAGAGATTATTAATCCAGATTTAGTTATCGCACATCTTAATGGCGGCAACGATTGCAAGCTTTACATGGAGCTTACAATCACAAAGAATCGTGGTTATATCTCTGCAGATAAAAACAAAACTCCAGATACTCCAATCGGCAAGATTGCAGTAGATTCAATCTACACACCAGTTGAGCGTGTAAACATGACAGTAGAAGACACTCGTGTAGGCCAGGTTACAGACTTTGATAAGCTTACACTTGATGTATATACAAACGGCACAATGGGTCCTGATGAAGCTGTATCAATGGCTGCAAAGGTACTCAGCGAGCATTTAAATCTATTCGTTAATCTTTCAGAGGCTGCTCAGGATCTCAGCGTTATCGCTGACAAGCCAGATGATACAACAGGCAAGACTCTTGAAATGAGCATTGATGAGCTTGAGCTTTCAGTTCGTTCATACAACTGCTTAAAGAGAGCTGGTATCAACACAGTAGCAGAGCTTTGCGACAAGTCACCAGACGATATGATGAAGGTTCGTAACCTTGGTCGCAAGTCAATGGAAGAGGTTGAACAGAAGCTTAGCGAGCTTGGTCTTTCACTCAGAATGATTGAAGACTAAATCGTCAATATAGTTACAGGAAACAATACGTGAAAAATAAGACCGATGAGCATTCTCGCGTATGCCTTTCCATCATCAAGTTACGGGATAAGACCGATGAGCACCTGTGACGCCAGTTATAAGGAGAAAAGAAATGGCAAAGTACAGAAAGTTAAGCAGAACATCTTCACAGAGAAAAGCACTTTTAAGAAATCAGGTAACTGAGCTTCTTTATCACGGCAAGATTGTTACTACTGAAGCAAAAGCTAAAGAAGTTAAGAAGATTGCTGAGCACATCATTACACTTGGCGTAAAGGAAAAGGATAACTTCGAAGAAGTTACAGTTCAGGCTAAGGTTGCTCGCAAAGATAAAGACGGCAAGAGAGTTAAAGAAGTAGTAGACGGCAAGAAGGTTACTGTATACGATACAGTAGACAAGAAAATCAAGAAGGATTCTCCTTCAAGACTTCACGCTCGTCGTCAGATGATGCAGGTTCTTTACACTCCAACAGCTAAGGGTGAAAAGAAGAGCGAGTCACACAAAGTAGACATGGCAAACTTCGTATTCGATGAAGTTGCACCAAAGTATGTTGATCGCAAGGGTGGTTACACACGTATCGTTAAGATTGGACCACGTAAGGGTGATGCAGCTATGGAAGTTGTTCTTGAGTTAGTATAATAGATATGACTTTCTAGACCTAAGACAATTTGTCTTAGGTCTTTTTTTGACTCTTTCTTTTATGGCCGAAAATTGACTTTACCTATTAAAAGTGCTAAAGTGAACACACTGAACAATACTAGGAGGAGAGATAAATGAAAAAATTCTTGAGTATGATTACATTGTCTGCATTGGCATTATCTTTAATTGCCTGCGGTACAGATTCCGCTGCAAAGCGCGAGGGTAACTCTGACTCAGCTTCGTCTGAACAGACAGAAGCAAAGGCTGATGACAAAACATACAACGTAGGTGTCATTCAACTTATGCAGCACAAGGCTCTTGACGCAGCGACAAAGGGTTTTGAAGATGCCCTCAAAGAAAAGCTTGGCGACAAGGTTACAATCACTGTTGAGAATGCATCTGGCGACAGCACAACTTGTGCAACACTTGCCAATTCATTCGTGTCTGACAATGTTGATTTAATTATGGCTAATGCGACTCCTGCATTACAGGCCAGCCAGACTGCTACAAGTGATATTCCTATCGTTGCTACATCCATTACAGATTATGCTTCAGCACTTGGCATAGATTTAAAAGACTGGACAGGTTCAACTGGAATCAATGTTACTGGCACATCTGATTTGGCTCCACTTGACGAGCAGGCCGACATGCTTCACGAACTTTATCCAGATGCAAAAGAAGTTGGTATTATCTATTGCTCAGGCGAGGATAATTCAATCTTTCAGGTTAAAGAAATAACAAAATATCTTGAAGAATATGGTTACAAAGTTTCTGAGTATACATTCTCTGACTCAAGTGATGTCTCAACAGTTGTACAGACTGCATGTGATTCAAGCGATGTTATCTATGTACCTACAGACAACGTTGCTGCAAACTGCGGTCAGACAATCAACAACATAGCTTTGACAGCAAAGGTTCCAATCATCGCTGGCGAAGAAGGCATCTGTAAGGATTGTGGTGTAGCTACACTTTCAATTTCTTACTATGACATTGGTAGAGCCGCAGGCGAAATGGCTTACGAAATTCTTGTAAATGGTGCTGACCCTGCAAAGATGGACATCCAGTATGCAACTGAATTTACAAAAGAATACAACGAAGAAATAGTTAAAACACTCGGTGTTGATATTCCAAAGGATTACGAAGCAATCAAGGCAGACAAAGATGAATAATTCTAAGAACTATTTTTTCAGTAAACTAAAATAAAAATAATAGTGGGCAAGGTCAATTTGACCTTGCTCTTTGGAGTTTAAAATGGACATAGGAACACTTATTTCGGGAATGCCTGGTACAGTGGCTCAGGGTGTCATTTACGGCATCATGGCACTTGGCATTTTTATCACATTTAAATTATTGAATTTTGCAGATTTGTCAGTTGACGGATCCTTTGCAACAGGCGGTGCCGTTGCAGCGATGACAATAATAACAGGACACGAGTGGTATCTTGCTCTTGTGCTTGCTTTTGTTGCAGGTGCATTGGCTGGTTTGCTAACCGGTATTTTAAATACCTTGCTCGGCATACCAGATATACTAGCAGGTATTTTGACTCAGCTTGCCCTCTATTCAATCAACTTAAGAATTACGTTAAATCAACCAAACACACCAATTTCGGTTGATAAATATAATTTGGCAATATCACTCAGATACAAGACAGATGCACTTATAACTGTGCTTGTTTTTGCTGCCGTAATAATTGCAATTATGTACTGGTTCTTTGGAACAGAACTTGGTTCTGCAATCAGAGCTACAGGTACTAATCCTGCAATGTCCAAAGCTCAGGGTATCAATGTCAACCGCATGAAGGTACTTGGTCTTGTTATTTCAAATGCCATAGTTGCATTGGCAGGTGCCCTTATTGCGCAATTCTCTGGTAACGCAGATGTTAACATGGGACGTGGTGCTATTGTAATTGGCTTGGCTGCAATCATAATCGGCGAAGTCTTTTGCAATGCAATCTTTAGAAAACGCAAGACATTTAGCGTGTCTCTTGCCTTTGTTGTAGTGGGTGGAATTCTTTACTACATCTTTATTGCAATTGTACTTTGGGCAAAGATGCCAGCCAACGACATGAAGCTCTTCACTGCATTCATAGTGGCTGTATTCTTGGCTGTTCCTCACATCAAAGCTCAGATGAACAGCTCATACCGCAAAGCTGCGAGGAGAGGAGGTAACGGCAATGCTTAATGCTACAAACATCAGAAAAACCTTCAATCCTGGAACGATAAATGAAAAAGTCGCTTTGGATGGAGCATCACTTCATCTAGAGGAGGGCGAGTTTTGTACAGTAATCGGTGGAAATGGAGCAGGTAAGTCCACATTCCTTAATGCTGTTGCGGGTGTATGGCCAGTAGATGATGGCAGCATCACTATTGATGGCATTGATGTTACAGGACTTCCTGAATACAAGCGCGCCAAATATTTAGGCCGCGTATTCCAAGATCCTATGACGGGAACGGCAGCCAACATGCAAATCGATGAAAATATGGCTCTTGCATTTAGAAGAGGTCAATTCAGAGGTCTAGGATGGGGTGTTACTCGTTCTGAGCGCGCTCAGTATCACGAGATGCTCAAAGAGCTAGGGCTTGGTCTTGAAGATAGACTTACAGCAAAGGTTGGTCTCCTTTCAGGCGGTCAGCGTCAGGCACTTACACTGCTCATGGCTACTCTTCAAAAGCCAAAGGTGCTTCTTCTTGACGAGCACACAGCAGCCCTTGATCCAAAGACTGCTGCCAAGGTTTTGGAGATTACAGATATGCTCATCAAAGAGCATGGTCTCACAGCCATGATGGTTACTCACAACATGCGTGATGCCATCCGATACGGCAACAGACTCATAATGATGAATGAAGGAAAGGTTATTCTCAACATCAGCGGTGAAGAAAAGCAAAAGCTTACTATCGAAGATCTGCTTCACAAATTCGAAGAAGTATCAGGCACGGAATTCACCAACGACACCGAAATCCTCTCTAAATAATCCCAAGAATATATGTCCCTGGCGGATAAACATCTTCTCGTCCGCCCAGGGACATAATTATTATTTGGGCGGTTAACAGTCGATTTTTCTGACCGTATTTTATAAGCGATTAATATCTATTAAAAATTTATTAAAAACGATACTTTTACGGTATTTTATGATAAATTAAAGAGGATGAAATTTAGATAATACGGAGGCAGTTGTGAACGAGAATAACAACAACCAGAATGGTGGAAATAATAAAAAGAATCGTCAGCCCTTCTACACATTAGGAATTCTAGTTCTTATAGCATTATTCTTTACGAGTATGATGTATAAGGGTGCTCAAGCTGGGGGCAACAAGGAAATATCATACACTGAGTTTTTAAAGCTTGTTGAGGATGATCAGGTCAAAGAGGTCAACTTCAAGGATAATGTTATCAATATCACTTTGGTAGAGGGCGCAACCTATGGTCTTTCAGATCAGGAAAAGGCGTTGGCGCAGGTATATCAAGCTAGCGGTCAGAGTACCAATGTAAAGTTATATACAGCACAGCTTCGTGATGATGATCTGCTTGATAAATTAGATAAACACAAGGTCAAATACGAAGGAACAATTCCTGATTCCACAGCGGCAATCATTTACAATATTTTATCCTTCGTACTTCCATTGGTACTACTTTGGGTATTGTTTGGATTTTTGATGAAGCGTATGGGCGGAGGCCCAATGGGTGTTGGCAAATCGAACGCCAAGCTCTACAACATGGAGCGCGCTACAGGTGTCACATTTAAGGATGTGGCCGGTCAGGATGAAGCCAAAGAATCAGTCCAGGAAATGGTAGATTTCCTCCACAATCCAAAGAAATACACAGAAATCGGAGCTAAGCTTCCTAAGGGGGCACTTTTGGTAGGCCCTCCAGGAACAGGTAAGACACTTCTTGCCAAGGCAGTAGCAGGTGAAGCGGGAGTTCCATTCTTTTCTCTTGCGGGTTCAGATTTCGTAGAGATGTTCGTCGGTGTCGGTGCATCCCGTGTGCGTGATCTTTTCAAGGAGGCGCAAAAGGTGGCACCATGTATCGTATTCATCGATGAGATTGATGCCATAGGTAAGAGCCGTGACGCGCACTATGGCGGTGGCAACGACGAGCGTGAGCAGACACTTAATCAGCTCCTTTCAGAGATGGATGGTTTCGATACCAACAAGGGACTTCTTATTCTTGCTGCGACCAACCGTCCAGAAGTCCTTGACAAGGCACTTCTTCGTCCAGGACGTTTTGATAGGCGTATTATTGTAGATAGACCTGATCAAAAGGGACGTCTTGAAATTCTCAAGGTTCACGCCAAGGATGTCAAGATGGATGAATCAGTTGATTTGGATGCAATAGCACTTGCTTCAGTTGGTCTTGTGGGTTCCGACCTTGCGAATATTATCAACGAGGCAGCAATTCTTGCAGTAAAGGACAAGCGTCCTTACGTCAACCAAAAGGATTTATTCGAGGCGTTTGAGCTTGTAGCAGTTGGCGGCAAGGAAAAGAAAGACAGAGCAATGAGCGAAAAGGAACGCAAAATCGTTTCTTACCACGAGGTTGGACATGCTCTTGTATCTGCACTTCAAAAGGATGCCGAGCCAGTTCAAAAGATTACAATTGTTCCTCGTACTATGGGAGCACTTGGTTATACACTTCAAACACCAGAAGAAGAAAAATTCCTTGAGACCAAGGATGAGTTAATTGCCAAAATTGTCACCTTTATGGGTGGACGAGCAGCTGAGGATATCAAGTTTGGTAGCTACACTTCGGGAGCAGCAAACGATATCGAGCAGGCAACAAAGATTGCCAGAGCTATGGTTACTAGATACGGTATGTCCGAAAAATTCGGCATGATGGGACTAGCAACGGTTGAAAGCCAGTATCTTGATGGCAGAGCATCTCTTATTTGCGGCGAAAACACTGCAGCAGATATTGATGGCGAAGTTCTTCAGATGATTAGCAATGCATACGCCAAGGCGAAAGAACTTCTTTCTGAAAACATGGAAAGCCTTGATAAGATTTCCGATTATCTATTTGAGCACGAGACAATCACTGGTAAAGAGTTCATGAAGATATTTAGAGAAATCAAAGGTATCCCAGAGCCAGAAGAAGATGAGGAAACAAACATCTTTGAGGATGAGTCTGATTCGACCAAAGAAAAATCAGATTCGAAGGATGATAAATCTGAGTCAGTAAATCTAGACAAATCAAAAGATGATGTTAATGCAAATATTTTTGATGAGAAAAAAGTATGGTAACTGAACAAGACCTTAGTAAACTCCCGGATCAACCGGGAGTTTATCTAATGCACGGTCGCAACGACGAAATTATATATGTGGGCAAGGCACTATCTCTCAGACATCGGGTGAGACAGTATTTTCAGCCTAGCCATGATGAGGGCCTTAAGAAGAAGCAGATGGTTCAAAATATAGATTATTTTGAATTCATAGTTACAGATTCTGAACTTGAAGCCCTTATTTTAGAATGCAATTTAATAAAGGAATATCGTCCAAAGTACAACACAATGCTCCGGGACGATAAGACTTATCCATATATTGAAATCACCTTGAATGAAGCCTATCCTCGCGTGCTTTTTTCAAGAAGTCTAAAGAAGAATGGCAGCAAGTTTTTTGGACCTTTCACATCTGCAGGAGCAGTGCACGACACTATCGAGCTAGTGCAAAAGCTATATAAAATCCGCACCTGCGCAATGAAGCTGCCAGAGAGTTTCGGCAAAAAACGCCCTTGCTTAAATTATCACATCGGTCAATGCTTAGGTCCTTGTCAGGGGGACATACCGCAAGAGGAATATCGTAAAAACGTAGATGAAGTGATTCGTTTTCTAGATGGAGATTATGCAGAGACAATCAAAGAGCTCGAAGACAAGATGCTGGTAGCTTCAGAAGATATGGATTTTGAAAGAGCCGCTATGTTTCGTGATTTGATAGAATCCGTCAAAACTTGTGTCGGCCGGCAAAAGGCAACACAGCTTGATGGTGAAGACAGAGATATCATCGCCATGGCATCAACTGATGAGGATGCAGTTGTGCAGGTGTTCTTTATTCGCGGTGGCAAGATGATTGGCCGGGAGCACTTCTTTATCAACATCAGAGTGGATGATACCAAGGAGGAATTGCTAGAGTATTTCTTGAAGGATTATTACACAGGAACTCCCTTTATTCCGCGAGAGATTTTCTTACAGTACGAGCTAGAGGAGACAGAGCTTATAGAAAACTGGCTCACCAACAAAAAAGGCTCGCGAGTTTATGTTAGAACTCCAAAGCGTGGCTCTAAGGAAAAGCTTGTTGAGCTTGCAGCAAAAAATGCTCAGATGGTTCTTGATCAAGACAGAGAGAAAATCAAAAAAGAAGAGGGCAGAACTATAGGCGCTATGAAAGAGATTGCAGATCTTCTTGGAATCTCAGGAGCTAGCAGAATGGAAGCATATGACATTTCCAATATTTCTGGGTTCCAATCTGTTGGCTCTATGGTTGTGTTTGAAAAGGGAAAGCCTAAACGTTCAGATTACCGCAAATTCAAGATTAAATCCGTGGAGGGGCCAAATGATTACGCATCTATGCACGAGGTGCTTACAAGGCGTTTTTCCCACGGTATAGAGGAGCTAGAAGCAAACGGAGGCAAGGCAGAGGACAGCTTTACCAAGTTTCCGGATATCATTATGATGGACGGTGGAAAAGGACAAGTAAATATAGCCAAGCAGGTGATGGAGGAACTAGGTTTAAACATTCCGATTGCAGGCATGGTCAAGGATGACCATCACAGAACTAGAGGCTTGTATTACAACGATGTGGAATTGCCAATCGACACACATTCTCAGGGCTTCCAGCTTATCACAAGGCTACAGGATGAGGCTCATAGATTTGCTATAGAGTATCATCGAAGTCTCAGAAGTAAGGGGCAGGTTCACAGCTTTTTGGATGATATAGATGCTATCGGACCAAAGCGTCGCAAGGCGCTTATGAAAAAGTATGCATCTGCAGAGAAAATGGCACAGGCCTCTATCGAGGATTTAATGGAGACAGAATCAATGACAAAAGAAGCTGCAGAGAATGTATACAACTACTTTCACCCTAGGAATTCTTGAAAAAATGAGCTATCATATATAAGTGTCAAAAGTCTAAAATCAATCTTACATATAATAAAAATCGGAGGGCTTTTCTATGGCAAACAACAAGTTCGTAACTGTTGCTACAGTACAAGAAAGATTCAATCTTATCAACTACACACCAGAGCTTAATCTAGAGGAAGCACATGTTACAGTTGCAGACGTTAACAGACCGGCCTTGCAGTTACATGGTTTCTACGAGCATTTCGAGCCTAGTAGAATCCAGCTTATCGGAAATGTAGAGGCTGCATACTTATCTAAAAAGAGCGAGGAGGAGATGTCAGAGAGCTTTGAAAAGCTATTCTCATACGAGATTCCTTGCGTAATCTTTTGTCGAGGTGAAAAGCCAGGTCCTGGTATTTTAAAGGCGGCTATAAAGGCCAACATACCTCTTCTTGGAACAGATCGTTCAACATCAGAATTCATGTCAGATTTGATTTTCTCTTTAAACATGGATTTTGCACCATATACAACTATCCACGGGGTACTTGTAGATGTATACGGCGAGGGCTTACTTATCACAGGTGAATCTGGAATAGGTAAATCTGAGGCAGCGCTGGAGTTAATCAGGCGTGGACATCGTCTTGTTTCAGACGATGTTGTCGAAATCAGACGTCCAAACAACGAGAGACTATACGGCCGTGCCCCTTCAATCACACAGTACTTAATCGAGCTTCGAGGCATCGGTATCATCGATGTTAAATCTCTCTATGGTGTTGAGGCTGTTAAGGACGAGCAAAGAATTGATTTGGTTATCAAGCTTGAAGACTGGACAAAAGAAAAAGAATTTGATCGTCTTGGAATGACAGAGGAATACATGAACATTCTAGGTATTGATGTTACATGTCATTCACTCCCAATTAGACCAGGTCGAAATCTTGCTATCATCTGCGAGACAGCAGCTGTAAACCATCGTCAAAAGAAGATGGGATACAATGCAGCTGAGGAGCTTTATCGCAGGGTTCAAAATAACATGGCAGGCAATTAATTTGCTTTATAGAACAGGAGCAATAATTATTAATGGAACGCAAAAATGCATGGAGTAAATACACTTCAGAAAAAGATTTAAAAAAGGTTATGGATTTTGGCGAGGACTACCGCAAGTTCCTATCAAAGTGCAAAACCGAACGCGAATGCGTTGCTTTCTTTGTAGAGGCTGCTGACAAAGCCGGATACAAAAATATAGACGACGTAATAGCCAGCGGCAAAAAGCTTAAGGCTGGCGACAAGGTATATGCGGTAAACAAGGGCAAGGAGCTTGCTATTTTCACCATTGGCTCAGAGCCAATTGAAAAGGGTATCAATATCTTGGGTGCCCACATTGACAGCCCAAGAATGGATTTAAAACAAAATCCTCTATACGAAGACAACGACCTTGCTTACATGGATACTCACTATTATGGTGGCATCAAAAAGTATCAGTGGGTTACAATTCCGCTTGCTTTACACGGTGTGGTTGCCAAAAAAGACGGTCAGGTAATTAACGTCAATATTGGTGAGGAGGAATCAGATCCAGTATTTGGTATTTCTGATCTTCTTATTCATCTTGCATCAGATCAGATGGATAAAAAGGGTGCCAAGGTAATCGAGGGTGAAGATCTCAACGTTATCGTTGGTAGCATTCCAGAGTTTGGAAAGGCTGGCAAAAAGGAAAAGGATGCAGTTAAAAACAACGTCCTAAAGCTTCTCAAAGATAAATACGGATTTGAGGAAGAGGATTTGATTTCTGCTGAAATAGAAGTTGTACCAGCTGGGCCAGCCAGAGATTTTGGCTTTGATCGCTCTATGATTTTAGGATACGGTCAGGACGACAGAGTATGTGCCTATCCATCGGTAATGGCTCTTTTAAACAACAGCAAAAAGCTTAAAAGAACAGCCTGCGCTCTTGTGGTAGACAAAGAAGAAATCGGCTCTGTGGGAGCCACAGGTATGGAGTCAAGATTCTTCGAAAATACATTGGCAGAGTTATACAATCTAGTGGGAGATTACTCTGAACTAAAGCTCAGACGTGCCCTTTCCAATTCAAAGGTTCTTTCATCAGATGTGTCTGCAGCATTAGACCCAACCTATACATCAGCATTTGAAAAGAACAATTCGGCTTATCTTGGTCGAGGATTGGTATTTAACAAATATACAGGCTCTCGAGGCAAGTCTAATTCCAACGATGCTTCGGCAGAATACGTTGGCGAGGTTAGAGCTATCATGGACAAGGACAATGTGTTCTGGCAGACAGCAGAGCTTGGCAAGGTTGACCAAGGTGGCGGTGGCACAATCGCAGCAATCATGGGCAACTACAATATGCAGGTAATCGATTCGGGGGTAGCAGTGCTTTCAATGCACGCACCAGCAGAGATTATCTCAAAGGTAGATTTATACGAAGCATTACTAGGTTATGAGGCATTTATTAAGTATGCATAATTACACGGATTTAATAGAAAAACTGCAGAAGGATTTTTCGGACCTACAGGTTTATGAAAATGAGCCTATGAGTGGACATACCACCTTCAAAATCGGTGGACCTGCAGATATTTATGTGGAGCCATCTATTTCTCAGGTGGTTCCACTTATTAAACTGCTTCAAAAAAATACAGTACCTTTTATGGTTATTGGCAATGGCAGCAATCTGTTGGTAAGCGATGATGGCATCGAAGGTGTAGTTATATCCTTGGCTAAACCGGCTGCTGCAATCGAAATTGAAGGTACAACAATTAGGGCAGAGGCAGGCGCTATGCTTTCAAGCGTTGCCAACCAAGCAGCAGATGCAGGACTTACAGGTTTAGAGTTTGCATCTGGTATTCCTGGCTCCATTGGTGGCGGAGTATATATGAACGCAGGCGCATACGGCGGCGAGCTTAAGGATGTACTTGTGAGTGTCAAAGTTTTGACAGACGATTATCGTATTGTCGAATACAAGCCGGATGAGCTTGATTTATCCTACAGACATTCATCGTTAATGGAAAATGGTGGTATAGTTCTTGAGGCTACAATCAAGCTTGAACAAGGCGATGCTAAAGAAATCAAGGCCAGAATCGAAGACATTCGCAACCAAAGAGTTTCTAAGCAGCCACTCAATTACCCAAGCGCTGGCTCTACATTCAAGCGCCCAAAGGGGTATTTCGCCGGCAAACTTATTGATGATGCCGGTCTTAGAGGTTATACTGTAGGCGGTGCACAGGTTTCTGAGAAGCATTGTGGCTTTGTTATTAACAAAAATAATGCAAAATGTTCAGATGTGCTAAAGCTTATGGCAGAAGTTGACGATATTGTTTTTGCACAATTCGGAGTGCATCTCACTCCGGAGGTGAGAATTGTAGGGAGGAATATTAATTGAAGCTACTAATTCTAACAGGAATGTCAGGAGCAGGTAAAAATACAGCTTTCAAGATGCTTGAGGATATGGGCTATTATTGTGTTGATAATTTGCCTATACAATTACTCAAGAGTGTAGTGGAATTGGCTGAAAACGGAGGCTTTGACCAGAAAGTTGTAGTCGGAATTGATGTACGAAATGGCACATCAATGAAGCTTTTGCCGGACATATTGCAAGAGTTAGACAATGATCAGAGGCAGTATTCCATACTTTTCTTGGACGCAGAGGACGATGTCCTTATTAAAAGATACAAGGAAACACGTCGAAATCATCCACTTTCAGGCCGCGAGCGAATTGCAGCAGGAATAGTCAAAGAACGAGAGTCAATTGGCTTCCTTCGTGACGAAGCAGACTACGTAATAGATACAACCCACCTTCTTACCAGAGAGCTAAAAGAAGAATTAGAAAAGATTTTTGTCGACGATGTGGACTACAAAAGTCTTTTTGTTACTATTATATCTTTTGGATTTAAGTATGGCATCCCAGAGGATGCCGATTTGGTATTTGATGTAAGGTTTTTACCAAACCCATATTACGATACCAAACTTAGACCATTCACAGGCAACGATAAGCCTATACAGGATTTTGTCCTAAAGTATGATGAGGCCAATGTTTTTCTCGACAAAACAACTGATTTAATCAAATTTCTTATTCCTAACTACATTAAGGAAGGGAAGAATCAGCTTGTTATTGCAGTGGGATGCACTGGCGGCAAGCATCGTTCGGTTTGTCTTGCAAACAAAATATTTGAGTCACTTAACAGCGATGAGTCCTATGGACTCAAGATTGAGCATCGAGATATTGGTAAGGATGCATTGAGAGGAAAGTAATTGTCATTTTCAAAGGATGTTAAAAAAGAACTGTTTTCGATAATCCCCAAAAGTCGCCATTGCACAGTGGCTGAGTTGGCGGGAATTATTATTATTCAAGGGTTGGATAGCTTTCAAATAAAGAATGATGACCCTTTGAATAGAAAAGTCTTTACTTTATTAAATAAAACCCTTAATATAGGGAAAGATGTCACAGCACTTACTGCAGATGTCTCTTTAGAGACTAAAAAAATGCTTAAGCTTTCTGAGGATAGCACTATGGTTGAAGAACTAGTTCTTCAGCAGCCGTGCTGCAAGAGAGCGTTTCTGAGAGGAGCATTTTTGGCGGCAGGTTCTATATCAGATCCAAGCAAGGGATATCATTTTGAGATGGTTTGTCACAACGAAAAACAGGCTTTCTTGGTAATAAAGGCTATGAAAGCCTATGATATTGACGCAAAAATCGTCAAAAGAAATGATAAGGATGTGGTATACCTAAAGGAGGGAGCACAAATCGTGGAAATCCTTAGGGTGATGGAAGCCGCTCATTCTGTTATGGATCTCGAAAATATTCGAGTAGTCAAAGAAGTGCGTGGTAGAATAAACCGAAAGGTTAACTGCGAAACAGCTAACATAAGCAAGACGGTCAGTGCAGCAGTACGCCAGATTGAGGATATCCATCTTATTGAATCCAAACTGGGGCTTGATACTCTGCCAGAACAACTACAAGAGATTGCATTGGTTAGGTTAGAGCACCCCGACACACCACTAGGTGATTTAGGTCAATATCTTGATCCGCCAATCGGCAAATCAGGTGTTAACCATCGGTTGAAAAAGCTGGCGAAAATGGCTGAGAGTTTAAAATAGCCAGCTCTAGGTTTTATTAGTTATTCAGGAGGACGTCATGCAAAAAGAAGTTACTAT
>DBWZ01000053.1:15812-16217 GCA_002309345.1 Pseudobutyrivibrio sp. UBA1225
AGTATTATGGGTATGATGAGTTTGGTATTAGCTTCTGGCTCAAAGGTAGTTATTGATGCAGCAGGAGCTGATGAGGAAAAGGCAGTAGCAGAGCTATCAACTTTCCTTACAAAATAGGTTTTTATAGAGGGATTTATGTCAAAAAGATTATTATTTATTATTAATCCTCGCTCAGGCAAGGGACAAATAAAAGAACATCTTGCAGACATCCTAGATATCATGATTAAAGCAGGCTATCAGGTAAGTGTGCATATTACACAGGCTGGTGGCGATGCTACCGATCAAACAATTAAACAGGCTGAGAATTTTGATAGAATCGTTTGCTCAGGAGGAGATGGAACTCTTGACGAAGTGGTTACAGGAATGATGCAGCTTCCCGAGCCAAAGCGCAAGCCTATTGGCTAA
>DBWZ01000053.1:16338-34163 GCA_002309345.1 Pseudobutyrivibrio sp. UBA1225
TCATTTGTTTATGTGGCTGCATTTGGTCTTTTTACAGAAGTATCATATGCCACATCGCAAGATTTAAAGAATATTCTAGGGCATGCAGCATACATTATAGAAGGAGCTAAGCAGCTTCGCGATATACCATCTCATCGCATGCAGGTTGAATACGAAGGTAATGTTGTATACGACGAGTTTATTTACGGTATGATTACCAACTCCAAATCAGTTGGAGGTTTTCAGGGAATCATCCGTGGTGATATCGGACTTAATGATGGTGTTTTCGAGGTTACACTTATCAAGGTTCCTCGCAATCCAATCGAGCTTAACGAAATACTTGGATTTATGACAGGCTTGATACCTGATACAGATATGGTTTACTCTTTCCAAACCAAAGAAATCAAGTTCACAAGTAGAGATGAGGTGGCTTGGACTCTCGATGGCGAGTACGGCGGAAGTCACAACATTGTTGAAATTTCCGATGTCCATCGTGCCCTTGAAATAGCTATTGAATAGACCATGTCGTTATGGTAGAATTTCGCTTAGATGGGGTTATTTAACTCAAATAACGTTTATATGGAGGAATAATTTATGTTAGTTTCTGCAAAGGAAATGCTTGATAAAGCAAAAGCAGGCCACTACGCAGTAGGTCAGTTTAACATTAACAACCTTGAGTGGACAAAGGCCATTCTTCAAACAGCTCAGGAGCTCAACTCTCCAGTTATCCTTGGTGTATCTGAGGGTGCTGGTAAGTATATGACAGGCTTCAAGACAGTAGCTGATATGGTTAAGGCTATGGACGAAGAACTTGGAATCACAGTTCCTGTAGCACTTCATCTTGATCACGGTACATACGAAGGATGCTACAAGTGTATCAAGGCTGGATTTACATCAATCATGTTCGATGGTTCACACTATCCATTTGAAGAGAATCTTGCAAAGTCTACAGAGCTTGTTAACGTAGCTCACGGTCTTGGTCTTTCTATCGAGTGTGAAGTTGGTTCAATCGGTGGTGAGGAAGACGGTGTCGTTGGTATGGGCGAGTGCGCTGATCCTAACGAGTGTAAAACAATCGCTGATCTTGGTGTAGATATGCTTGCAGCAGGTATCGGTAACATCCACGGAAAGTACCCAGAGAATTGGCAGGGTCTTTCTTTCGAGACTCTTGATGCTATCCAGCAGAAGACAGGTACAATGCCACTCGTTCTTCACGGTGGTACAGGTATCCCAGCTGATATGATTAAGAAGGCAATTGAGCTTGGTGTATCTAAGATCAATGTTAATACAGAGTGCCAGCTTGCATTCGCTGATGCAACACGTAAATACGTAGAAGCTGGTAAGGATCTTGAAGGCAAAGGTTTCGATCCTCGTAAGCTTTTAGCTCCAGGTGTTGAAGCTATCAAGGCTACAGTTAAAGAAAAGATGGAACTTTTTGGTTCAGTAGGCAAGGCTTAATCGGTCGACTACACGAACTACGGAATAGACAATCGGTGGACATCTTGCTGATTGTCTATTTCTATATATGTCTATAATATCAGGGAAGGAATATTTTAGAATGGAAGAATATTTTAATGTGGCAGACATCTTTGGAGAAAACGTTTTTAACGATACCGTTATGCAGGAGCGTCTTCCAAAGAAAACTTATCAGAAATTAAAGCAGACTATTTCTGAGGGAAAAGAGCTTGATCTTGAGACAGCAGATGTAATTGCTCACGAAATGAAGGAATGGGCAATCGAAAAGGGTGCCACCCACTATACACACTGGTTCCAGCCTCTTACTGGGATCACAGCAGAAAAGCACGATTCATTTATCTCTGCTCCACTTCCAAGTGGCAAGGTTCTTATGAGCTTTTCTGGAAAAGAATTAATCAAAGGTGAGCCAGATGCGTCATCATTCCCTTCTGGTGGTTTACGTGCCACATTTGAAGCTAGAGGATATACAGCTTGGGACCCTACATCACCTGCATTCGTTAGACAGGATGCGGCAGGGGCAACACTTTGCATTCCTACAGCTTTCTGCTCTTATACAGGCGAAGCATTGGATCAGAAGACTCCACTTCTTCGTTCAATGGAAATCTTGTCGGAGCAGGCAATCAGATTACTTAGATTATTCGGAAATACGACTTCACAGCGTGTTACACCTTCAGTGGGCGCTGAGCAGGAATATTTCCTTATCGATAGAGATATGTACTTGGCCCGCAAGGACTTAATGTACACAGGACGTACGCTCTTTGGTGCAATGCCTCCAAAGGGACAGGAGATGGACGATCATTATTTCGGTTCTATTCCAGAGCGTATCGCTGCCTACATGCGAGATGTTAACATCGAGCTTTGGAAGCTTGGTGTTTCCTCTAAAACACAGCACAACGAGGTAGCTCCAGCTCAGCACGAGCTCGCACCTATCTACGCACAGTGTAATGTAGCAGTAGATCACAATCAGATTATTATGGAGACACTCCGCAAGGTGGCAAATCGTCACGATTTACAGTGCCTCTTACATGAAAAGCCATTCGATGGCGTTAACGGTTCAGGTAAGCACAATAACTGGTCAATAGTTACAGATGATGGCATCAATCTTTTTGAGCCTGGCAAATCACCACACGAGAACATTCAGTTCTTGCTTATTCTTTGCCTCGTTCTAAAAGCAGTTGACAGACATGCAGATTTACTTCGCGAGTCTGCATCTGATGTTGGTAACGATCATAGACTTGGTGGCAACGAAGCACCACCTGCAATCATCTCAGTATACCTTGGCGAGCAGCTCGAGGATGTATTGACACAGCTCATCTCAACAGGTACAGCTACCCAATCAAAGAAGGGTGAAAAGCTTGCAACAGGTGTTAAGACTCTTCCTGATTTCAGAAAAGATGCTACGGATCGCAACCGTACATCGCCATTTGCTTTCACAGGAAATAAATTCGAGTTTAGAATGGTTGGTTCTCAGGATTCAGTTGGTGAGCCAAACATCGTTTTAAATACAATTATGGCAGAGGCTCTTTGCGAGGCTTGTGATGAGCTGGAAAAAGCAAAAGACTTTGACGTGGCAGTACACGATATGATCAAGAAGCTTGCCAACGAGCATCAACGTGTTGTATTCAACGGAAACGGCTACGGCGATGAGTGGGTTAAAGAAGCCAAGAAGAGAGGACTTCCAAGTATCAACTCACTTGTAGAAGCTATTCCAGCACTTACAACAGATGCAACAGTTTCAATGTTTGAAAAATTTGGTGTATTCTCAAAGGTAGAGCTTGAGTCTCGTGCCGAAATCGAATACGAGCAGTATATCAAGTCAATCAACATTGAAGCTCGTACAATGATAGATATGGCTTCTAAGCAGATTATTCCAGCTGTTATCAGTTATGCAACAGAGCTTGGAGTTTCTATAGGCACAATCGTAGATGCTTGCCCAGAGGCAGATGTAAGTACACAAAAGGAACTTCTTGTAAAGGTATCTAACTACCTCAAAGAAGCCAAAGATGCATTAGTAAACCTTAAGCAAATCAACGAAAAAGCATACACAATGAAGGCTACTAGCTGCAAGAAGGCTAATTACTATCACGACGAAGTTATAAAGGCTATGAATGCCCTCAGAGCACCTATAGATGCTCTTGAGATGATAGTAGACAAAGAATCATGGCCAATGCCAAGCTATGGCGATATGATTTTTGAAGTATAAGAAACATAATACAGATAATCAAACTAACAAGGCACCCTGCTCCGATGAGCAGAGTGCCTTTTAAAAACACATTTATTATTTGATTACCAATGCCATTGATGGCCTCCTTGTGGTTGCCACTGTTGCTGTTGCCATTGGTTTTGTTGTTGTTGCTGTTGTTGCTGTTGCTGCTGCTGTTGCTGTTGCTGCTGTTGTTGCTGTTGTTGCTGTTGCTGTTGCTGCTGCTGTTGCTGCTGTTGTTGTTGCTGTTGCTGTTGGTCATGGTGTGGTCCACCCTGAGGTCCGCCTTGAGGCTGTGGTGGTTGACCAATAATTTCAATCTGAGCATTGTTTTGATCTTGACCTGGTTGAGCAGGTTGAGCTGGCTGGCCGCCTGCTGGGGCTGCACCGCCACCAACTGAGTTAGGAATTGGAATACCGCCATGTACAGGGCAATATGTGTTAGGGCTGATGGAAAATTCCGCATCTGCGCCGCCACCGCCAACGATAAATATTCCAGGAACACCAGGACATCCTGTGGTAGCCAATTGATGAGTCTCAGCGCATACAGTACATGCTATATGGTGGTCACATGTTTCGGTAGGTTCGGTACCTTTTTCGAAGTATTCGGTATAAACCATAGAACCACGAGGATCGCAATCGCACAAACCTGGTACAGCGAGCTTTCCGGATTTTCTACATACCTGACAGGTTACAATGTTGTCTGGCTGAGTAAATTCTTTACGCTCACGGCCTTCGTGGATACGGCTCATAACAGCCTTCCAAATGGCCTTAGAGTATGTGGTTTTGTCCTGTGGTGTATTGTCGTCGAATCCACCCCAAACAACGGCTGTGTAGTATGGTGTAAATCCTGCGAACAATGTATCACGGTTCTTTGTTGTAGTACCTGATTTACCGGCAACTGCCTGTCCTTCGAAGTTGGCAGGTTTACCAGTACCCTTTGTCATAACATCCTGCATAGCGCTAGTAAGCAACCAAGCTGTTGTATCCTTGAGGATACGTTTAGGCTGAGCCTCTCTATTGTCAAGAATAACCTCGCCCTGACTGTTAACTACAGTAGTGTAGAAGACAGGTCTGTTATACTCACCGCCATTGGCGATTGTCGCATACGCGCCTGTAAGTTCTATATTTTTAACACCATCTGTGATACCACCTAGTGCAAGGGATTGGTTATTGTCGCCTTCTACAAGGGTTGTGATTCCAAGATCCTGCGCATATTGATATCCAAGACTTGTTCCAATATCAGCTAAAACCTGGATTGTTACAACGTTGATAGAGTTTGTAATCGCTTCTCGAATGTTGGTCCAACCAAGATATTTGTTGTTGTAGTTCTTGACAGATTTACCGTCACGATACGTAGTTGGAGTATCGTTTTCTACTGATGCAAGTGTCATGTTACCAGCGTCTAAGGCTGCAGTGTAACAAGCAATAACCTTGAAAGTAGAACCAGGCTGACGCTTGATATCAGTAGCTCTGTTAAGAGTTCTTGAAGCCTTTTGCTTATCTCGACCACCGGCTAAGGCAACTACCTGACCGGTTGATTGATCCATGACTGTCATAGCAGCCTGTGGCTGAAGTGTAAAGGTTACACTTTCGCCTCCCTCAGGGATGGTATCACCCTCCTGAAGGATAGCTGCTTTGTACGCATCTATTGCAGCTTGTGCTTCTTCTTCAGAAGCAAACTCAAGATTGTAGTCCTTGTTATCCTTTTGATAGTAACGAAGCATTGTCTGATGACTGAAGTGTTCAACATTGCCATCTGCTCTATTAACATCCAGAGACATGAAGAAAGAATATGCAGTCATAGTGTAATTTTCTTCACGACCGATTTCCTCATCTACGATGTTTTGGATTGTTGGATCTTGGGTGGAGTTAATTGTAAGTCCACCAGAATAAAGCATCTTTTGAGCTTCTGCTTCGGTTAATCCAAGCTGATCCTGTAAGTCTTTTTGTACCTGGCTAGTAAGTGCATCTACAAAATAAGAAGTAGTTGATGTCTGAACGAATTCTTCATTATAATTGTGAATTCGCTCGTAAACATTATCTGCCAAAGCCTCATCGTATTCACCCTGACTTATATATCCTTGCTCAAGCATTTTAGTAAGAACCTTCTTACGACGCCTTGCGTTGTCCTCTGGGTGAGAGATTGGGTTGTACTTGCTAGGGTTCTGAGTTATGCCGGCTATAGCGGCACTCTCGGATAGTGTTAAGTCGGCAGCCTTTTTGTTGAAGTAACGCTTGGCGGCAGCCTCCACACCAAGTGTGTTCTGACCAAGGTTGATACTGTTAAGATAATTTTCAAGGATTGTTTCCTTGGAGTAAATCTTTTCTATTTGGACAGCTAAATACTGCTCTTTGATTTTTCGATCCAAGCTGTCTCTAAAGGTGTGTTCAGATGTCCAAGTTGTAAAGTAGTTATTTTTCAAAAGCTGCTGTGTAATTGTACTGGCACCCTGTGAAAAATCAAATCCATTTGCAATACCAGTTGCCGCAGCTCTGATGATACCTTGTAAATCGATACCGTTGTGCTCATAGAAACGAGCATCCTCTATAGCTACAAATGCTTTTTGCAGATGGTCCGGTAGCTCGTCTAATTTAACGTTTATACGGTTGGAACCAGTCTGCTTGAGTTCTTGTATTTTGTTGCCGTCTGAATCGTAAACTGTACTTAAAGCTCCTTCTGGAGAAATGTTGATTGTTGATACATCATCAATTTCGTTTATAAGATTTCTGCAGTATAGGAAAGCAACAATACCTCCTGCTATAAATACAGATGCTATACATATCAATGAAATACGAATGATAGCAAGTCCCGTCTTGCGACGTTTGCGTTTAACACGTCCAGATAGCTTCGCGGATTGTCTTGCCGCGTTTTCTTTTCCGTAATTCATAATAACCTCCAATTTAGACTTCATTATAGCAAAATAATCTTTTATAATAAAGTAAACTGTGTTCAAATAGTGAAAAGGTACAAAAAATGGAAAATAAAAAATATAAAATCGTATACAAATCCGGAACGGGCGAAATAGAAGAAAAGAAGTCTAGGTTTATTGCACATATATCACCTGTCAATTCTGAGGAAGAGGCAGTCAGCTTTATCAATTCCAAAAAGAAAGAGTACTGGGATGCAAGGCACAACTGCTCCGCATTTGTCATTGGACACAACAATGAAATCACCCGTTGCAACGATGATGGAGAGCCAGCTCAAACAGCCGGACGACCTATGCTAGATGTCCTACTTAGGGAAAATATCCACAACTGTGTTGTGGTCGTAACAAGATATTTTGGTGGAGTTTTGCTTGGAACAGGTGGTTTGGTTAGAGCATATCAAAAGGCGGTTCAAGAAGGTCTTCAAAATGCAGTGATACTAGAGCCCAAAGACGGCAAGCCCTGTCAAATCCAAACCGACTACAATGGCTATGGCAAGATAGAATACATCCTTCGAGAAAAACAACTTCCTATATTAAATACAGATTTTGGAGCGGAGGTTACAATATCATCAGTAGTTCCTATAGACTCAATTGATATTTTTGAAAAAGATGTGGCGGACAAAACAGCCGGGAACGCCCATATTTCCTGGGCTGATCAGATTAAATATGACATTTTAGATGGTCAGTTGTTAAAATTTTAAAAAAGGTTTCAAAAAGTGCTTGATATTTTAAAATCTATGCTTTATAATAGCATTCGTTGACGCGGTAAGGCGCACACAAGCCTGATACGTAAGCGTATTGGCCCATCGCCAAATGGTAAGGCAACGGACTCTGACTCCGTCANNTCAAGGTTCGAATCCTTGTGGGCCAGTTCACGACCTAAGCAAGCGCTTAGGTCATTTTTTTTACCAAACAGATAGAGGATATAATGTACCAGTATAAAGATAGAATTAGCTATAGCGAGGTAGATTCAAATCTTAATCTTACCTATTATAATTTAGTCAATTACATGCAGGATTGCAGTTGTTTCCATTCGGATGATGTGGGTGTTGGAGTAATGCATCTAGGTCCCCTCAAAAAGGGCTGGTTTGTCACCACCTACGAAATCCACATTAAACGTATGCCAAAATATCTTGAGAACATCGTGATAAACACTTATCCATATCAGGTTCGCGGGATGATGGCACGCCGTATATACGAAATGCGCACCGAAGAAGGAGAACTGTTAATGTATGCTGATTCTCTCTGGGTTCTTATGGATTTAGAAAATCTGCGCCCAGCCAGAATCGACGATGAGATAATAGCAGCTTATGCATCCGAAGACAAAGCACCCAAGTTTGATTTTAACAGGAGCAAGCTTCAGTACCACGATGGTGAGGGCGTCAAGGTTGGTTCGTTTACAGTCAACGAAAATCAAATAGATACCAACAATCACATGAACAATTCCTTCTATATAGATGTGACACGTAGATACCTACCTAAAGAGGATTTTTCTATCATTGATGTCAATTACAAAAAAGCTGCAATGTTATTTGATGAATTAGATGTATATTTGGTAGAATTAAAGTCAGGGTACCAAGTAGTCCTTAAAAAGGATGACGAAGTATATACAATTGTGGAGTACAAATAATGAAGCTAGGCGAATTACAAAAGCTTAAAATACAAAAAAGAGTAGATTTTGGAGTTTATCTTTCCGATGGTACGGACAAGGTTTTGCTACCCAAAAAGCAAGTGCCAGAAGATTGCAAAATCGGCGATGAGTTGACGGTGTTTGTCTACAAGGACTCCAAAGACAGAATGATTGCAACAACCAACACACCAAAACTTACCCTTGGTCAATTTGGTGTTCTTCCAGTTAGCCAGATTAATAAGGTGGGTGCCTTCTTAGATTGGGGCCTAGAAAAGGAGTTATTTCTTCCATTTAAAGAGATGACTCGCAAGCCATCAGAGGGCGATGAAATCCTAGTTAGAGTTTACATCGACAAGAGCGAGAGACTTTGTGCTAGCATGAAGGGGATATACGACCTATTATCTAAAAAGCCACCTTTTGCAGTTGGCGACGAGGTGGAAGCACGTATATACGAATTCGGTCATGATTTCGGCACCTTCGTTGCCATAGAGGATAAATATTCAGCAATGATTCCTCGCCACGAGGATGTTTCCAAATATCGTATAGGCGATATATTGATGGTCAGAATAACGGGCATCAAAGAAGATGGTAAGTGCGATGTTACAATTCGTGACAAGGCTTATGTTCAGATGGAGGATGATGCCGTAGCAATTCTCGATTTGATAGATAGCTATGCAGGTGTTTTACCATTTTCTGAAAAGGCTTCGCCTGAAGTTATCAAAAGAGAGACAGGGCTTTCTAAGGCAGCATTCAAACGTGCCATAGGCAGATTATATAAAGAACGCAAGATTACAATAAATGACGGCAAAATCCGCCGTGTCGAAGATTAAGATACCATGTAAGGGGCAAAGCTTTTGCTACTTATATATTATAGAACATTTTTTAAGGAGGATTTGATAATGAAGAATGTTATCGCAACAGACAAGGCTCCAGCAGCAATTGGACCTTACTCACAGGCTATTGAGGTTAACGGAATGGTGTACACATCAGGTATCATTCCTGTAGATCCAGCAACAGGAGAGATTCCTGAAGGTGCAGCAGCACAGGCCGACAGAGTATTCAAAAGCATGACAGCTCTCTTAGAGTCAGCTGGCACGTCAATGAAAAACGTTGTTAAGACAACTGTGTTCATCAAAAACATGGAAGACTTTGCAGCTATCAACGAAGTTTACGCAAAGTATTTTCCAGAGCCATTCCCAGCTCGTTCGTGCATTGAGGTAGCTAGAATCCCTAAGGATGTTCTATTAGAGGCAGAGGCTATCGCAACAAAGTAGTTAACAGGGAGAATATGTATGGTATATGATGTGATAATTATAGGCGCAGGCCCAGCAGGTTTGGCGGCTGGAATATATGGAAAAAGAGCAGGCCTTAACGTGCTGGTACTAGATACAAGCTCTATAAGTGGGGGGCAAATTCTTAGCACTTATGAAATAGACAATTATCCGGGCTTTCCAGGGGTATCGGGAACAGAATTAGCTGAAAGCATGCGTAGTCATTGCGATAAGCTTGGGGTAGAGTTCGCCCGTGGAAGGGTTAGTGCAATAGTTGAAAAGGACGGGCTCAAAGAGCTAGTCACCAAAAAACAAACATTTACTGCCAAAACAGTAGTTATTGCCACAGGTTCATCCAACTCAAAGCTTGGATGTCCTGGAGAGGAAGAGCTTTCTGGATTGGGAGTTTCATACTGCGCAACCTGCGACGGGGCCTTTTTTAAGGACAAGGTGGTGGCAGTTGTAGGTGGAGGAGATGTTGCGCTTGAAGATGCGATTTATCTTGCAAGATTTTGCCAAAAGGTATATCTGATTCACAGACGAAACGAGTTCAGGGGAGCTCAGCTCTTGCAGCAGCAGGTTATTACAAATGACAAGATTCAGATTATCTACGATTCAACAGTTGAAGCAATCAACGGAACCGATCAGGTTGAATCTCTTCTTATTAAAGACAAGAACACATCTGACACAATACAGCTTGAAGTTGATGGAATATTCATAGCGGTTGGTACCACGCCAAACACTGCATCTATCAGCGGACTTCCTGCAGCAGATGAAAAAGGATACATACTTGCCGACGAGACTTGTGTTACATCTATACCGGGAATATTTGTAGCTGGAGATGTTAGGGCTAAGCAGCTTAAACAAGTTATTACAGCTACAGCCGATGGAGCAAACGCTATTACTTCAATAGAAAAGTATTTACAGGCTCAATAGTTTACTAAAATATTACGTAGAAACAACAAATATAAATACTTTGAAAAATTGAAGTAAAATCAGGTATTGACAATAGTCGAACTAGGTTATATAATGTGTCTAGTTGTAACAAGTTTGTAACAAATTCGGAGGTTATATTACGAATGAATTCGAAGATGACAAAAGCTGTTGGTTATTCACTTGCAGCATGTGCATTAGCATGTAGCGTAACACTAGTTGGAAATGCAAATAGCGCACTCTCTGGAGTTTCAGCTATTTCTAGTACAACAGGTGCTATTGATACATCAGATTACACAGCATTCGCAGGTGCATCTCTTACAGTTAACGATATGTTAGCCGACGCAACGGCTATATCTACAGAAAATCAATTAGCAGACAATGGTACCAAGTCGGTTTCCACAGCTGCACCAGCCGCAGAAAATCCTTACGCAAATGTGGCTATCGCACAAGTTGACAATTACGTATATATTCGTGAGGCTGCTTCAGCCGATAGCGAGTACGTTGGAAAGCTTTATAACAATTCAGCAGCTGTTGTTTCTGAAACAGTAGAGGCTGAGGACGGTACATGGTTAAAGATCACATCAGGTGATGTAACAGGTTACGTCAAGAGCGAGTACGTAGTACAAAACGACGAGAATCTCGCTAGAGAGGTTTCTAGACGTTACGCTGTAGCAAACACTCAGACACTTTACGTTAGAGAAGAAGCAACAACCGAGTCGGACGTTATTGATTTGATTGCATTAGGTGACGACGTAACTATCATTGATGAGTCAATGATAGATACAGGTTGGGTCAAGATTACATGTGATGCGGGCGAAGGTTTCGTCAGCACAGACTATGTAGATATAAAAACAGATTTCACAACCGCAGAATCTAAAGAGGCTGAGATAGCTCGTCTCGCCAAAGAAGAAGAAGAGCGAAAGAAGGCTCAAGAGGCGGCTGAAAGAGCCACTCAGGCAGCTCAAGCAGTACAAGCCAAAGAAAAAGAAAAGCAAAAGCAAGATCAGCAACAGTCTGCTTCAGCTACTGGCGAAGAGCAGCCAGCGCAACCTGAAAAGACATATGCAGCACCATCTGGTGGCGCCAGCGGAAGCGCTGTCGCTTCATATGCGAGTCAGTTTGTTGGTAATCCATATGTATATGGCGGATCTTCACTTACAAAGGGAACTGATTGTTCAGGTTTTGTAATGAGCGTATATGGTTCATATGGTGTCAACCTTCCTCATTCATCAAGTGCTCTTCGAAGCGTAGGTTATGGTGTATCTCCTGAGGAAGCACAACCAGGTGATATTGTTTGCTACTCTGGTCACGTAGCAATATGTCGCGGAGATGGTACTGTTGTTCACGCATCTAATGCGAAAGATGGAATCAAGATTTCAAATATGAACTATAAGAAACCAATATGTGTTAGACGTATTTTCTAAATAAAAACAAAAGTATCCAGCGATATTTGCTGGATACTTTATTTTTTTATCGGGGTGTAAAATTGCGAAAACGAATTAGTAAAAATTACTAGAAAAATAAAAAAATTGTCAGAATATTCATTTGTAAAGAATTGACTGAAAATCCATTAATATGCACAAAAAATGTTGAAATAATATCTTGAGGGGGAAAAGAGTTGTGTGTAAACGCAACAATTTATCAACCATTCTTCCCGCAATAAAGTCGAAAAAATGAACTTGTAAACGAGTTATCCACTTTATCCACCTTTTTTGCAAAACAATCTGAAAAGTTATCCACAATTGATTCGAACGAAGGTTTTGTATCAAAATAACAAATGTTGCAAAAATGACAAAAAAGCTTGACTTTAAATGTGAATATTACTTTTCAGATTTATCTGACTATTTTCAGACAATAAAGATAATTGACGGTTGAGTCACAATATCTCCACAAATATCATTTGGTATAACGAGTTGTAAATTTGCATAAAAAAATGTCATTTTTCTATTTCAATTTTTGGTTATTTATATTAAAATGTGCTTAGGTTCTGTGAATTTATATGCAAAAATAGGTTTTCACATTGTCTATATTGCATATATAACTAGGAGGTATTCGATATGATTTCGAACCAGATTATGCAAAATACTATAGAAGGGTTACATCAACTCACCAAGGTGGATCTTGCTGTAATGGATTCGGACGGAGTTGTATGCGCATCAACATTTACTGACAACGCTCAGTATACAGATGCCGTATCAGTATTTGCTGCATCCGAAGCAGATAGCCAAGTTGCACTTGGATGTCATTTCTTTAAAGTGTTTGATGATCAGCAGCTTGAGTTTGTTATTCTTGCAGGAGGCGATGGCGAGGAGTCATCCACAATCGGCAAGATAGCGGCATTCCAGATTCAGGAGTTGATGATTGCCTACAAAGAACGCTTTGATAAAGACAACTTTATCAAGAATCTTTTGTTAGACAACCTTCTTTTGGTTGATATTTACAATCGTTCAAAGAAGCTTCACGTTGATATCAACGCACGAAGAGTAGTTATGATTGTAGAGGTTGGTCCGGACAAAGACGGCGATGAGCTTGATAGAGTTCGTTCAGTGTTTGGTGGTAAGGCCAAAGACTTTGTCACGGCAGTCGATGAGCACAACATCATCGTTGTTAAAGAGCTCGGAGAAAACGATACTTACGAGGATATTGACAAGATTGCAGCCGTTATCATAGATGCTTTCCATGACAAGGATTCCAGAAACATCCGTATCTCTTACGGTACCGTTGTTGGAGAAATCAAAGAAGTTTCTCGTTCTTATAAAGAAGCTTCTATGGCCATGGATGTCGGCAAGATATTCTTCAGTGACAAAAAGATTATTGCATACTCTGCGCTTGGAATTGGTCGTCTTATCTATCAGCTTCCTATTCCACTTTGCAAAATGTTTATCTCTGAGATTTTCGACAACAAATCTCCAGATGACTTTGACGAAGAAACACTTACTACTATCAGCAAGTTCTTCGAGAATAGCCTTAATGTTTCAGAGACATCTAGGCAGCTTTACATCCACAGAAACACTCTTGTATACAGATTGGACAAGCTTGAAAAGAGCACAGGCCTTGATCTTAGAGTTTTCGAGGACGCAATCACTTTCAAGATTGCGCTCATGGTAGTTAAATACATGAAGTATATGGAGGATGAAAAGTTCTAATCATTCTTCGCGTTTATACAAATGAAATGAGGTACAAAAATTGATACGATTAGATCATGTTAGTAAATCGTACGAGGTTGGCAAGCCAGCCCTTGAAGATGTTACGATTCACATTGATCCAGGCGAATTTGTTTTCGTAATGGGCGATAGTGGATCTGGTAAATCAACACTTATTCGACTTCTTTTAAAGGAACTAGAGCCTTCAAAAGGAAAGATTTATATAAATGGTCAGGACTTAAAAAAGGTTACCCACAAAAAGATACCTTTGTATCGCAGAAATGTTGGAGTTGTATTCCAAAATTTCCGTCTTCTTCCTGACAGAAATGTATATGAAAACGTTGCCTTCGCAATGAAGGTTGTGGAGTCTTCCAACAAAGAAATAAAAAAGAAGGTTCCTACAATACTATCTTTAGTTGGACTTGCTGCTAAATACAAGTCGCGTCCAAACCAGTTGTCTGGTGGAGAGCAGCAGCGTGTGGCTATTGCAAGAGCTCTTGTAAACGAGCCAAAGATTATTCTTGCAGACGAGCCTACAGGAAACTTAGATAGCGATAACACATGGGAAATCATGCGTCTACTAGAAGAAATCAATCAGCGAGGCACAACAGTAGTGGTTGTTACTCACAACAACGAAATAGTCCGCGCTATGAATAAACGAGTTATCACCATTAAAAAGGGCGTGGTAGTTAGCGACGTTGGAGGTGACAACTATGAAGATTAGCACATATCTATACAATGTAGGCCAAGGTCTCAAGAATGTTTGGAGAAACAAGATGTTTTCTCTAGCTTCGATAGCTACCATGACTGCATGTATATTCTTGTTTGGTATTTTTTATTCATTAGGTACAAATTTTCAATCAATGGTAAGGACTGCTGAGGAAGGTGTTGCCGTCACAGTCTTTTTTGATGAGGGAATATCCCAGCAGCGCATTGAGGAAATCGGTAACGAGATTAAAAAACGCCCAGAGGTTTCAAGCTACAATTACGTTTCTCCGGAGGAGGCGTGGGAGACATACAAGAGCGAATATTTTGGAGACAATGAAAAGGCTGCAGAAAGCTTTGCAGATGATAATCCTCTTGCTAACTCAGCAAACTTTGAGATTTATCTTAGCGATGTGGCTATGCAGTCAACACTTGTATCCTTCCTAGAGGGTACTGAAGGTGTTCGCCAAGTCAACAAATCCGAGATTGCGGCCAAGACACTTACAGATATCAACAGTGCTATAGCAATCGTATCGATGGCTATTGTCGTGATTCTTCTTGCTGTAGCTATATTCCTTATCAGTAACACCGTCATGGTAGGTATCTCGGTGCGTCGAGAGGAAATAGCTATCATGAAGCTTATTGGTGCCAAGGATGCATTTGTTCGAGCACCATTCGTGGTAGAGGGTATCTTCATTGGACTTATAGGTTCACTTATTCCTTTGGGGCTACTTTTTGTCATGTACGAAAAGGTTATTCAGTATGCGGCCGATGAATTTAATTTCCTCAGCAATATGGTTTCATTCATCCCTGCACAGGTTATTTTTAAGACATTAGTACCAGTTTCATTAGCCTTAGGTATTGGAATTGGTTGGTTAGGATCAAGAGTTACATTACACAAGCATTTACGTGTATAACAAATGGAGCAATAAAATGGACGATTTTGAATCAAAATACCAGCCAGAGCTACAATCTGCATATGACAATACAAAAAAGCCTCCTGTTGCAGTTGCAGCGATTCTTGGTGTGGTAAGTGGAATAATAATTACATTGGTGGTGGGACTTTTTGTTTTCTATAATATTGGAAGGAAAGCTCAATCATCAGAGGTTATAGGTAAGCTCAAGGCTGATGATTTAGTTGAAGGCGCCTATTCAAACAAGTTAGAAACAATCATCGCATATATCAATCAGTTCTATTACAAGGATATATCAGCAGACAAGCTTGCAGATGGTGTGTATGCCGGCTTGGTGGAAAGCCTAGACGACCCATATTCTCAGTATTACAATGCCGAAGAATACAAAGAGCTTATGGAGACTCTCTCTGGCAACTACTGTGGTATCGGTGCACTCTTACAAAAAGATAAAGATACTGGAGAGGTTTCTATCACCAAGGTTTATCCAGATACTCCTGCTGAAAAGTCTGGCTTAAAGGAGGATGACATTATCGTATCTGCGGATGGAGCAATGGGCATTGACGAAGAACTAGAGGCCTTTGTTCAACACATTCGTGGAGAAAAGGATACACAAGTAGAGCTTGTAATTCGCCGTGGCGAAGAAGAGCTCACAATTAAATGTACTCGCGAAGAGATTGCAACTCCTACTGTTGAGCACAAGATGCTAGACGACCAGATAGGTTATATTGCTGTTTCGCAATTTTCCGAGTCCACATACGATGATTTTGTGGCTGCCTACGAAGATTTGGAAAAGCAGGGCATGAAGTCAGTTATATTTGATATGAGAGATAATGGCGGCGGTCTTTTAGATTCCGTTGTAGATATATTGGATTATCTGCTTCCAAAGGGCGTAGTTGTCTATACAAAGGACAAGAATGGCGCACGAGAAGATTTCGAATCTGAAGATTCTACTCAAAAGAATATTCCGGCAGTTGTTTTGGTAAATGGCAACACAGCTTCTGCTGCAGAAATCTTCACAGGAGCAGTTCGTGACTTCAAATATGGCAAAATAATAGGCACACTTACTTTTGGGAAGGGAATAGTTCAATCCACAATTCCACTTGGTGATGGTTCGGCTGTCAAGCTTACAACTCAGACCTACTACACTCCTAGTGGTGAGTGCATCCACGGCAAGGGCATCAAGCCAGATATTGAACTCGAATATGAGTCACTTGGCGAGGAGGGTGAAAAATACTCTCAAGAAAATGACAACCAGTTACAGAAGGCTATTGAGGTTCTTAAAACACAGTAGCTAGCTAACTTAATAACTAATATACAAAGAAGTAAGCAACAGATGTTGTTGCTTACTTCATATTTATTAATGGAAAGAGGTGATTTCGTGATAGAGCTAGATCAGTTTAAGCAACGTTTGATCTCGCAAAAAAATACTATGACGGAAGTGAGGGATTCACTTTGACGTCGCAGCTAAAAAGGCGCGAATCGAAGAGCTAGAACGAGAAATGGAGGCTCCAGATTTTTGGTCAGACGCGCAAGTGTCCACAGCCAAAATGAAGGAACTCAAATCTATGAAGGACGATGTCCTTGTAATAGATAAAATAGAAGATTTATACAAAGAAATTGAAGATTATATAGAGCTTGGCAACGAAGAGGAAGACCAAGAAATCGTTGATACTGTAGCTCTTTTAATAGAAGAATTCGAAAATTCACTTGAGACTCTTCGTATGAAGACCTTGCTTTCAGGTGAATATGATGGAGACAATGCTATCGTCACTCTCCACTCAGGTGCAGGTGGCGTAGAGGCCTGCGATTGGGTACAGATGCTTTATCGCATGTACACTCGTTGGGCATCCGACATAGGCTTTTCTGTGGAGGAGCTTGATTACCAAGAGGGTGATGAAGCGGGCATCAAATCTGTAACCTTCCAGGTAGACGGCGAGAATGCATATGGCTACCTGAAATCAGAAAAAGGTATCCACAGATTAGTTCGTATTTCTCCATTCAATGCCCAGGGCAAGCGACAAACATCCTTTGCGTCCTGTGATGTAATGCCAGACATTGAAGAGGATGTAGATGTAGAAATCAGAGACGAGGATATCCGTATTGATACATATCGTTCTTCTGGTGCTGGTGGTCAGCACATCAACAAGACAAGCTCGGCAATACGTATCACACACTTCCCTACAGGAATCGTGGTTACCTGCCAAAACGAGCGAAGCCAGCACATGAACAAGGATAAAGCCATGCAGATGTTAAAGACCAAGCTGCTTCTTTTAAAGCAGGAAGAAAATGCTGAAAAGGCTAGCGATATCCGTGGCGAGGTTTCTGACATCGGATGGGGCAATCAAATCCGTTCTTACGTGCTTCAGCCCTACACAATGGTTAAGGACTTACGCACAGGCGAAGAATCCGGCAACGCAGATGCCGTACTTGATGGCAAGCTAACACCGTTCATGAATGCATACCTAAAATGGCTATCACTGGGCTGCCCAGACCGTGGAGCCGTATCAGAGGACTAGATCGTTTGTCCCAGACGGACATGTTTAGAGTTTCAAGAATAGTTCCACAAACTAGACTTAGTATAATTGCACGCAAATCCATTTGCTAAGCGAAATTTAAAAAAGTGATTTTTTCATATATA
>DBWZ01000060.1 GCA_002309345.1 Pseudobutyrivibrio sp. UBA1225
GTTTTGTGGAACTATTTCTTTTAAGTATATTTCATGTCCGTTCAGGGACATACATTTCCGTCAGAATTGTAAATAGTTGAACGAACACCCGAAAATAAAGAAGCGACACATCGAACTTAGAAAAAAATAATTTTATTGCGACGTAACAGCAGCAGCTGCCTGGGGCTGAGGCCGGGAGTCGGGGCGGGGCAAGCAAAGATATTTTGTGAGGTTGGGACAACAAAAACGTTGCAGGGTTGGGGAGTTTAGTGGTATTATAGTACGGATTAAAAGACGGGAGTGAGTCATGTACGGACACGATTTTAAAGAGAAAAAACGAGTTATTGTGAAAGTCGGTTCTTCTACGATTACGCATGAAGAGACGGGCAATATTGATTATACTAAGCTGGAACGGTTGGTTAGACAGCTTGTTGATTTGAGGGCGCAGGGAAAGGATGTGTGCCTTGTTTCGTCCGGGGCTGTTGCAGTGGGACGATATGCAATTGGTCTTAAAGAGCGTCCACAGGATTTGGCTACAAAACAAGCTTGTGCTTCCATTGGGCAGGCTTATTTGATGTCGGTATATCAGAAGCTGTTTTCGGAGTATAATCAAAAGGCTGGACAGGTTCTTATTACTAAGAAGACTATGACGGATCCAGAATCTAGAGCTAATGCTCGCAATACGTTTGAACAGCTTTTTAATCTCGGTGTTATTCCTGTTGTAAACGAAAACGATACGGTTGCCACTCACGAGATTCAGTTCGGTGATAACGATTCTTTGTCAGCTATTGTTGCGGCTTTGGTTAAGGCGGATGCTTTGATTCTGCTTTCAGATATTGATGGTTTGTATACAGATGATCCAAATTCTAATCCTAATGCTGAGTTTGTAGCAGTGGTTGATAATATCGATGATGTAGCTAATATGGCTTCATCAGATAGTAGTTCTGATCTTGGAACGGGTGGAATGACCGCCAAGCTTCGCGCAGCACAGATAGCAACATTTTCTGGTGCGGATATGGTTATTACAAACGGTGCACATATTGGAAATATTCACCGCATTTTCGAGAATAAAGATAAGGGTACACTTTTCGTGGCGAACAAACGAGATGATGTACGTGTTTTGGATTTGTTAGAGGATTAATTATGATTACGGAAAAAGATATTGCAAGAATTAATGAGCTTTATCATAAGAGTAAGAACGAGGGACTTACCCCCGCCGAAAAAGATGAACAAGCTAAACTTAGAAGAGCATATATAGATGCTATAAAGGGCAATGTGAGAGCTCAGCTCAATAATATAGATATTGTTGATGAAAACGGTAACGTAGAAAATCTTGGCGAGAAATATGGAAAAGTCTCAAAATAAACTACTTAGACAACAATACAAAAGTCTTAGGGATTCCCTTTCCGATACCGATAGAAGGGAGCAATCTAGGGCTATCAAAGACAAGTTTTTGGCTCTTTTAGAATCTGATTTTAAAGGGGCTAATATTTTTTTATGCTTTTATCCTTTCGGTTCAGAAGTGGATTTGATTCCCATTTACGAGAGTCTATTATCCACTGGAAAAGAGCTTTATTTCCCTATTTCTGACGTGAAAAATCATGTACTTTCATTTATGAAGATTAATGATTTAACAAAGGATTTCAAGCAGGGAGCATATGGTATAATGGAACCGATTCCTGACCATGGCAAATTACCTGATATCAATCAGATTCAAAGTGATTCCGTTGTGGCTATCACTCCGGGACTTGTTTTTGATAAAGCCTGTAATCGCATGGGCTACGGAGCAGGGTTTTACGATAGATTTTTTTCTTCATATCCAAATCTCATCAAAGTGGGAGTTGGTTTTGATATTCAAATTGTAGAGGCGCTTGATGTTCAGGAGCATGATGTGCCTATGGATTATATTATTACTAACAAATCTGTCTTGAAAGGGGCTTAATTATGACATTAATTGAATTAGCTACAAAAGCAAAAGAAGCTAAATATGAGGTTGCAAAACTTTCTACAGAACAAAAGAATCAAGGCATTCTTGCAGTTGCAGATGCCCTTGAAAATAATGCTGCAGATATCATAAGCGCTAATGCAATCGACATGGAAAATGGTGAAAAGAAAGGTCTTTCTGTTGGTCTTTTAGATAGACTTAAGCTTGACGAGGGCAGAATCAAAGGCATGGCTGATGGTCTTAGACAGGTGGTTGCGCTTGAAGATCCTATCGGTAAGATTACCGAGACTTGGACTCGTCCAAATGGTCTTGAAATTTCAAAACGCCTGGTTCCAATCGGTGTTGTGGGTGTTATCTACGAGGCAAGACCAAACGTCACAGCAGATGTATTTGGACTTTGCTTCAAGACAGGAAATGCTGTTATTTTAAAGGGTGGTAGTGATGCCCTAGAGTCTAATAAGGCTATTGTAAAGGTCATAAAATCAGCACTTGATGTTTTCAAACTACCTGTAGACGCAGTTACTCTAATCGAAGATTCTTCTAGAGAGTCAACAAAGGAAATGATGCGTATGAATGGCTATATCGACGTGCTCATTCCACGAGGTGGAGCAGGGCTTATTAAGTCTGTTGTTGAGAATGCATCTATTCCTGTCATTGAGACAGGCTCAGGCAATTGTCACATCTATGTTGATTTTGATGCAGATATAGATATGGCTATAGATATTATTGAAAACGCTAAGACTCAGCGCATTGGTGTATGTAATGCCTGCGAGTCGTTGGTTATCCACGAGGATATTTCTGCGGCCTTGCTTCCAAGACTAAATGAAAGACTTAAGGAGCACGGCGTGTTAATCAAGGCAGACGAAAAGTCTATCGCCTTATTAGAGGGTGCAGAACCAGCAACAGAAGAGGACTTTGCTACTGAATATTTAGATTTAATTATCTCAGTTAAGACTGTTTCTTCTGTGGAAGAAGCAATTGATCATATCAACAAAAACAATACTGGTCACTCTGAGGCTATCATAACTAAAGATGAGGCAAATGCGGAGAAGTTCCTTAGTGGTGTAGATGCTTCTTGCGTTTATGTCAACGCATCAACTAGATTTACAGATGGTTTTGAGTTTGGATTTGGTGCCGAGATTGGTATCAGCACCCAAAAGCTTCACGCAAGAGGACCAATGGGATTACTTGCCCTTACAAGTTATAAATATACCATCCACGGCAATGGGCAAATTAGAAAGTAGATAGGATTTATAAATGAGTATTACGGATTTATTAAACAATGCTCCCACCCAGGAGCCAGAGCGTCAATATTACTTTATCGAACAGGTCAAAAAGCTTGTTGAGAAAAAGGAACAGGAGCTTGGCAGAAAGCTTACATGTTGTGTCACAACCTTTGGATGTCAGATGAATGCTCGCGACTCTGAAAAGCTTCTAGGTATCTTAAAAGAAATCGGCTACGTAGAATCTGACGATGAGAATTCTGATTTTGTAATTTACAACACCTGTACAGTTCGTGAAAATGCCAACAACAAGGTCTATGGACACCTGGGAATTCTTCACGGCTACAAGAAAAAAAACAAAAATATGATGATTGGCCTCTGCGGCTGCATGATGCAAGAACCTACAGTTATTGAACATCTTCAGTCCAACTACAAGTTTATTGATTTAATCTTTGGTACTCATAATCTTTATAAATTTGCAGAGCTATTTACAACAGCTCTTTTGAACAACAAGGGCATGATAATTGATATATGGAAGGACACAGATCAAATCGTTGAAAATCTTCCAATATCACGCAAATATCCTTTCAAATCAGGTGTTAATATCAGCTTTGGATGCAACAATTTCTGCACATATTGTATTGTACCTTATGTTAGAGGGCGAGAGCGTTCTAGAAAGCCTGAGGATATAGTCGAAGAAATCAAGGGTCTTGTTGCTGATGGCGTTGTTGAAATCATGCTTCTAGGGCAGAATGTTAACTCTTATGGTGTCGGTCTCGAGGAAAAGGTTACATTCGCAGATTTACTTCGCATGGTTAACGATATTGAAGGCTTGCAGCGTATTAGATTTATGACACCTCATCCGAAGGATTTATCAGATGACTTAATAGAGGCAATGGCTACCCTTCCAAAGGTTTGTCATCACATGCATTTGCCTTTACAATCTGGTAGCTCTGAGGTTCTTAAAAAGATGAATCGCCGCTATACAAAGGAGCATTATCTTGGATTGGTTGAAAAGCTTAGAGCAAGAGTTCCTGATGTTGCAATTACTACCGATATAATCGTAGGCTTCCCGGGAGAGACCGAGGAAGACTTCCTCGACACAATGGATGTGGTTGACAAAGTCCATTACGACAGCGCCTTTACATTTATCTATTCAAAACGTACAGGCACACCTGCTGCTACTATGCCAGACCAGGTGCCAGCTGACGTTGTAAAGGATCGTTTCGATAGACTTTTAGCCCTGGTTCAAAAGCATGGCCACGACAAAGTAAAAGCTTATGAGGGCACAGTGCAAAAGGTTCTCGTCGAGGATGTAAATGAGCAGGATTCAAGCCTTGTTTCAGGTAAGCTTGAGAACAATGTTACAGTTCATTTCCCTGGCGACAAATCTTTGATTGGAAAAATCGTAGATGTTAGGTTAAACTGTTGTAAAGGGTTCTATTATATCGGAGAGATGTGTTAGTAGAATCCCCATTAGGAATGGAGAACAGTTTTTATGTTAGCTTATATTAGAGGCACATTATCTGACATTGATGAAAATGTTATCATTGTAGAGAATAATGGTATTGGTTACGGCGTCAGCTCGTCAATGAATACAATCCGGCAATTGCCTACGATTGGTTCAGAGATAAAGCTCAACACCAAGCTAATTCCAAAGGAAGATTCTCTCACTTTATATGGATTTTATGATAAGGAGGAGCTTAAGATGTTTGAGCTTCTTCTTTCAGTTAGTGGCATTGGACCAAAGGGGGCTCTTGCTATCCTTAGTTCTATGACTGTTAGCGACATTCAGTTTGCTGTGGCAGGTGAGGATGCAAAGGCTTTTGCTGCCTGCCCTGGTATTGGTAAAAAGACAGCCGAAAGAGCTATTATCGATCTCAAGGACAAGGTAGATATTATTGGTGCATTTGAAGCTAAGATTACTTCAGATTTGTCAGGAAAGAAGAGTGCTTCTCCTGGAATTTCTGTTAAGGAAGAAGTATTAGAGGCCTTAGTTGCACTTGGATATTCGGCTAGCAATGCAGCTCGTGCATTAGATAAAATGACAATCACAGAATCCACTACAACAGAGCAGCTTTTAGGTGACACCTTAAAACAGATGTCATTCTTATAATTCAGGGAGTTTACAATGTTATCTAATAAACAAATCACATCAACAATAGCAAGTCATGAAGATCTTGTTAATGATAATGCCCTTAGACCAAAGTCTTTTGATGGTTACATCGGTCAGACTAAGGTTAAGGAAAATATGAAAATATATATTGAGGCTGCCAAGAATCGTGGGGATGCTTTGGATCACGTTCTATTATATGGTCCTCCAGGACTTGGAAAAAC
>DBWZ01000043.1 GCA_002309345.1 Pseudobutyrivibrio sp. UBA1225
ATAAATGCCTTTGATACGGAGTATGAATTCTGACAATTGCTACAGGGCTGGAAACGGTGATCCCAGATCTGACCGTTCTGATAAATGGCCATGTTGAACAGATTGATGCCTGTTTTTTCGGCTTCGGAAAAGATCTTTTCAAAGTCCATAATCTCATCTCCTCATCGAAGAAACGTAAGCTGTCTCAGCCCTTCACCGCACCGATCAGCAGTCCCTTGATCAGGAAACGCTGGAAGAATGGATAAACCAAAAAGATTGGTATAATGGTAATCATGGTAACAGTCATGCGGACTCCACGGGGGGTGATTTGCAGTGCGGCTTCTTGTCGTTCTTTTGTTAGTTCATTTGCAATGTTTTGCGCTTCCTGTAGATATTTATACAATAAATACTGGAGTGTAAGCAACTTTTTATTACTCAGAGCATACAGGTGATTATCAAACCAACTATTCCACTGCCCTACGGAAGCATAGATGGCAATGGTAGCAATAATGGGAAGACACATAGGCAGAATAATGTGCCAAAAGATGGTAAATACACCTGCTCCATCCAACATGGCACTTTCCTCTACGCTGGTAGGAAGTGCTTCCACAAATGTTTTAATCAAAATAACGTAATACGCACTGATAATACTGGGAAGAATATATACGAAGAATGTATTATTTAAATGATAAGCTTTATATACTAAATACGTGGGAATCAGACCGCCGCCAACATACATTGTTATAATAAGTACTCTATATAAAAACTTACGGAATGGCATGTTCTGTTTTGTGAAAAGATATCCAAGCATCATACACCCAAGTACTGTCAATGTAGTACCACTTACAGTACGCAGTATACTAATCCATACTGCATGACCGATATCTTTACGCGTCAGAATGGCACTATAGTTTTCAAAAGAGAAGTTTATTGGCCATAACATTGCACGAGAGGCCCGAAATCCTGTAGACAAGCTTTGCACAAATACATACCACATCGGGTATAGGCAGATGATATCGACTATTACGAAAAGAAAGAAATTGAGGACATTAAATACTTTACGCTGAGGAGATTCACGTCCAACAATCATTGCACTTCTCCTCCTTAGAATATACTTTCGCCGCGGACAAGCTTACTTGTTCCGTTGGCTATGAATAATAGTACAATGCTGATTACACTTTGAAACATACCTACAGCCGTTGCATAACTGTAATCCAGCAACTTTAATCCTTTGTTATATGTATACAGTTCGATTGTTTCGATTTTTTTTGAGATGATAGCATTATCGAATACGAAGTATTGTTGTAGACCATTGGAAACGAAGTTTCCGACCGCAATCAAGAACAATACCAGAAAAGTGGGGATAAGCCCAGGAATCGTAATATGAAGGCACATTTTGAAACGATTCGCACCATCTACAGCGGCTGCTTCATATAGTTCTTGATCTATAGAAGAGATGGCCGCAATGTATATAATCGATTTCCAGCCGACATTCTTCCAGGCCCATACGAAACTCTGAAACCAATAGACATCTTTCTTGCTGGACATCCATTTCTGCGAAGTGCCGAAATGACCCAGAAGAGTATTGACAATACCATCACTGGAGAACACTGCATAAAACACTGAGTAAACAAGAACCCAACTAACAAAGTTAGGCAGAGTTGCTGCAGTTTGAGAGAACTTGCCGAATCGCTTCAGCTTCAATTCGTTCAGAAGGATAGCGAACAATGGAGGAAGCAGCAGCATGAACATATAATAAGTCGAAAAGATACAGGTGTTTCCCATAATACGACCAAAATCACGGCTGCTAAAAAGCATTCGGAAGTATTTAAAGCCAACCCAATGACATTTTAGAATCGGTTGGCCGACTTTATAATCAATAAATGCTAAATACCATCCTGCCAGCGGTACATAATGGAAAAGCACTACCAGTAACATGAGAGGCAGAGCAATGAAGAAATATGTCCAGTTCTTTTTAGGCTTTTTGATTCGTGAAATAGCCGTAGACATGCAGACTCACTTCCTTGGTCAAAATAAAGGTGGGAGAGCCGCCGAAATAGGCGGCTCCCAAATATGGAGTGATAAAAATCAGCGCAGGCCGTTGGCTTCGCAACTTGCTTCAAAGATTGGCAGAACCACCTCTCGGACTTCCTCCCAATGAGAATTGAACCACTCCCATGCTTCAGGTTCGCCCAAAGCGGCAAGTTCTTCAAGTACTTGAGCCTGAATTGCCTCAAATTCCTCATCACTTTCTGCTGCAAGTAATTCAGGACGTGCAGTACTGAGTACATCATTGCACAGTTCCAATGTGCGCTTGATGTCGGTAGGAATATCGGTCATGGCGACAGAAATGGTTTCGCCAGCATCATATTCATCGGTTTGCATATGCTTATACTGTGCATCTACCCAGAACTCTTCACCATAATACGTCGCAAAGTCCTTCTGCCAATAGAGCTGATAATCCATCATGTTTTCGCGGGTCATGGACAAATCGATCTGGTACCCATCAGGATGCAGATCGCTTCCCATATAGCCTACAACAGTGCCGCTGGCGCGATGGTAACCGCGATTCCTTACGAAATCTTCATCGTAATCAGCTATTTTCTGTAAATACTCAGGCTTCATGGTGGGTACGCCGTCTACATAGTCCCAAGTTTCACCCTGCTTACCAACTTTCCATTCGCGGACAAAGTCTGGATCATAGAAGTTGTTGATAAACTGCATGGCCAGTTCCTTATTCGGGCTTGTAGCATTGATAATCTGATAATAAGCAGGAGAGTTGCCTAGCATCAAGTTTACATCTGCGTATAGCCAGGTATTGTTGGATGGAATAACAACGTATGCGGCAAGAGATTCGGGGTCAGTCTTACGGGCGTTTGTGTTTAAGTCATCATCCACAAAATGCAGCCCCATGAACCGTCCCTCGTCTTTCAGAGTGCCATACTCATCACTATCCATGGTAAATACTTCCATGTTGTACACGCCGTTGCGATACAACTTGTTCTGAAAACGCATATCGTTCCAATACAAACTATGTTCAATATCGGTATAACCGTTAATCAAATGATTGGTGAGAATGTCATTCTTGTAGAAATAAGGAGTGCTCCATAAGTTTACACCGACATTCTTAAGGAAGGCAGCACGATAACCACCCATATCGCGCAGACTTTTGTTTGGACCATATGCCCAATTAGGATTTCCGTTTTCGTCAGTGGGATGGTTTTTAACCATGGCGGTCAGTACTTCCACGTAGTCATCATCGCTCTCGATGGGTGGGCAGCCAAGCTCTTTGTAGTAGTCCCAGCGCACAATGTAGCCACGGCTCTGATCCGGTAAGCCCTGACTTTCAGAAACGCCGACACCTGCACAGAGAATATAGATTGCATTGTCTTCAGAAGGATAGAGCAACTGCAACAGCTTGTTAGTATTGACGTAGAGCGGATTCTTTAGGTTGTACAGATATTCATCAATGTATGGTTCAATGTTTAAGGCATAGCCACTTTTGAGAACACTGTCCAGGAACTCGATTCGGGTCGACATGATATCTGGGAAGGATCCATCAGCAAGCATGACGCTGAATGCATCATAGTCAAACTCAGTAAACTCTAGTTCGATATTCATCTTTGCACAAAGTTCCTGGATGATTTCAAACTTAGAGAAGTCAGCTAAATTGTTTACTGAGCCCCAGGTCAGCTTGATCGGAGCTGGGTTTTCTGCCATCGCCATAGGCAGGATTCCAACCAGCAAGACTAGAACGAGAAACAGTGTAGTGAGTTTCTTCATGGGTAATCCTCCTTTTTTAACGCTTACGCGTTATGATACGATTAAAGATTATTGTCGATAAAGTCGATAAGCCTTTTTATCGGTTCACTGTGGCTATGTGTATTCCATGCAACTGCATAATCCTTCTGATAATTGAACAGCATCATTTGTCCATACATGCCGCCTTTGCCGATTAGGCCATTCGCAGACTTTACATGCAACTCATATTCATTTCCAATTGCCTTTTGTATCCAGTTTTCTGAAAGAATACGCCGACCATTCCATAAGCCGTTCTCAAGATAAAGAGCGGCTAGTTTGACCATGTCTGCAGTGCTTATATATAAACCTGTTGCTCCTATAGGATAGTTGTAGGGGCAATGGCTCCAAGCAAATTCACGAAAACCAAGAGGTTGAAATAAACGCCGGTTGAGAAAATCATCCGCACGTTCACCACTCACACAGGTAATCAACCGACTAAGAAGATAAAATGCAGCATCACTATATTGAAAATGCTGACCGGGTAGATACTTCAGAGGATGATGAAAAACCATGTCAAGATAATCATCTGTAGGGTATTGGCTTGCATCCTCGACATCGATATCCAAAAAACCTTCGTTAAATCCGATTTTGTGTGTCAATATATTTTCAATAGTAATGATTCGCCAAGCAGGATCGGCATCTTTGGGGATCAGCATAGACATATAAAAACTAAGCGGTTTCTTGATATCAAGCAGATGATCGTCATTCAACAACCCAATGGCAGTCATGATAAATGTTTTTGCGATTGAATAACAATCATGGCAATTGCCGGTTTTTTGAAAATGGTGTTCTTTGAGCTGACCATGACAATAATATGCCATGCTGTACAGTTGTATATTCGATCTCTCAATTTCAGAAATAAGCACATCAAAGGTCATTGCATTTCTCCTTTGACTTATTGATGCCCAGATACACGTAGATTATTATGCCGTCTTGCTTTTTTGCATTTCTATTATATGTGTTTCTAAAGACATATGTAAATTGCAAAAGACATCATCATTATTGCAAAAAACGATATATTTACAATGCTTTATAGTAATTAATTGGCGCTTTATTGCAAAACGCGTTGTCAGTGTAAAGGAACAATCAAAAAGCGCCTCAACGGGCGCTAGTGAGTCATAATTAAGATGGAAGTAAAAATCTTATGGATCAGAAGCGTATGTTAGACAAACCGGAAGTCCCTTCGCTTTCTGCAATTTGATAATCATCACTTGGTGTGCGTCCCGTTATAGCACGATATGCACGATAGAAACTGCTATAGTCGTGAAAACCTGCACGGTCGGCTGCTTCAGAGGCATTTACTCCATCAGAAAGCAGTTGTCGCGCAAACAAGATACGATTGTATTTGACGTATTGCATAATGCTCATGCCTGTGTTTTTATGGAAAAGTCGATTGCAGTAATCTTTACTGAGGTTAAAATGATTAGCAATTTCCTGAAGGGAAATATCTTTTGACAAGTTACGGCTTAAGTATTCCTTGACTGTGTCCATTGTACGATCCTCACCAATACTGTATTGAGTGGGCTTTTGTGTGTGTGCGAGGATTTCTAGCGATGCCAGTATCGATTGTGCAAAGTAAGGCGCCAAATCCTTCATCCTCTTATTCTCAGCAGAAGAACACGTATCGATTTGCTTCATTAAGCTTTCAATGCATACTGTAGCTTGTGGTGAATAGTAGACACTTCCAACTCGTCGGTTTTCCAAAATTGGCATACATTCATTTGCCAACTCTGCAAGAGAAGATTGATTGCCTGCATGCGATACATAGATGATATGTCGTTCAAAGGAGGTGTCAGAATTGATAAATAATTTATGCGGAACAGTTGGTGCGATCATTAGAAGACTACCGGGCTCCATATGATAGCTGACACCATCGACGACATATGTAACATCACCATTAAGATAATACTCCAACTCATATAATGCATGGTTATGCAAAACAAATTCATCTTCGTGCGTACCTTGACTGATGGAGTGTGTATATTGAAAATCCTCATTTTTATAACTGCTGATAATATGAAATTGATGCTTTCCTGAGTTGTTCTTCAGCAATTCCCAGTCCCACATTTTTAGCTCCTTCTTATATTTCGGTGCAAGTCAATTGATTAAGCAGGTTTTAAGTCAGGTGGTTGCAAATCATCTCATTTTCACAAGTAGTATAATTCCAAAAACATTTTGAAGCAAGAGATGATCGAAACAAGGGACATCCCAGGATTACCAGAAAACTGTTATTTCTTACATAAAATACTAATTGCTTCACTTGCAAATGCAGCGGTACCTTTTCCGCCTGCTCTGTCTATATTGTCTGTCATTTCTCCGCCAGCAGCGTACATTTTGCCAAGACCTGCCAGGATCTCATTGGTGCAGGTGTAGTAATGGTCGGTAATGAAATCTTGCAGTTTGCGGACTAATGCCTGTGCGGATTCCGAACCGGGTGATCCCTGCTTGACGGTGCCGAAATCCGCGAAGATCTGCATCATCTGCCCGGCGATCTTATTGGCTTCTTCAGAGCTTCTGTCCTGACTCTTTTTTTCGTATTCTTTGTATGCTTCGGTGTGCCCCCACGATGCTTTTGCCTGAGCGGCATATTCGTCAAGTTTTTTGGTATCGAATGCGGAAAAGTCCATGTGATTATTTCCTCCTGTTGATTGGATATTGTGCGCAAGGCTGATCAACTTCTCCAAATGCTCCTTTTTGAGTTCAAGCAGCATGATCTGTTGCTCAAGAGCTTTGGCCTTGTTAAAGTCCGGACTGTTGAGAATGATTTTGATTTCTTTTAGCGGGAATTCGAGCTCTCTGAACAGCAGGATCTGCTGCAAGCGTTCCAA
>DBWZ01000082.1 GCA_002309345.1 Pseudobutyrivibrio sp. UBA1225
GGAAGCCCGAAGCTGCGGGGGCGAGGATTGTAGGTGGTGGATGGGCGGAGGCGGGGTGCCTTGGGCGGTGAAACCGGGGTAACGGTGGAATGGGATTTGTGGTATAATGGTGGTGTAATTTTAAATTAATTGTGATTTTGGAGATTGAGGCTGTTAAAAATGGAATTTAGACCGATAAAGAAGGAGAGACTGATGTCGACAGATGAAAAGATAGCCAGTGTGCGAGCTTCGTTTGCAATGGAAGACATGATTCTCACACCGCAGGAGTTAGAGCGAGGGAGAATGATAATTGAAAAAGAGGTGGATGTGGAGGATGTAGTTGCAGAGATTACATCCAAGTATGTTTCAGTAGGATAAGCTCATGGATGAATACTATCGCTACGAGTATGAGGATAACGGTCAGTACTGTTACCCACACACTCATATTCTCAAGAACAAACTAGATATTCATGACAAGGAGCAGCTGTTCAAGGCGGAGCAGGAGCTTAGCTCGGCAAGATACTTTGAAATCAGCCAGCGTCCGATACCAGGAGATTTTTCATTGGAGCATCTTTGTGCTATCCATAGATACATCTTCCAAGATATCTACGAGTGGGCGGGGCAGATTCGCACAGTAGATATTTCCAAGGGTACAATCTTTTGTTTGACCCAATTCATCGAGATAGAATTTCAAAAGGTTCACGAGTGGCTTGTGGACAATAACTTTTTAACAGATGTTGAAGATAAGCAGGTAATGGCAAAGCGCCTGGCATATCTTATCGGCGAGATAAACATGATACATCCTTTTAGGGAGGGCAACGGCAGAGCCCAAAGAGTGTACATCGAATACGTTTGTATGAACAACGGACATTTCGATATAGACTTTTCAAGAACAACTAGAAACGACATGGTTTTGGCAAGCAAAGAGTCATCGGTTTTAAACTATGAGCCCTTCAAATTACTACTTTACAATTGCTTGGTTGAGACCAAAAACAAAGAATGATTTCAGGAGCACATCAGGGTGCTCCTTTTTAAATGTCTACTTTCACTAATAATTCACATAAAAACTGCATATTTTCGCTAAATAAAATAACGTAAGACTCCGATATTCAAAATGTAGTAGTATACCTGCGTCTAAAAATGCGCGGTTTTTTCAGAAACTTTGCGTATGCAGGCATATGAAAAAGTACTAGAAACACATGAAAACTTTGGGGTTTTCAGAAAAGGGGAAATTGGCCTATGAGAGACAGCATGAATTTATTAAAAAGGGTGATGGCATTCTTGTTATGTCTATTGTTATTCACATCTACAATGGGCGACGATATTCTATCAAGTGCCAGCGAAGAAACTACAGTAGTTGAGACTACAGCATCAAGTGAAGGAGTGGCAGAGCCAGCGCCAGTTCAGGCGGATGTGGCACCAGAGCCAGCACCAGCAGAACCTGTAGTAGAACAACCAGCGACAGCAAGTGAAACAACGGATGTAGCCCCCGAAGCTCCCGAAGTGGCAGAATCGCAACCAAGTTCCGACAATCAGGATGTAAATATCGAAAATCCAGTAACCACCCCAGAAGAGGTGGCTAATTCTGATGCAAAGGATGAAACCCCAAATGAAGAAAATAAAGAAGATATAGAGAAACAGCAGGATGTAGAAAAAGATACAGAGGCTGAAGAAGAGCTCACTCAAGAAGAATCCGAAGAGGAAGAGGAGCTTGAGGAAGAGGAAGAAGACGAAGAAGAAGAGGAAGAGTGTGAGCACAAGAACTACACTTATAAGAGCAATCACGATGGTACACACAAGGTTTATTGTGCAGACTGCGGCGAGTATCTAAAGGATGAAAGCTGTAAGTACGATAAAGCCGGCAAGTGTATTCACTGTGGATATGAATACATTATTAATACAGAAATATCTGTTAGATGTGATGGATTAAACTTCAATATCAAGGGCCGCATGCCAAGGGATGCTTACGCAGAGATCAAGGCTGTTGATATAGCATCTGTGGATGACATCTTAGAGGATAACGGCAAGGACGATTTCACAGCATTTAGAGCTTACGACATCACAATTAAAGATGGTAGTGGAAACGTATACCAACCAGAAGACCATGGCTATTCTCTTTCAATAACAGTAAAGGGTATTGAAGAAGTAAAAAGAGCTGATGATGAAGATGTATCAGTTCTTCGTGTTGAGCATGACAACTCTACACTTACAGAACTTAAATCTGACGTTAATAACGACACTGTTACCTTTAAATCTGAACATTTCTCAGTAATCATCATCGGTGCAAAGGATTCAGAGATTGTTGATGAGGATTATGTTTCAGTAGAATCAGACCAGACACTTTCAATAACTGGTCAGCTCAGCTCTATTACAAAGAATTATGGACGAGTAAAGAGTCTTACAATATATGTATATTTAGATGCAGGTGATACCTTTGAATGTACAGGCGAAATTAGAAAAGGACTTACCAATTTAAATTCTCCTTTGACAGGAACAGTGGTTGGAACCTGCAACGACACAAAGTCTGTAACAGAGAGCGGATGGTATCCAGTAACAATTGAGTTTGATGAAGAAGACAATGCTTGGCTTGCCAAGGACAGCATATATTCTGTTACTCTTAGAGATTTTGCTGATACAGTTAGAATTCAAAAGGGTACACAGAAGATCTTTATCGACGGCGAGGACGAAGGTTCAGATACATACATCAAGGCATCTGTAGCAATCGAAGAAAAGGATCAGCCTTATGCCATTTCTAAGATTACCTTATCTTCTAAGAATGGAAAGACTGTAACATCAAGCAAAGAGATTTACTATGCAAAGGGTGAAAGTGACACTCTTGTAGTTACAGCAGAGGATTCTTCAGGAAAGAAATATGATGTAAACGTAGCTTGGGATACAAACGTCACATCAGGAACTGCACCTATTCAGCTTGCAGATGATGGCAAGATCTCTGCAAACAATCCAGGTCGAGTAAAGGTGACAGCTTCCTTTGGTGCGATAACATCTGATGAATATACAATCATCGTTTATGACATAAAGCTTGATGGCAGAACTACAGCCTTCAGTGCACAGTATACTGGAAGGGCTATTGAGCCAACTGTTACTTTAAATGATGGCGATACAGATATTTCAAAGGGTACAAGCACATTCTCAACATCTTATAGGAATAACACTGATGTTGGTCAGGCAACTGTAACTATTAACGGTGCCGGAGATATTTATTCATTTGAAAAGAACTTTACAATCACAAAACGTGATTTGAATGATTTTGATTTTGCTGCAGCAAAATACACTATTGATACAGCGACAGATACTGTAGCAAACGTTGAGGATATCGCAACCAAGGATACAGTTACTGAGGAGGTTAATGCTCCAGAGATTAATACGGATTTTACTATCGAGGTTACTAGAAAGGGAGTATCTGCAGAAGGTATCGTATACGAAGCAACTATCAGTGCTATGGGAAGCAACTACAAGGGCTCTGTAACACTTGAGAACTTAGTATATACAGCAGAGAATCTTCAGTTAGCAGATTACCTTGATATTACATGGAAGAGCACTCCTAATAAGACCTACAATGCTCAACCAATTACATTTTCAAAGTCTGATTTCAATATTACAGACAAGGCTGGAAATGCAGTAGAAATCGACCTTGATATTTCCTATAGAGATAACACAGCTGGTAATGACGAGCATCTTGGAACAGTTATATTTAAGGACGGAAGTGCAACGCCTATATATCAGGGTGAGATAGAGCTTCAGTTCTATATTGCACCTGCAAACATTGAAGTGGGTGAGTTTACAGCAACATGGGAAAATGGGGTTTCAACCTTCACTCACACCGGTAGCGCAGTAGAGCCAGGCGACAAGCTCACATTGACATATAAGAGCTCAGATATGTCTGCTGCCGAGACTTTAGTTGAAAACACTGACTATACACTTACATATAGTAATAATATCAATACTGGAAAGAACACAGCTTTAATTACAATCAACGGTATTGGAAACTACACAGGAACACAGACAGTGAACTTCTCTATTGAGGGTGCACTTGGTAATGATGCCATCGTTTATCTAAACGGAACCTATAAGGCAACAAAGGATAAGGCATCAGAGCAGGGCGACTGGGTTTCTGGCTTATCAAAGAATTATGATGGAACAGTTCAAAAACCTGATTCAATCCGCGTATATCTACCAGGTAAGGGTGATTTGCCAACTACTGATTACTCAGTAGCATACGCAGATTCAATGGATGGAGCTGCTAGCCTTACAGCAAAGGCTGGAACTAAGTATGTCATTATTACAGGTGCTGATAAGTACAACAATGAAAAGATTACAGTTTCTTACGTTGTATCTCCTATTAGTATCAACAGCTCAAAGGTTAAATTTGAACTTACTGCATCTGGTAAGGCCAAGACCTATGGCAAGGAAGATGATCCAGGAGAGCCTATAAACCTTTTGGCAGAGGATTACACATTAAAGTTTAATAATGCAGCTTTGTCTACAGATGATTATACAATCCAGTGCTCAAACAATGTAGATGCTACAAACACTGCTAAATACACAATCACAGGTAAGGGCAACTTTACTGGAACGAGAACAGGATATTACACTATTGCAGCAGCTACACTTACTGCTGAGATGGTGAGATTTAAGGATGGAGAGCCACTTTCTATCAAGTACAATGGAATGGCTCAGGAGCCAGAAGTATCTGTTTCATTAAGAAATACTGATATGGCTGGCAACTATGATGTTACCTATACAGACAATATTGCAAAGGGTACAGCTAAGGCTACTATTGTTCCAAAGAACAATCTGACAGGCGATGCAATTGTAAAGGAGTTTACAATCACATCAAAGAGCCTAAGCACACTTACAATTACTCTTAGCAATTATGAAATAACACCTGTTTCTAGTGGCGTATACTTCTGTGAGGGCTATGCTCCTACATATACAGGTATGTCACTTGCTCCAACAGTAGTTGTTAAAGATAATGGAACAACTCTTAAGCGTGGAACAGGCGAGGGTTGCAGCTATACAACAACCTTCAATAACAAGGTTAAGGTTAGTGATTATGAAACTCACCGCCAGGCAGGCACCTTGTCACAGGCAGCAAACGTTGTAATCAAGGGCCAGAATAACTATGCTGGTGAGATGATTGTTGTATATTACAATATCGTACAGCGTCAGTTGAATGAAAGTACAACTAAGGTTACAGCAAAGGATGGAGTTAGCCCTATCTCAATAACATGGGCAGAAAATACAGTTAACATTCCACAGGCATCTGACATGAAGGTTACATATAATGGCTCAGAGCTTACATATGGAACAGATTTTGAAATCACAGTGGAAGATGAAGATCAGGCTAAGGTTGCAGGCGCATCTGTGGCAGCTAGAGTTGTGGGTAAGGGTAACTACACTGGCAGCGTTGCATTCACATACGAAATCGGAAAGAGTATGGACGATGCAAACACAGTAATCCAGCTTATAAATCCACTTTCTGATTCTGCGTATTCTGCAACAAACAAGGATGCAGCTGGCAATTACATCGTTACATGGCTTCCAGGCAACAACAAGCCAGATGTACGTGTTGTTGTTAACGGAACAGCTTTGACTAAGGACGCAGATTATAGCCTAACCTACACAGGAACATTAGGTGATGACTACAACTCATATGACGGCGAAAACGTTGTAACAATACAGATTAAAGGTAAGGGCGGTTACTATGGTACAAAGACCTTAGGTTATCGCATCATGCCAATTAATCTTGCTAGTACAACTCCAAATTGGGGCACCTATGATGCTGAAATCCCAGCTGGACTTTCAGTAAGAGAGAAGAAAAACTTCACATATGGATATACAGGCGCAACAATTGATGTTAGAAACAATCTAGAGGTTCATTACAAGGTTGGTTCAGAGGATTATGTGCTCAACTCAACAGCAACAACTGACTATACCTTTGTGGATGACAAAACAACTATTGGACCAAAGAGCTCAATAACAGGTATTACATATCACCTTGAAATCGAAGGTAGAGGCAACTTTGTTGGAAAACTTACAGTACCAGATGCTACAACAACTTATCTTATAAATCAGATTGATTTGAGTGGCTTGCAGGTGGTTGCACCAACTGCGGAATCAAGCATGCCAAACAACTCTGTTCAGATAGTAGATAGCGAAAATAATTCAAGTAGCCCAATCAGATATTCAGCATCAGATTACACAAGCACAAATGGTTACTATGCAATCTACACTGGAGAGCCAATCAAGTTTGATGATTATATCGTTGTGAAGGATACTAACGGCAATATCCTTACAAAGGGAACCGACTACATCCTTAGATATACAGAAGCAGGCTCAACTACACCAACAAATAAAAACGTTGGTGAGGCTAAGGTATTTATTGAAGGTGTTGCCGGAAGTAATTATCGTGGAACAAAGGAAGTTAAATTTACAATTATATCTATCAGTGTTGGTACATTGTCAGCATCTTTTGCAGGAAGCTACACATACAATAAAGAGATACAGATGCCAGAGGATGTAGTAGTAACAGATGGTTCAAGAGTGCTTCAGAGACATACTGATTATGATATTTATGGTATAGATATTCCTGAGGCAGATTCACCAGCTGACTTTAGAGGTAACAATAGAGAGCCTGGAGCAAACAAGGCAAACTATATTACTATTTGTGGAAAAGGTCAGTATTCAGGCGATTTGAAGGTATACTTTGATATCGATTTGGATATCGGAGCTTCTGATTTTACTAGCACTGTAGACGAAGAAAACAACAAGTATGTACTAAACAATGATTATGCAAGAATAGAAATAAGCAACATTTGTGATTATGACGAATTACCAAGTGTTAGTATCAAATACAAGAAACAGAACGGTGATTTAGTAACAGTAAATCCTAATACAACAGGCTCTTCTACTTCAGAAAAGAACTATGAGGTATCAAGAGAGACTATTGTCCCAGGCTCAGGAAGTGCGACAATTACAGGCTACAACAATGGCACATACAATTGTGTTAAGGGTAGCCGTACGATTTCAAATATTAGCTTCCAGGCGGATATGAGTAAGGATAACTATTCTGAAGGTTATATTGCAAACTATGCATATTTGGATAAGGGCGATTATCCATTTACTGCAGAGCATATTTACCCTGAAGTTCATGTTGCTTATGGACGAGAAGGCGTAGACTATGAATTGGATTATAATGAAGGAGAGGCTAATCCAAGTTCTGCAGATAATTACTTTGTTAGAGTTACAGCCAAGGCGGGCTCAAAGTACTTCAAAGAAAGCACAAGCATACAACTTACTTATGTAACTAAGTATGATTTAGATGCTTCTGTTACTAAGATTGAACTTAGTGGAGCAGGAATAACATGGGATGCTACAAATAATGTCTATAAAGCATCTTATACAGGCTCACCTATCAACTATAGTGTAAAGGTTTCTGCAGGAGGCTACACTATAAGTACTGGATCAGGTAATGGCTATTTTGTAATAACCTCTGATGATGGTATGACAGATGTAGGATTACACCTTGTTACTGTAGAGCGCAATCCAAATAACGCGCAGATGATGGGCGGTCCTAGAATGATTCCAATTGAAATCACAGGTAAGTCTATTAATGCTGAAGATGGAGGAGAGCTTACTTTGGCTACACCTCAGGCTTCACAAGGTACTTCTGCTGGTTGGTATTATACAAGGGAAGCAATTAGACCAACTCCAACAGTTAAGCTCACAGCAGCAGGAGAGACAACCACTCTAAGAGAAGGTAGAGACTATGCAATTAGTTATGTTAATAACTACAACGTAGGTACAGCTACAGCAACAGTAACTGGTATAGGTGCATACTCAGGAACACTTGTTAAGGAATTCAACATCATACCTAGAAGCTTCTCATCAGCAGGCTTCGATGTTATTGTTGGCGATGCACACTATGTTGGTCCTGGTATACCAGTTAAACCAGATGTACAAGTTACCTATAATGGCATGGTGCTTATAAAGGATGAGGACTACACTTATTCTTATGACCAGAATACTTTGGGTGCAACAAATACAGCATCTGCAAACCCAGTTTATGGATTAATAAATATTGAAGGTCGAGGATGCTATAGTGGAGATCTTCAAAAGAGCTTTACTATTGAACAGCTTGATTTAGCAAAGACAACTGTATATGTTGAGGATGATTCAACTGTTGGGGAGTACACAGGTAAAGTTATTACACCAAGACTTTCTGTAAAGGTTCGAGACTACGATGGAAACGAACAGACACTTGTAGAGTGCAGTAAAGATGCTAGTGGAAACTACGTAAGTCCAAGTGACGGCGACTACGAGATTACTATCTACAATGGTTCTGGACAGGCTTCGCAGATTAAGAATATGGGAACCTACCAGGTTGATATTGGTGGAACATTAAATTGTAAGAATAGAAAACGTATTGAATACAGAGTAACTAAGCGCTCAATTGCCAAGAACTGGGCTCAGCCAGGTAATGATGACAAGGCAGACAAGGATATCACTATAACAGTTAGTGATGTAGAGACATTCGATGGTCCAGCTGTTCCTTCATCAATTACTATTACTGATGCAGGCGTGCTCAATGAAGCAGGAAACGGCCCTAAGGTTCTTAGAGAAGGAGTTGATTACACTGTTTCTTACGGCAACAATTCAACCGGTGCAAAGGGTGAGTACACAACAGAGAAGGATGCCAACGGCAACTTCATACCAGCAGAGGATTCGCCATACGCGCTAATCACCGGTATTGGCAACTACAACGATGATTCTCTAAAGGTGGCATACAATATTGGATTAAATCTTGAGCAGATGCTTGAGGATGACATCCTTGAGGTAATAACCACCCTTGGAAATGAAGCAGTAGAAGGCAAGTATGTATACGATGGTCAGAAGCATTCTCCAGCATACAAGCTTAAGCTTTCAGATGGAACAGTGCTTACTCAAGGCGAGGACTATACACTAGAAATAAAAGATGCAAACGGAATTGATGATAGAATCCACGCAGGTGTAAGAACTGTAACTATAAAGGGTACAGGAAAGTACTATGGCAAGATTGTACGTACATACGAAATCGTTAAGAGACAGGTACTTGGCTCAATTGATTACACAAATCAGTACAACCCAGCTGACCCTGAGTTTACATTTGAGATTTCAAATCCTAACATGAGGATGCTTGATGAGGATGATGACAACCTATACGGTGAGGAGTACAGAGATTACTACTTCCAGCCATATGCTGGAAAGGCAGTTAAGCCAACCATCAAGCTTTATGATTCTGGTCTTGCAACAGATTCGAAGCTGGTTGATCCATCCGAGTATACGGTAGAGTACGGCAATAATAATGCGGCATTTGATCCTAGAGAGACAAGTCCATCCGCATTTGCGTACGCAAAAATAACCTTTAAGGATGATAGCAACTACGACGGTTCATCAAAGGCGTTTACATGCTATTTCATCATTGGACCAGACGATATTGAAGACAGCTCATTCACAGTAAGATTTGCAAGTGAGTTGGAGAACCAGACAAACTTTGTATTCCCATATACAGGCGAGGAAGTACACCCTGAAATGCTTGTTACAGATACAGTATCTGGAACAGTACTTCAGAAGGGTAGAGACTACAATGTCTACTACGCTAAGGGCAATACAGAGCTAAGTGATATCTCTGAAATAAAAGCAGCAGCAAGAGCAACAGCTACCAAGACAATCACTCCTGGTTCAAACTACGTATATGTAGAGGGTCGAGGAAGCTATTCAGGAATACGTGCTCGTAACTATGCTATAGTTGCAGATTTAAGCGATACAAATCTAGTTAAGATTGTAACTTATGATGCACAAGGCAACGAGATTAATGGCATCAAGAAACAATTCTTAACTGGAAGAGAAATCGTGCCAGAGTTTGATGTAAGACTTTATCAGGCAGACGGCGTAACCTATAGCACTCTAGTAAAAGATAGGGACTATAAGGTAAGTGTCAGATCTGATGATTGGAATACTCGTGGCGAGGCTACAATTAACGCCTACAGCGAATACCTGACTGGCTCACAGACAGCAACCTTTAGCGTTGCACTTGATCCAGACATGATTAATATCGTGGATGACAACAACTTTGAGTACACCTTTAACGGATACGATATTAAGCCAGTCTTCAAGACTGATGTGTCTACAATCGAGGTTGACAACATTACCTACAAGAGATTGACAGGCGACGGTGGAGCAAACAACTTTACAAACGTAGGTACAATTGAGGCTACTATTACACTTAAGATGGCTTCAACAGGCGAGATTGTTAAGGATCACAACGACAGACCTAAGACCTGGAAGGTTACTTATGAGATTCAGCAGCTACTGATGAGTGATCCTTCAGTCAAGATTAACAACATCGATGCTAGACGCTACACAGGAAGCCCAATTAAGCCAAAGAATCTATCTGTTTATATCAAGTCTGTAAATCCAGTTACTGAAGATAAACAGGAATATGATTTAACACAGGGAACAGATTATTCTATAACCTATGGAAAACAAGTTGTTAACAGTGGAACAGTAAGATTTGATGGTTTAACAACTAATATAGGCGGAACAACAACAAAGACATTTAAGATTTATGTGGGTAAACCTGAGAACCTCTTTATATCAGAAACAACTAATTCATCATTAACGGTTAGATGGCAGAATGACGTATATGCAGAAAAAGCCTACCTTAAGATAAATGAGATTGATGATTCTGGTAATGATATTGAGGGAAGTCAGAAATTTGTCGAGGTAACTATTAATAACGACAATACCAAGAATATTTCTGCTGATCCTAAGAGCCCACAGTACAGAACTGATTACACCTTTAAGAATCTTAAAAATAGTACTGCTTATAGAATTACTATCCAGAGCAAGGCTGTTTACAATACTTCAGCACAGCTTAGTGGGGAGTCAAAGATTGTAGGTAAAACAACCACAGGTAGATTGAGTGATAGTGATGTAGTTGTGGAGCTGGAGAAGTCAGGAAACAAGGTTAAGGTTTCTTGGCCAGCGCCAGCAGCAGGTGACGAAAAGTATTACCACATCTACGTGGGCGACAACAATTCAAAGAATCTTGAATTGAAAGCAATTATTCCTGCAAGCACCGCTGGATATACCAATTCTGGATTGACAAAAGGACATACCTATTATTACTATATAGTTGAGTGCAAGGTAGTAGGTGTCAACCACGTACCTTTGCGTGAAAGTAAGATAAAAGCTATAACTATTAATTAAGGGATGTAGTAATGGATGTCTAAGGAAAAAAAATTTATCATAGGAGGTTTCGAATTTGAAACCTTCTATGAATATCGAGCAGCCCAGGAAGACGTAAAAAAAATAGAATGCATCAACGAGGAGCTTGATATACAAGATCCAGAGGTTGCTTTGCGCCTTTATAATGACATTCGTGACGGTATCATAACTTTTAACAGCCCGATTGGTGAGCAATACAAAGAGCATGTAGCTGATATTGTTGCCCACAAATCTGCGGGCTTGTTAGATGACCGAGAAATCATTGAAGAAGCAGCTGGGAAGGCTAAGGGACACAAGTTCTTTGGCCTTCTTTTTGTGGGTTTGGCAGTGGTTTTGATAGGTATTTTTGTGGGTGGAGCCATAAAAGAGAGGATTCAGACACAACAAATTGTGGCAAAAAGGGATTCAGACACAAATAATTCACCAAATAACGTTAATATAAATAACAAAGATGCCGATAAAGATTCTGTAGAGAACCCTTCTTCTGCAAATCAGGTTACTGAGGATGTGATCGTTAGTCCTTGGGATACCCATTATGCAAAAGATGATCGACCAGTCTTAGATGAATTATCAGATCTATATGCTCTTAATAGTGATTTGGTAGGGATTTTAGAAATAGTGGACACAGATATCAACTATCCAGTCATGCAATCTCCTTCAGATCCCGAGTATTATTTAAGACGTGATTTCTACGGCGAACAAAGTACGGCGGGTACTTTATTTGTAGATTATAGATGCGATATAGTCAATCCAACAACAAACACAATTATCTATGGGCACAACATGCGTTCAGGAACCATGTTTGGAGGGCTTAAAAGATATTTGGATTACGACTATTATAAGGCACACAAAAAGATAATATTTAAAACTCTGTATGAAGAGCAGGAATACGAGGTTGTGGGAGTAGGATTATCAGCAGTGGGTTATGATGACGATGATAACTACAAGTACTACAATTTCATAAATGCGGTAACAGGTTCCGAGCTTCAGGAGTTTTTAGATAATATACAAACTCTGTCGGTATATGACGAGACAATAAATATTGAAGGTACAGACAAAGTACTGACTCTCAGCACCTGCAACAGTTATACGGAGGACGGTAGAATGTTCGTGGTAGCCAAGAGAGTCCGATAAGAGGATGGTATCATGAAAAGAAAAAGGGAACTATTGAAAAAAACGGGATGTATCTTAATCAGTGCATCAATGATTCTGACATGCTGGATTTTCTGCAGCAGCTTTTCTATCGCGGGATCGGAAATTGAAGAACTAACGGTGGCAGAGGACGAAGCCACTTCGCCAGCTTCAGACGAAAATGTTGACGGGGAGGAAGTAACCTTAGAACAAGGTGAAACACCGGAAGCAGAGGATGAAGCTGCTAGTTTAGAGGCGGCTCAAACACCTACACCAGAGGCCGCTACAGACGAAGCTGCGGTTTCTTCAAACGATGATTCTCTTTCTACAGAAGATATCCTTTCTGATTCGAAAATTCCATCAGGTGGCACCAACCCTGCAATGAGAGCAGGTTTACTTGCGCTTACTTCGGGCACTCCATCTGCAGCAAGCGGAGTTGATGGATATGCAAACGGCGAATACAACACTTCAGGTGGTACAATTTCGGACGATTTATTAATAGACTATCAAAACGATTTAACAAGAGTTTCATCTACCGGCAACTTAACAGTTGAACGAGATGCTTTGTCAAACTACTACAACTTGGAGGCAGTTTCTGTTGAGGGTAATCTTTCCCTAGGAAATGCTTCTTTCCAAGGCTGTTCTAATCTTGGCACTGTAGCCTGCGAAACAATGAGTGGCGCAACCTCAACAACATTTGCAGGATGCCAAAACATAAGCTTCTCAATAAGCGGTGGCGGCTCTTATTACGTAGACAGCGGTGTTTTATATAATGGTACCGAGCTAGTATATGTTCCTAAGAACATTGGTAACACTCTTAAAATCCGAGAAGGTACAACCAGAATTCAGGGTGGAGCCTTCGATGACAGTGATGTAACAACTCTAGTATTTGAAAAGAACGAGGCAGATGCCATTACAATCGGAGATCACGACAGCTGGCCAAAGCGAGGTACAGTAGTTCAGATTCTCGATCCAAATGGCAATACAGCTTCAAACGTTTATAAATACTTCGCAGAAAACGAAGACAACATAGGCAAGGTAAATGTTTTGTTTGGAGAGGATGGCAATCCTGTAGACAATCCGGACAACCCAGATAACCCAGACAATCCGGACAACCCAGACAATCCGGATAATCCAGATAACCCTACGCCAGTTAATCCAGATAATCCAACACCGGTAAATCCAGATTCTGGAAACACCGACAACCCAACAAATCCATCGACAGGTGACATCGTTGCAGCAGGTGCCGCTAGCGGTGTAGGTGGTGGAGGCGGCGGAAGCGCAGCTCCTGCAGTCACAACAGTTACTCAGCTTCCAAAGGTTTCACCGGAAGCAGCAACAACCGCCAAGTATGCAGTTACCGAAGGTGGTGGACAGATCATCAATCAAAACGATGGTCCTGTAAGAATTGTTTGTAACGGACCAGTTGAGAAGTTTGTGGGAATCCTTATGGACGGAAGTCTGGTGGCTTCAACAAACTATGTAATTCAGTCAGGTTCTACAATAGCAACCTTTACAAAGGAATACATTGCGAGCCTCCCAACCGGAGATCACGCAGTTCAGTTCCAATACACAGATGGTTATGCAATAACAGGCCTTAGAATCAACCCAGCTGTAGCATCTAAGACAACTACAACTGTTACCTACAAGGTTAGCGGTGATGGTTCAATCTCAGTGGGACACACTAAGGATTCAACACCGACTACAGCGGATGGTTTTGATCTTAGATACTTGCTATGTATAGCTTGCTTCTTACTTGGCGCAGCAGCGTTGATGTTCAGTAAGGAAAAGAGATTAGAAGTATTGCTTGCAAATGAAAGACAAGACGATTAAAGTCAGGTGAGAATATGATTATTATTGAAACTATTATTTATGTGGCACTAATAATTGGATTATTTTTGGTATGTGATAATAGATATTCAAGGAGGTACTATGTCCCTTTAAAGGTGGTATGTAGTACCTCCTTTTTAGTTATCTTTTGGATTAACCAATGCTTTTCAGAGAAATTTGGACTGATGGTATGGGCTGTACTGGCCTGCTTTCTAGGGGATATCATGATGGCTTTGTACAACACATACATGCGACGTCCTTTCTTTGTCCTTGGCATCATCACCTTTATGATTGCCCACGTAGCTTTGCTAAATTACATGTGCCGCGTGAAGCCAAACACGAGTCCATGGGTGTTCATCTTAGCTGCAGCACCATGTATATTATTGTTTGGCATGGTAAGATGGTTCCGCCTGCACATAGGTCGTTTGCTCTGGCCATGCCTAATCTACTGTTACTTTGTAAGCACCATGGCTCTAAAGGCAAATCAATGCGCTTTAGATGGCATGCCGATAATAGGAATAGCAGGACTGCTATTCCTATTCAGTGATGTGACAATCCTATTCTTGTATTTCTATCACTATAGAAGTAAGAACAAAAAGAGGTTTGTACACTATGTGAATCTAGGAACGTATTACTTAGCTATACTGCTATTTATATTTAGTTTGGACTATTAGTAATATAAATGTTTTCAGTTTAGTTAAATGTAATTGCCGCTAGATTTATGGATGCTGTTTGGATTGTTGGTTGTTAACAAGAGGTGCATCACGCTGCATTTTAACTTTTTCAACAAAAGCATTTACATCTTTTATTGTACCACCACTTTCTGAGTACATATATGCTTGATATTGTGCATCTTTGTACAATTCATATGCATTAGTGTTTATTTCAAGGTCATTTTGTATCTTAGCCTTCTTATCTTTTGAATTAGAATATTTCAGAAGTTCTAGTTCTAATTCGTTTTGTTTCTTCAATGAGCGAAAATATCTTTTTGCTGCTATAATAGTTTCTTGTTCTTTTCCTTTGACATTACAAACAGCATTATATTCTTTTATTCTTTTTTCGGTCCTTTTTATGCGTCTGTCATACTTTTGTTCTAATTTTACATCTCTCGAACTTTGTATCTCATCAGGACTAGCATTATTAACGTTAGCTTGAACGGAGTTATCTGTATTAGAATAATCGTCGGCTCGCAGTGGTCGTCTGCTGCTAGTACTATCGTCATCCCTTACTGAAGAGGATGTATTTTTAAAAAGTTTAAATTTAAATATTTTTCTTGGCATAATTCATTTCCCTCCTATTGATTAAATTTTTATCGATTGTGCCTTCTATTAACTATTCAAAAAAATTTTTGATTTTTTTCCAAAATAATAAAAAAACTTCAGAAACTATTACTAGTCACTGAAGTTTTTTACATGATAATACTTATAATATTTTATTTCACATAGCTTACAAACACATTTCCGTAAGTTGAGAAGTACTCTGTGGCTTCCTCAATAGACATCCTAGAATTGCTAGATGTCATAGGATCAAAGATGGTGACAGTGGTGGCATCGTAGCCGACTATCAACACTGCAGAATCATCTCCAGTAGAGGCATATACAGGTGTGCCTTGGCTCACGTAGTAAAGAATCTGAGGAAGAGATGCTCCTGTAAGGTCAAGGATTTCATAGTTGTCCTTGAGAGTCTTTGAGAGTATAGAAATAGGAGTCTCTCCTGACTCTATAAGTGTGTGGACCTGAACATTTTGTCCTTCTGAAACAAGCATAGCTGACAGTGCTCTTGCGGAGCCGCTAGCGTCGGAATCGCTAGAGCCTACAGCGATGTTGGTGTTGAAACCTTGGAAGGCCTTACGACCGCGTTTCCATACGTATTTAGGCTCGTTATTAAGGACAATACCCATGTTTTCATCGGCTTCTGAGATAGCAGCAATCAAATTGTCTGTTGCAAGTGTCACCTTGTTGCCTACATATACAAAGTACTGGGTAGAGCTTGTGGCTGATGCTACAGAGATGTTTCTAGAAGCATCTGCAAGAACCAAGTTGGAAACGTCATAGCTAACTACACCAAGACTTTCATTTTCATCGAATTTATCCATGCTAAGGACGATAACATCCTGCTTGACAGGATCTTCATCAGTAGAGATAGGTACAGCCTTGTTCTGTGCACCAGCACTGTTTTTGATGAAGTCTTCCTTGAGAGGGAAGATAGTTCCATCAGGATCAATTTGAATTCTATCAAGATAGATTGTAAAAGAATCTATTCTAACATCTGTAATAAAGGCGCCACTCTTCTGGTAAGCCTTAAGCTCGTGATTTGCACCTCCTGTAATATCTGAAACAGATACCTTAAACATAGGATAAATAGTTGCACCAGCACCATCAGTAGTGATGCTGTGTTTGAAAAGAGTTCCGTAAATCAGATTGTCATCCATAAATCCAAGAGGTTTAAGCAGCTGACCAGAGTCTGCCTTGATATCAAAGGATGTATTCGTCTCCAAATCCATCACATGGATACTCTCAGAGAAGGTTTTATCATCCATCCAAGCAAGATAACGGCGTGAGCCTGAGACAGCATATTGATCGTCATCAAGTCCGGTCATGATTTCCTTGGTGGCAAGCTCGTTAAGTGGCATATAAAGCAAGGTGCCGTTCACCATAATATAGAATTCATTGTCAGCGGTTTCATATAAAAGCTCGGAGAAATTGGCGTTCAAAATCTGGAACGAGCTTGTTGATGAAATAAACACCTGCTCGGTGGAAACATCGTTGATAGCATCGTAGTGGTATAGATTGACGCCGCACTGACCTTCATGTGGACCTGAGTTCATGTATCCGTAGACAACGAAATCCATAGTACCTGACTCATCGATATTTAAAAGACGAATCTCGTGCTGGTCATAGATACTTCGTATATCCGTAGGATCATCAACAAAGCTGAAAATCTGCTTAATCTTGCGGTCAGACTGATTGTATTCGTACAAGCTTCCATTTTGAACGAATGAAACGATAGTACCAGTTTCGTTTGAGAGATATTGCACATCAGGGTTGGCAATACCAATGTTAACTTGATTAGCCTTTACTGTGATGGAATTGGCATCAAGAAGCTGTTCCATAGTTCGGTCATAGCCTAAAAGATACATACGCTCTACACCAAGACGAACTCGGAAATCTTCGGTGCAAAGATAATATTCCTTGCGACCCTCGTTATCTCGAGTGAGCTCGTAGGTAAAGGTAAGACTAGTGTAGTTTGGTGTAATATCTGTAAGTGCAACGTTTGTAGCACCGACCTGTGTTCCGTCGAAGGTTCCGTACACGAACTGTCCAAAGCTAGAGTTGATGGTAACGTGATTTAGGTTGGTGTCAGTGTTATAAGGGTCAGGCTCGATAAAGGTGGACAAATCAGACTCTTTATCAGAAGGATCTGTAGTGAGAGTCTTTTCGTGAATCATCTGCGCAAAATCAAGGATTTCTGCTTCGTGACACTTCTCGGGCTGCATGATTCGAGTATAGTAATTGATGTCCTTGCCATCGCCTTTTAATTTTAAAATAAGAAGATACTCTTCATTCTTTTCGATAAGGTTTTCAGCCTGGAATTCAGCAGTTATAACTCCATCATTAGAGGTGAACTCTAAATCGTTGTTTGAAATATTGCGCTGAGTATCAAGGGAGCGAATCTCATAGGAGAGACCCTCCACAGGGAAGTCCTTCGTATCGATAGAAAGACTGATGGTTCTATTGCCGTCAAGAGGGATGATGGCATCACGCATATAAGCAGGATCCATCTCGGTTACATATCCATGAAGCTCGCAGGACGCATCACCAAGGAAGTTGACAGAAACCACTGGCAGAGTAGGCTTGTCTTGGGACGAAACCTCAACACTGTCAGAAACGTTCGTGACAATTTCAAAGAAAATAGTGGATGCTATAAAGACAGCTACGAGGATAGCTGCTCGTTTTAAAATTCTAGTAGGAATGCCCTTCTTGTAGAACTGTAATTTCATTAGGGATCTCGCTTTCTTGCTTAAAAATTTGTAAAGTGTTATAATCCGTGCGTTAATAGGAAACGTTTATTAACAAGTCAACATTATTTTTACATAAAAAAACTGATTAGAACAACGATATTTTATCACTCTTTTTTCATACTGTCTTGTTAAATTAGATTATGCGTGGATAAAGCTAATCGGAGGATTCATGAAAAAGTTATTATCTAAAGTTAAAAACCTTGTTAAAACAGGCATCGGTGCAGTGTGCCGTCTAATAAAAATACCATTCGAAAAAATTGCAAATTCCAAAGCCTACAAGGCATACATCGACAGCAAATTCCATAAAACATGGTTGATGCTGTGGGATAAATACACCATTTGGATGCACATACCACTTTCAATGGTAATCATATTTATAATGGAGTGGTTGTCTAGACACTCCTTCGCTCAGGCGTGGGGGTTTGTGGTAGACCACACTGGTCCATTCCTATTTAACTCATACTGTATATTCGTAGCTCTTTCTATCGTGTTCCTTAGTAAGAGACGCGGATGGTGGAGAGTCTTCATATGCATGTTCTTTATAATTCTTGGAATTATAAACTGCATCATCCTTTTAAACCGTGTTTCACCATTTGGTTACACCGATTTATACATGATAAGCGACTTGCTTACTATGCAGGACAGCAACTACTTCTCGCCTCAGCAGGCGCTGATAAGTATCATCGCTTTAATAATCTACATTATATTGATGACGATTTATTTCAAGCGTTGCCCTAAAAAGGAAAAGCCAAAGCCATTTTGGATGAGAGGATTGCTCGTATTAGGATTGATAGTATCTCTTTATCCATCAACAATCCTTCTTCGTAATTCCGGTATCATGACATCGTACTTTGGTAACCTTGCTCAGGGATACTTAGACTATGGTTATTTGTATGGTTTCTCTACCTCAGTTTTGGACAGAGGAATGAGCAGACCATTTGGATATTCAAAGAACAAGATTGATTCAATTTTAAAGGAGGATCAAAAGTATGTTGATTCTCTTGAAAAGGATGACAAGGAAGATAAGGACAAAGAGGGAAAGGCTTCAATCACAGAAATCAAAACTGGCGAGGGACAGCCAAACGTCATCGTTATTCTTCTTGAGTCATTTTATGACGTTTCAGAGTGTAAGTTTATAGAGACAAGTGAGGATCCAATTCCATACATTCATTCACTAGAAGCCAACTATTCAACAGGTCATTGTATAGTCCCAGTAGTTGGTGCCGGAACCTGTAACACCGAGTTTGAGGTTCTTACAGGTCTCAGCTGTAACTTCTTTGGACCAGGTGAGTACCCTCAAAAGACAGTGCTCAAAACTACCGATGTAGAAAGCTTTGCCGATGTCATGCACGAAAATGGCTACGGTACTCACGTAGTACACAACAACGGTGGTAATTTCTACTCTAGAAAAAATGCCTTTTCCATGATGGGATTTGATAGATTCATATCAAAGGAAATGGTTGATATCACAGAATACACTCCAATGGGCAATTGGCCTACGGATGATATTTTGCTTGGTGCTACAGTTGACGCGATGGATTCAACAGAATCAAGCGACTTCGTATATACGATAACAGTTGAGGGTCATGGTTCATACCCAACCTACGAGGTTGAAAAGGATCCAGCAATCAAGGTTAAGACCAAAGGCAAGACCGATGGTGAAAGATGGGCTTGGGAATACTACATCAACCGTATTTACAATGTAGATGATTTCATCAAGCAGTACATCGAAGCTCTCGATGCTAGAGGTGAAGATACTTTAGTTATCATGTTCGGTGACCACCTACCTACAATGGGTCTTACCGAGGATGAAACTACAACAGGTGATTTATACAAGACCAAATACTTTACATGGAACAACTTTGGGATGGAAAAGATCGATAAAGATCTTACATCTTATCAGCTTGTTTCAGACTTCTTAAATAGATTGGACATTCATAATGGTAATATCAATTCTTACCACCAGAGAGTTATGGCTGAGGGTAAGAAATACAACACACCTAAGTACATGAATGATTTAAACATGCTTCAGTACGATATCATGTATGGTGACAGATATACCTACAAGGATGGTACGGAGTACAAGCCTTCTGATATTATAATGGGTGTTGATCCACCAAATATTGATAAGGCATACTACTTCAACGGACGTCTTCATATCTATGGAGATCAGTTTACAAAGTGGTCAAAGGTGCTTGTAAATGACGAGCAAGTATCCACCAAGTATGAATCTGGCCAAGTGATTACAATCAAGGCCAGCGATGTTAAGAACGGGGATATTATCAAGGTCTGCCAGATGGGTAGTTCAAATACCAACTTCCGTGAATCTAATCCTTACACGGTTTACGATCCAAACTACGTAGAAGAAGAGGAAGAGGCCGAAGTAGAGGAGCCAGATACTGACAGCGACGACGAATCAAATAAAGACGCAGAAGCAGATAATTAATCAAAGAGACAGCCGAGGCTGTCTCTTTTACTTTATAAGAAAATTGATTTGCTAATTTTTTGAAGTAAAAAATACTCTATGGGTTTAAGGATTATGAGCTCACATTTTAAACAAAGAAATTTAACAGCTTTGTGGTTAAATACACTTATAAATTGAGTTGGTCGAGAAAAATAGCGTTATATTGATGTAGGGAGGTTTACGAAAAATGGTAAGAATAAAAGAAGTATACAATAGAAATATATCTAATAAAATTTCGTTTCCTAAAGTTGTAAGCTCGACAAAAGAAGAGAATGATGATAAAGAGCAAAAAGAAGATTATGTTTTAAATATTTCTCAAAATGGAAGAAAACATCTTAAGCAATATCAAGAGACAAATACAAATATCAAAAAACGGGGAGATATAAGTGCTCGAGAATTATGGGAGGATAATATATATGCGGAAAAAGAAGGGCGATTTTTTCACGATGATGGAACATTAGATTTTTTTGAATTATTTAGAAGCGAAGCACCAGAAATGTATGCCCAATATAGAGATTACAATGAAAGATTTACGGCAAGCATGTTAAAAGATGGAATTGAAGTGGCTATCAGAGATATCTACGATCCAGAGCTTGCTACATTAAGTTTTAGGTGGATGAGCCAAAAATTGAGTGAGAATCCTAATTATTTTTTAAATCCGCAGTCAAAAAAAGATGGGGTTATTTCATACCTTGATCAGGCTTTTTCAGACAATCTTCATAATGTAAGCTTTGATTTTTATTCAGAAAAATTTGATAACAATTTTGATATATGGAGATTTTCAGCAAAATATTGTGTTCAGCTAACTGAAAGCATATACCAGAAGCTTACTTCTGGCGATGTGGAGGAAAAAAAAGACATACTTAATATAATCAGTAAACATGTTGATGAGATGAAGAATGCCGACAAAATGTATGAAGGCAATAAGTCTGCATTGCGATATGGAGTAAAATTTAGAAACGATTTGTCTGTAACATATTGCGCTAAGTATGGAGGAGGCGCATATCATATGAATAATATAAATGCAAAATCTATCGAAGATTTAATACGTGCATTAGAAGATTAAGGCAATGTTGAGGCGAAGATGTGAGAAAGTGAACTTCACACATGTGTAACAACTTTTTTACGGTTGTTAATAATTTTGCAATATGTTATACTCCTTAACCATATAGTTTATTGTAGCAATGACGAGACAAAAGAAAGGAGTACTCAACATGAAACTACGTGTATTACCAGTGGGGTTAGCTTTATCACTTATCGTCGGTATGGCGATGACACCAGAACAAAAGGTGGCGAAAACAGTTGTTGATGACGAAGTAAAACTGACAGAAGCAGTACAGCAAGAAGCAGTACAGCAAGAAGCAGTAGAGCTAGAGGCTGATGCAGATTTAGTCGAAGACACAGTTGGAGTGAGCGAATCTTATGAGGAAGATGAAGAGGACACATCAAATCAGACGGCGGCTCATTATGAGAAGGGAAAACGATATATTAGTCATAGAACTATAGATGGACGAGAGTATTCGCTTTTAATTGATTTAAGAAAGTGGGGCAATCATGCAACAGAGAATCAGCTTTTGCATTTGAGAGAGTTATTCTACGAGGTATATCCACAGATGTATGATAGATTTGGAGCATATACAAATGCGCCATTAGATGTTGTGCTTGTGATAGAAGATAGAGACGAAGGTGTCGCTGGAGCAGGTGGAGATACAGTAACAATAGTTGATAAGCATCTTGAGAATTCACGCAATGATTTTGATGTACTTTCTCATGAATTAGTACATTTAATACAAAATGGATGGAATGGAAAATATCTTGAATATGATTATGACTCAGAAAAGTTTGCAGAGTATTGCAGATATATTTATGCATATAAGGATGGAAAGTATAATGATGAACATTGGGAACTTCCAGATATTAATGCGCAGAACACCCGTGAGAAATCTATAAGATTTTTCGTTTGGCTTGATATGGAAACATCTTCGTCTAATAGAGATATAATTCGTGATTACTTTGAGATTTGTTGCGATAAGAAGACAGAAACAGCAAATTGGAATAAGGCTTGGAAGAATCTATTTAAAGGAACAAAGTTTGAGGGAAAAACAATAGATGAGGTGTGGAATACATATACAAAAACAGATTTTGCTCGTTACGCAGCAAAGGCACCAGATTTCAATACTAAATCAGAGCTTTTACAAAAGACAGATGTAAGAAATTATATAAAGAAGCATAGTTTTTCTCAAAACTATGAGGATAGCTTGAAAAAGTAGAGATAAAAGATAAGGAATAAATAAAGGAAGGAAGTTTTTTTAAAAATGAAATCAGGTTTTTTGGCACAGGGAGTTGCTATTGCGCTTGGATTGAGCACAATGATGGCACCCCAGGGGAGTGCAGAAACCGAGACTAATGAAAATGAAAGTGTAATTGAGGCAACAACAGAAGTTTCTACTGAAGATATAGTGGGAAAAGAAGAAGACGCGGATGAGACAGAAGAATCAGTTGAGGTAGATGAATCTGAGGAAGAGGATGAGGCAGAAGCGATAGACGAATCAAACGCAGATGACCTTGTACCCGGATATATATATATCTATCATCATACAATAAATGGTATACAATTTAAGCTTGTACTGGATCTTTCGGATTGGCAGAAGCATACCAAAGCAGAAGATCTTTTGAAAATCAAGGAGCTGTTCTATGAAGTATATCCACAGATGTACGATAGATTCGGCGGGTATAAACCATCCCCTACGGATGTAGAAATAAAGGTTAGAAATTACACTAATGATGAGGATAATCCGGCTGCTTACACAACAAAAAACCAGATTTATCTTAATGACAAATTTCTAGAAAGTAATCCAATGCATTACGACTGTATGACCCATGAGCTTGCGCACGTTATCCAAAATGGATGGGCTGGCGAAAAGGTTGAATATGGAATGGATTCGATAGAATCTTTCGCCAATTATTGCAGATTCGTATATGCGTATAAAGATGGAAGATATAATGATATGGTTCACGAGATGAAAGACGCCGAAGCAAAAAATGTTCGTGATAAGTCTACAAGATTTTTAGTATGGCTCGACCAGCAGGCATTATCATCTGACCGCGATATTATGCGCGACTACTTTGAATTATGCAGTGATGGTTCATACACTAAAGACAACTGGGACAAGGCATGGAAAAGACTCTTTAAGGGCACAAAGTTTGAGGGAAAATCCATCGACAAAGTGTGGAAGATGTATTTAGATTCCAAGTTTGCATATTATTCATCAAAGGCAGCGGATGAAAACAGTAAATCTGAGCTCATTGAAAAAACAGACGTAAGAAATTACATTAAGAAAAACGCTTTTTCACAGAAATATGAGGATAGTTTAAAAGCGAAAAAGAAATAAAGAGATGTGCAGGCGAATAGCGCATACGGAGAATGAAACGGGTACCGCAAATGCGGTGCCCGTTTTTTACCTTATAGGAAATTGCTTTGCAATCTCCTATAAGGTAAAAAACACACTTCG
>DBWZ01000080.1 GCA_002309345.1 Pseudobutyrivibrio sp. UBA1225
TGTGAAGGTCTGTCCGTTGTAGGGTGCAAATGTGTGTGCCGTTGTTCCGCTTTCCAACTGTATATTGCTAAATGAACAAGTTTTACCGTCTGAATAGTCCTGATTTGAGATATAGAAATAGAACTTGGTAACTTTGTCGGTAGCGGTGAAATTTGCACCGTTTGAAATTCCTCTAAATGTTCCGTCATATTCAACTTGAACTAATCCGCTTGCCGTTCCGCTTTCAACCCAACTTAATGTGTAAGTGCCTTTCGGTAAAGGTTTTGAAAGAGTAATAGTAATTGTTCGTGGGTTACTATCGCCAAGTTCAACCGTGTTGATATTTACCATATTCACACCGCACCTTGTTATGTTTGCCTCGGTGTAGCCGTTTATAGGGTGTGCGGTCTGCGTGCCTGCGTCATAACCGCCCGTGGCGAGGACGTTGACCGTTACGTTTAAATCGCTAAATGGATCGGGTAATAATTGTGAATAACTCGGTGTAAACGAAACAATATCACCGGTCATTGTCCGTAATTCATAATTTTCTATTACTTGCTTTTTAGTAACTTGAAATAGAGACATTAACTTATCCTCACTTTCACGATCATATCAGCATCCTGTTCATCGAAAGTTAAGGTAATGCTTCCCGTACTTACAGTTTTTGAAACATATGGAACATCAAACTCATCAAATACTTCAATAGTAGAAGTTGTAGTAATTGTAGAATTATTCAGAGTGATTGACGTTTGTCCAGCTTCTAATGTTCCAGTAATATCAACCCAAGGAGCAACATATACTCCACCAAATTCCTGCCAAGCTGTGCCGTTAAATGCAAATTCTGTATCAGAATATGTTACAACATCACCAGCTACAGCAGTAACTTCCTCACCATTAATTATAATAGGATTAGTTGTATCACCATCTTCTAGCTCGGTTGTAGTAACACCAAGCCACTTCAATACAGTGACACTAAGTTTTTCAAGTAACTGCATAAGAAGAGCTTCTTCTCTACTCTGCGGTTCTCCCAGAGGATTCTGAGCCCCTAGCATATTTTCAAGAATATTTTCATTTCTACTTTGTCCCATTTTATCCTCCGTTACACCACTTGCATTTGCACTTGCTATCAATAATAAAGTAATTATTATAATGTTTATACTTAATGAATCTCTTAGGATTTCTAGTACGATAAGAGATTGAGTTGAAATATAATACATTATGCGGAATTTTTCCTAATTTTATGTCTCGATAAGCAAGCACTATTGCAAGTTGAGCTTTTTTGTCTTTAGATGAACCAGATCTGCTATTCTTAACATCATAGAATTGTCCTGGCTCATTAATTACCTTTATTACACTGTTTCTGAATTGACTGCAGCGAACTCTGTTAAAAATTACAGCCGCTACTAACTTCTTATCTTCCATCTTTGGCCCTGCTTCATGATTAACGACCTTTGTCATTTCTTTAAACGACTTAACAGATAAATGTACTAGCTTAGCTTTCTTTTTAACAGAGAGATTATTGAGTTCCTCATCAGACATGTTGTATAATGTCTTAGATTCTGGCTTTTCATAATGAACCTCAATAATCTGTCGAACATTAGGTTTCTCGAAACGTAATGGTGCTTTCGGCTCGCTAACAGTCAGGGAAAACATTGTAATTATCATAAAAAATATTTCATTCATGCTTTATTAATTAAGTATTCTCTTAATGAGTTCTCGGCCTCTTTCAGTTTGTCGATGTCATTACCATTAATAGCATGTGACATAAGAGCCAGTAATGCTTTTTGAGTAACTCTGTTTCCTTCCTCTATTGCCGAAATTCTACGATTATCGTTATTAAAATACTCTTCATGTATTTTTAAACGAGCTTCAATAGAATCAATCTTTTTAGAAATATCTTCCAACTTTTTGTTCTGAATATTCTCAGGTTCTTTTAATTTTTTAATGGCGCTAATAATTACCGCGACAGCTGCCGAAATAGTTATTAGCGCCGAGCAACAACCCATCAAAATAGTCCAGAACTCCTGCAGGGTAAGAACCCCATCGCCATTAATCATGGTATTTTCCTCCTATTTTGAATTGTGTTAACTTACTCTAACTAATTGATTAGGCCCCACTGCTAAATAAGAACCATCTTTAAGAGATACAGTATCTCCTAAAGTAACAGCGGTGCAATCGCATACATATGGTATATCAAATACCTTTACTCCAGAGTTTACATATGCAGCACTCTTAACATAATCAATCTGACCGGGTTTAGATTTAAATCCAAATCTAGTTGCGAATGTACCTGTAACTCCTGAATCAAAAGCTCTTAGAATATAATCTGTATTGCCTGGATTTTTATATATGTTAAATATTTGATTTCTAGAAAACATACCATTTGACGATCTATCATATCCGCCGCCATATACATTACTGCCATTTTTTGCGTTAATTAAACCAAGATTCGTATAATAACCAAAATCTCCATAGCCTCCAGTTAATACAAGAAGTATAAAATCATCAGAAACAAGCCATGAAATTATAGCTTTTCTTTCATTACTTGCCGATGCTATAGAACTAGTATAATTATATATATAACTATTATTATTTGCTATAATATTAGAATCTACAAATATACTTATGTTTAAATACTTAGTTGCTGTTCCTATTGCTGCTCCTCTTTTAATTTTAAGCATATTTTTTCCATTAAATGCAAAAATAAACTCTGGAACAGTAGACGATTCCCCATCGTATTGATCAACACTACCAGTGCATGTTATAGCAGTAGAAAGACCAGTTATTGCATTAATAACCGAAGTCATAAATTCTTTTTCTGTTCCAGTACTGACTATTTCAGTTAAATATCCATTACTATAAGCCATTATTCATTTACCTCCTCTTCATCATCTAAAGGCACAATACAATGCGCTCCAATAGCCAAATGATTATTAAGAGGATACGGAAGAGATGCCGTTGACAAAAGAGTTACTGTTGAACATTCTTTTAAAATATCAACTTTAAATGACTTATATGCATTAGATACCCCAGGATTTGCTTGCACAAAGTAAGCCTGATTAAGGAAATCTACCTGGCCTAAAATTGCAGCAAATGGAAACATATTCGTATAACTATGGATTAATCTAGCAGAGTCGCTAACCTCTTCAAAAGTAAGAGATGAAATATCAACAAAATATACATTCTGTGTGCTATGCCTATAATATCCAACTAAATACTTATTATCTGTTGTTTTAACATAAATTATTTCAACACCATTTGCAGTGGAATTAGATTGACAAACTGACAACATAATACAATTGTCATCGATATAAGCATACAGTTTTGCAGCTGTAGTATTGCCATCATTTCCAGTAGCATAAGTGTCAGATATTAAAACTTTATCTTCCCCATTATAAGCATGAACTACAGAAGTTCCAACTGCATCGCTTTTTATTCCAAATAAAATAGAAATATCAGTACCATCAATAACTATATTAGCTGCTTTATAAGTATTATCATCATATTCATAGTCAACAACCTCAGAAGAAATTCCTTCGAGTTCATTAAACCAATTGCTAATACTTGTTGCCCTTGAAGTAGGGTCTGTTACTGATACTGATGCATCATAAAATTTTCCCATAGACCCTCCTTATAAAGTTCCAGAATATATCCAAACTGCAGTAAGAATAGTACTTCCTGAACTTATCGTAGCAGTTGAAGCATTTTTAACTACTATTTTTCCAGTTGTATCAATATTCATTCCGGCACAATATTTGCCAATATAACTTGCACATCTAATAGAAGAATCAATTGGCTTGTATAGGCCAGCTATTGGACCTAAATTACCAGACCAAAGATCACCACCGGAACCGCATTGTGTTTTTCTCTGCACAGTAATATTTAATTCACAAACTCTTCCAAATCTATAGAAAGAAGCAGAATTAATAACAGCATTAGCTGAAGTTGTAGTTGAAGTAACACATTCTGAAATAACATTAGTCGAAATATATGAGGTATTCTTTTCAAGATTACTACATCTACCCTCAAGATTATCGCATCTTCCGGAAAGGCTAGGTAAAGAGCTGTTGTTTATTGTACTAACAGCACTCGAAAGATTGTTGACGTCTCCACTAAGTGAATTTATGCTAGTATTAGCAGCATCAGCAGTTTCCTGAGCTGTTTGAATAGAACTATTAAGTGACTTAATGGAACTATCAACACCAATCCAAGCTGTCCAAGTTCCCGAATAGATTCTTCTATATTCCCAACACTCATAACCTGTCTGAACAACATATGCAGTCTGAAGATATGTATTTGTGCCATACTGCAAAGTAGTTATAAGGAACGTATTTCCAAATTCATTAGGAAGCGTTCCACCGACACTACCTCTTGTAACAAGCATTGCTTTGGTAAGAAGATCTGCAGAAATTTCATCGATATTACCGGAATAATTAACTGGCTTCGGAGCAGCTGCATATCTATAATACTGCCCTTTTATATAACTTCGGTCTATATAACCTGCAATATTTTCAGACATCCGATACCTCCTCGAAATAAAGTGTATAAGTGTCTGCATCAACAACATAGTAAATTTCTACATTATTAGTGCCAACAGCAGGTGCAGACTCTAGTGTTACTGTATTTGTTGCAGAATCGAAATCGTAATTATGTACCATTTCTCCATCCACTAAAATATCAGCAATATGATTTATGGTAGTACCACTACTTACAGTTATTGTAAATGCAACTGTACTACCATCTCCATTAAATTTAGCAACTTGTTCGTCAACTTTAGGATAGATTCCTTTAATATAGTCTTCTTCATCGATAGTCTCTATTTCGTCGATAATATTTTCGTAATCCTCATCGCCATGACCAAGCATTCTTTCCATAGATTCAAACCATGTTATGAATGGCATAGTAACAATTCCTAAAGTTGGCTCCCATTTTGAATAAAGTTCAGCTATTGAAAGTCTCTCACATAACCAAGCAAAATAAGGTGTCTCCGTCCCTACAACATATTGAATGTCATAAGGTCTGATAGCAGTAGTGTTCTTAGAAACCGTTATATATGCTATCGGATACTGATCAATTCCTCCAGAATGAGTCATGGTTGGCTTTACTGCAGGATTTGCAGGAGTTCCCTTGACTATCTTAATACTGTTGAAACGCTCAGTATATGTCGGACCTGGATCATATGAGATAGTTGATGGGTTGTTTATCTCTATAACAACAGCATCAATTCTATCATTAGCCGAACTTGCTGATTCGATTGTCAATTCAATATCCGAATCAGAAATCGTGTAAGTTCCGAGAAACCAAGCAAGTCCAGGAGCAACTTTGATCTTCATATTGTTAGTATCAGCTGATACCATGAACTGCTTGTTTCTAGGATCATTTTCTTTAGACGAAAGGTAAACTCCATCTAAGATAAGACCATCAAATAATTTAGACATTTCTCCACTTTGATAGATCTTATCATATGCACCATTTGTATATAGTGCGCTGTAAAATCCATATGAGACAGCCATAATTATTCTCCTGTCTGAAGTGTTTCTGTATGCACTGTTAACTCATTTGCAAATCGGTTAGGATACATTGAACCTGTTACAAAACCAAAGTTAATAATTACAGGAGGAAGTACATCCTTACTAGATGACAGATACAAGCAGTCATCATTTGTATAAGGATAACCTCCAGACAAGTAATCTGTACTGTAAGTATTAGCAACAAGTTCTGCAATTTCAACTATCTGATCTGCAGTTACAGTACCCATTGTGTCCTTAATACTTTCAAACCAATCTACAAACTCATCAGTATATTTGCTCTGATAAGAGTCGAACTGATTCTCGAGATTATTTAAAATTGTTGTAGTTGTTATACTAGGATCAGTTACATTGGATTTAACATAAGGTGCTCCATCTTCTAATCCTATCTTATTTGTTATCTCAGCTAATGTAATCTGAGTATCTACACTCTGATTAGCAGTAACATAGATAGTTGCAATAAGATAATGAGTGACATGACCAGGAACATCTTCAGGTGGTTTAAGAGACGGGGAAGTACTAGCCTCGTCTCCTTTAGCCACATAAATTGAATTCTGTCTTTCGTCCTTGTCTACTTTAATATAGATTCCGTCGATTCTATGTTTACTAGCATCTCTAGAATCTAATTCAACTGCAACATCAGCATCATTTAAAGTCCAAGTTTTGTCAAACCAGGCTCTTCCTGGTCTAACAACTACTTCCAAATGCCCAGTAGTGGAATTTTCAGAAGGGACGACTTTAAATGGTGACCATGTGTCTGTTTCCGAATCGTATACAGAATCTGGATACTTTTCAAAAATACCATCAGAGATAATGCCATCAAAAATGGCACCAAAATCTTCAGCGCTGTAAACCCTATCTCGATTACCGCTGGATTCACTAGCATTAAAAAAGCCACTACTTACTGCCATTTTGAATTTTCTCCTTAAATATTAGCTAACAGAATATTTCTATACTGTAAAGCGTTAGTGTTTATACTATCAATTAAGCCCAAATCAGTTCCGTAAGGAGGAGCCCATGAAGGGAACAATACTCCAGGAATAACCATGCCAGATTCAGCATCTACATCGATGTAGAAAAGAGGTTCTCCAACAACTGTAGGGTGCTGTTTGAGCATTTCAGTTTCAGATTGCTCCTCATAATCAGTGTAAATGTCATCTGTTGTAACCCAAGCAACCATATGAAGATCACGCTTAACTTTCTTACCCTTCTCAACGTCAGAATCTGTAGAAATCTTCTTGACAAATGACTTGAGATAATAAGTAGTATCGTCTTTCTTCGCTGTTGCAATGAGTTCGGTACCTGTAAATCTAGTAGATTCAGGAACCTTAACAAGGAAGGTATTTTCAAGAAGTTCATCATTGACTTCAAGATACCTTGTAGTAATTGTGCTTGCTTCAACAGATTCGAATGTGGGGTAGCACTTAATTCCAGTATTGTCATGTGAAATTATGAATTCCTTAACTCGAACTGAGTCATAGTAACCATAAGCATCGTGTACTTCGACAATGTCACCAATGTTATAATCAACACGGTATTTGAAATTAGTGTTATAACCAATCTCAGCGTCGAACTTCTTAGTCATCCTGTTTCCAGGAATTGTAAGTTCTGCAAGAGCCATATCTTTAACAGTTGCTTTCATTACACCATCATCTACAAGCCAATCTACAGTTTCCTGCTTCTTGTTATCATAGAAATAATTATAAGTCGATGGAACTGACGTTGCATCAACAAACATTTCTCTACGATCCATACCACCAGCAACATTATCCTGAACAGAACCGTAAATATCATATGTTTCGACAGGAATGTCTTCAAGTGCTTCCCAATTTTGGGCATTAAATACCTTATACTTATCTTTAAGTCTTGTCCAATAAGTCGAGTTAGATGGAGCCTTGCCTTTTACTTTGCCAGCTTTGTATTTCTTACGAATATACATAAAACCATCACCACTAGCATTACTAGGTTTATACCATACTAACTTATTTTCGGTATACTTAGTTTTATTGCTATAAACATAATCTTTCTGAGTTTTTCTATAAATAGTAATTTTACCAGTTCTACTTGCATCATTAAATGTTATAAAACTGCCAATTGCATAATTCTTATTAGACTTCCAATCCTCACATTCTTCAAAACAAGAATGGACTTTAGGTTTGTTTTTGTTTTCGCCCCAAGCTTCATTAGCAAATGTTTGATGCAAAACATCTTTTACAGTTGTAGGAATCCATGACTCAGACCATGATGGATCAGTTGTATCTATTGGACCTGTTGACTCATAATCTTTTATGCATGTCCAGAATCTATAATCATCTTCGCCAATAGTTTCTCTTACAACATCATCCTCTTTATATTTAATAGGACTTTCTTCTGTTCCTGCCTTATACTCATCATAATATTGTGCTGGTAGTCCCCAAGATACACGAATATCAACACGATCCCATTTGGTTTTGTCCCAATCACCACCACTTGGGTATGCAGTATTACATTTAAAATACTGAGTCTCAGCGTCATAACTATTCGAATAAAGCAAAACAGATGAGTATTTTTCCTCACTTCCAGGAACTGTCTCAGGTTCGGTCGATAGATAATAGTTACCATCTTCAGTAGTTATTGCACCACCTATTTGAGTTCTAGAAACAAGTTGTCCAACCACGTAATGATCTGGGTAAACTCCTGGATTATCAGAATCATAATTTTCATTAAACTCATCTGGAGACCAATCTAATGGTGTTTTATAATGATTGGTTTGTTCTGGATCAGTATAGGTACTATGAGGCCAAACTTGAACTGAATCATTCACTCCAAAATCGATCTTAGCAGCCCATACTTTATTGTTCTTTATTCTTACATTTCCTGTTTCAAGTGTAATCTCTTTATCGTCAAATTCCTTAACAACATACTTACTTCCTTGACCTTTGTAATAGGCCATGTTCTTGTAAGTTGACATGTCAATTGAGGAATCACTTGCTAAAAGATTATCGAAATCATTTGAAAAACAAACATAAGGGTTTTCAGTCTGACTTGCTAAATGGCTAGCTCCTTTATAAAGAGAGAAATACATCTTCTTATCATCGGGATTCATGACCATCTTAAAACTAAACTCATACATGTCACAAAGAGACTTTACGACATCATATAAGTTTTCGCCATGATAAGAACATGGAGACATTTGTATGGAATAAATCGGATCGTCAATATCTGGTTCAACAAATACTACATTATTAATCTTTCTTTGTGGTTTATTGCCACAATCTTCAGGCTTAATAATATATAAGTTTAACAGATACTCGATTGCCATCCAGACAGGAAAGTCTGCTCCGGCATCCTCGTCTTCAGATAATGGATCAAGTATCTTAGTCATATTAACTTGGGTAACTTGATCTCCTTTTAAATTTCCATCATCGTCATATTTAGCATCATTCCATACTATTCTTCGCTTTAAAATTGACTCAAGTGAATGTCCAGCAATCGTTACAAAGCTGCCATCTTCTAAGTCAGTAGCGTAATCTACTTTTTCAACTATCATTGTTCTATCAGATTCAGAACATTGAATGTAGTAATCTTGATGAATGTTTGCTAACAGCTCAACAGCGTCAGCAGGGATGTATAATTCGAAGTCACCAAGATCTTCATATCTATCATTCCAAATAAAAGATTTATAAGAATCAACGATAGCTACTTTCTGCATATTTGTATTGAAAGAAGTGACTTCCATTTTGAATTATACTCCGTAATAATAGATTTTGTTTCTAACACTAGCTGTAATTTCTACACTTCCATCCTTGTCAATTACAAGATAGTTGGACCCAGCAGTTAAATACACCCATTCACCGGAAGGTTCCATAGCACTAAGCACATTATATGTGACTCCATTATGCGTATAAGTGAGACTCTTTTCTCCTTTTATCGTAGAAAGAGTGATTTTATCCCCAGAAACGATTCCAGTATAACCTTCCAACTGTGCTTCGATTAATGTTTTAATCTTACTCAGTGAAAAGATGTTGGCTGTATTTGTGAGCGAGTTGTCAATCCTAATTGTATCAGGATCAATTTCGTCATGGTCTACATCAGATCTAAATACCAGTTCAAGAACAATTCCAGTATCGGCATCTCCTTCGTAGTATACGTCTGTAACTACATAAGGGACTACATCACCCATCAAAAGCTCATTATTATTTGTTGGAACTTTAGAAAAAGCGAAAGTAAAGTCAGGATTTGATGAAACACTAAATCTTTGTTCTTGTGTCAAGGATTTATAGAAGAATGGTTGTGGACAAAGTATAGAAACTGTAACACCTTCTTGTGAAGAAAATATTGCAGGTTCATTTGATTCCACATAACCATCTATGTAAAAGTCTTTATTAGTTTTTCCATCACTAGTAGTTATTTTCAATTTAATGTTTTTCTTAAGCGGAAAGTAAACATAACATTTGCGTCTTATGTCCTCTATTGTGAGTGTATCATGATCCACAAATATCAGATTTAATATAATGTTTCTAGTGCCTTTTCTGGCAGAATTAAACAAACCACCATCCATCGATGAAATATCAGCCACGTTTATGGTAGCCTGTCCAGGTCCTAAACCGTCAATGGAGGCGATGGCCAACCCCTCCTTCCAAGGATTGGCCAATTCGCACATCATTGATTTGCCAGTGTGGTTTGTAACTGTAAATGACTGAATCATCTTTAGAAACCTCGTGACATAGAGAGTTGCCTTTGAGTCTGTCTGTAAATGTCAATACGAGACAGAGCCTTAGGCGAGTAGTTGTTTTGTGTAAAGTTGTAAACGTTTTGCCATCTGTCTTTCATGAAAGGATTAAGTTCAGAATCCTTATTGATGTAATCACCAATTGAGGCATTCTGAGCAGCCATAAGAGAAGACATTACAATACCATTGGCTTTGTTTGCATCAGATGCAAGTTTATCGAGGTCGAAAGTAGGAGTAAGGTCAGCTCTATTTGCTTCAAGCTTCTTTTTTGTATCGGCTGCAGCTTTGACTGCTTTATCGTTATCGTTTTTCTTTTTCTTTTTCTTTTCATTATTATCTTTATCTTTTGTATTCCAGTAATCAGTATCAAGATCGCCAGCATTAAGACCAAGCATTTTAAGAAATGTATTTTTAACGCCTTGCCAGTCGCCTCTTTCTTTTGAAGAGGATGCATTCATGAGATTTAGCATTTCATTACGATTTGCATTCCACATTTTATTTATGTTTTCAGCAGACATTCCGGCATTAGAATACAGATTTTTTATACTAGCTTCTTGCTGTTTTTGTATTCTATTATAATCAACTTCTAATCTACTAAGTTCTGACAAGTATTTTCCAGCATCATTCTTATGATCTTTCATCCAAGCTTGATACTCGCTGGCTGTCATCTGGCCTGTTCTCATTTTTTCTACAACATCATAATAGCCTGTAGCCTCTAATTTTCTTCTAACTTCAAGCATTTTATTAAGATATTGTGTTTTTGCTTTTTCCGCTTCTTTGAAATTATTATAGTCATTTTTATATGCATTAAATTTATTTTCAAGATCTTTCTGAGTAATTTTAGCATTAGATTGCATTCCAGCGAACATTTCACCAGAGACTAATTTAGCAGTATTTTCTGCTTCTTGTTCGGTCATGCCTCGTTTTATAGCTTCTTGCTTTAGAATTTCTTCAACTTCTTCTTTCTTTTTGCCAATTAATTCCTCTTTATGTTCTTCTGCTAATGCCATTCCTTCATTATATTTAGACATCTCATCATCGATTACGGCATCAGTTGCTGCTCCATATTTTCCAATAACATCAGCAATATTACCAATAGTATCTTCAGATACTTGCTTAATACCATCAGAAGTTACCTTAGTATGTTCTTCTTGTTTTGTCAAAATTGCATCAACAACATTATATGCCTCCTCTACAGTTGCCATATAACCTTTTACTCTAGCTTGATCTAATAGGAATTCTTTTGCTTTTTCTCTGTCTAATCCCTCTAATTTAGCTTTTTGATCTTCCATTATTTTAACTAAATTTTTATTTAGGTCAACCGTTTTAGTGGTGCTATCTGTTTGGTCATAAATATCAACTCTATAATCTCTTAATGAATCAACATATTCTGTAATACCACGCTCTTTAAGTATATCATTCCATGCAGCAACAGCATCAACGGCCCCGTCTTTAAGAATTTTCTTTTGAGCTTTAGTAAGGCCCTTCATAGCATTTTCTACTTTTTTACGTCCATCATTGATACCAACTACACAACCCTGCATCACATAGAGATACATATCTCTAGTTACTTTAGAAGGCGAGTTAATTTGCCAGAAATTTTTCCATCTATCGAGAATCTTTTTATCATCTTCAGTTAATTTCTTATTAACTAAATTAGCATAATTATCGATGCCTTCAATTGTTCCTTCTACATAGCCTCTTCCTACTTGGAAACCCGTATCCTTAGCTTCATCCGTCCATTCATTTTTACCAATTTCAAAATTATCAATGTCTTTCCAATCAGAAACTATATCTTTAAACGAATTGGTTCCAACTTCTTTAAATGAATCTGCAAGATCATGTATCTGTTTTTGTGCTGAATTTAAACTTTTTGCAAACTTAGAATTTGGGGCAACCATATTAACAAAATCAGTAAACCAATTAAATAGGGTTGTTCCAAAAGATATCACCGCATATATTGCATAACTAATAAGACCAGCTATTGCTCTAACAATGGACTTTACTAATGTGATTATAATTAGTCCTAATTTGGCCATTCCATAAACTAATACTTGAGATCTGAATTCAGTATTTGTGAAAAATTCTGATATTGCATCACCTAATGTATTAATATTTGCATTATGATATGCATATTCCTTACCCATTAGTTGTCTAATGCCTTTTACTGCTGTTTTAACAGCAACAACTGCTGCTGCAATTGCTAAAATCATAATCGCTATTTGGCCAAAAGACATATTAGCAGTGGTATCAAGATTTAAATTAAGTTTCTTTAAAGCCGATGATAATCCATTTAAAATTTGTGGACCATTTTTATACTGAACTAACCACCAGTATCCGTATTCTACATAAAATGCAAAATCTTTAAATCTACCTATTAATGAAGGCATTACACTCTGGTTAATCCAATTAAACATTTCGCCCAAATTTTTAACTGACGTTTTTATAGTATTGAAATTACTAGCGATTTTAATTAATGCAGCACCGCCACCAGTTGTTAATGCACCAATACCAAGAAATTTCAATACCTGGTCTTCGGTTACTATGCCTTTACCATTTGTATTTTTAAAGAATGCATTTACGGCTGCCGCTATTTCAGCTGCTAAAAATTCTACTAATTTTCCTATTATTTTTCCAATGTCGTCTCTTCTTCTGTGCAAAACATCTATTACTTTTCCTAATAAATCAATTATTAAATTAACTACTTTTTCAATTACTTTATTATATTTATCACCAACTTCTACTATTCTATCTATAAACCCATTAGTAAAAGATACAAATACTGTTCCTACTGATTGGCCGATGCTATAAAATAGCTTCTTAAGTTCTGGTAATGCTTTTGATATTACTTCTGCAATATGCTTTACTTTATTAATTATTTTATTAGATGCTTTTGTCGAATCCGAATTAGAAATATCAACAGAATTTATAGCTGCTATAAGAGCTGCTACTCCAGCTGTTAATATTCCAAACGATGCTACTACAGAAGATATAGCAAATGCTATTCCTTCTATTACTTTTACAAATTTCGTAGAAAAATCACTATTGGCTTTTGCAGTAAAAAGACCCATGAATATCAACACGGCAGACGTTGCAGCAGCCAATATTCCAATTGTAGTCACAACAGAAGCAGGAATAGGTTTAGATGTACCTAATAAGTATATAGCACCCGCTATAGCAAGAATTGATCCAGTCATGACAAGTGCCAATGAATTTAATTTCTTAAATACTTTTGCATCTTGTATTCTGGCAGCCATTTGGATCATAATAGCCACCATACCCATGAATACTGTAATAAGTGTTGTAATAACTGCTAAAGCATACAGCCATGTTGCCTCATTACCATTTTGACTAATGTATTTAACAAGTAAAGCAAATGCTGCTGCTATAGCAACGACAGCAATTACAGCTCCAGTTATTTTTATACTTATTTTCTTAAGTTTGTCATAACTACTAGCATTAGAAGCTATTCCAGTTATTAAAACAGCAATAGCGCCCAAAAATGTCATTAGACCTACTATAATAATAAAACTAGATTCTAATCTATCTGCTTTTATTTTTGAAAGAGCAGTCATGGCACCAACAAGAATTAGCACAGCCAAAGACATTGATATAATTATTCCAGAAACTCCTGCAAGTTTCGCAAATTGCGAGAAAGTTCCTGCAAAATTAGTAGCTGTCTTTGAGAATAGATTCATTACTAATACAAGGACCCCGACAGCGCCAGCTAATATTAATATTATTTTAGCTAATGCTTTTATAGCTGTTATTGTATTATCTTTGTCAAATTTAAATAACAAAACAAGGGCAGACAATGCACCAACTAATATTAAAATACTAAAGGCTACGTCTTTAAACATTTTACCAAGGCTTTGTTTATTAAAACCTTTTGCAAGTTTCAGTCCAATCTGTCCAACTTGATTTGTTAAGTTATTTAAGACATCATATTCTGTAAGTATTTTCTTATTCTTTGCTAATGCTTCATTAAGTCTTGCTACGGAATTTATTATAGGTGTTAGTGTTGTGGCTAATACAGCCATGAAGGCTGTGAATATTGTTAAACCATTTTCTAGTTTATCATATGGAACAAAAGCTAACGCAGCCATTGCAGCAGCTAAAATACCAACAGCAATAGCAATATTAAGAATCATTTTTGACTGTGCTTGCTTTTGATATGCTTTTAAAACATCAATACCAGCACCAAGCAATTCATTGATATTATCTATTATCTTAATCTTTTTAACTGTTTTAACTAAATGAGATATGCCAATTGTGGCAGCAGCAATTCCACCTCCAACAAGGCCAATCTTTTTAGCAATACCATCAAAAGTAAGTTCACCATTATTCTTTAAATTCTTAAAATATTCTGAAATAGGTTTAAAGAAATTCTTTATTTTATCCCAAACAGATTGTATCTTTTTACCTGTTTTGTCTATTGTAAGATTAAGTTGTGAATATTGTTTATTTACTTCACTGGTTGCAGTAACTATTTTATTAGTAGCAACAGATTTATTAAATATCTTATTTAAACTAGAAAAGAATTTTCCTAAAGATCCGCCAATTTTTTCAGTAGTTTCCTTAAATGTTGTAAGTCCTCTACCGTAATCACTAAGTGACTTCAAAAGATTGACTATAAAATTTTTAGGACCTTCTAACCATGACCAATCTACACTATTTTTTGCATTTTTAATTAAACCAAATAAACTATTAAATACTTTCCATATAGCCGTGACTACCATTTTGAATAATCCAAAGGCAGCACTTAGTGGTTTAATATTTAATTCCTTAAAACCATTCTTTATACCATTTACAGCTTTTTTAAGACTATTAAATACCCAAACAATTGCTCCAAGTACAGGATATTTTTCTCCAAGTACATCAATATTGTCTATCAAATAATCAATAGCAGCACCGAATATTTTAGTATTTTTAACTGCATTCCTAAAAACTGTAATCTTATCACCAAATTTTCCTAATTGATTAACGATTCCAATTATTCCATTATGTGTATTTTCAAAGAAATTGTTGAAGAATGGAATACGCTTAACAATTGCTTGAACTGGCTGAGAAATAGCCATCCAAGCAATATCGGCAACTGATGCAAGACCTCTAAAAAATCTAATAAGGTCATTAATTGCATTACTTATAGCTTCTATGTTTTTAGTATCCCAATTTACTATTCCATTTTTTGAGTTTAATTCTTTATTATTTATAACAAATGCTCTAGTAAAGTTTTGGACAATATCTAAAACTTTTCTAGCTGCTGCAGAAATTCTGTCAATAGGAAAAATATTATAAAAACCAGTTTTAACAGATTTAAGAAAGGTTTTAACAATAGCAAGCATATTTTCAATAATTTGCTTAAAATTGTCTCTTCCTGTTTTCCATTCTCCGTTTACACTTTTATCTTCTCCATCAACTATCTGCTTAAATAATTTATTTCTAATTTTTGCATTGTTATCAATGAAATCATTGAGAACATCACTAATTCTTGTATAAAGTTTCTTAGTTTCTTCAAGATCGCCAATAAGTATTCTAAAAGACTGAGCCCAACCTGAACCGATTGCTTCCGCTGTTGTTTCCATTAACTGCTTGAAGGTCTTAACTCTTGTAGCAGCTTCTTCTGCAGCATCAGCAATAGCCCTTAACTCTTTAATCTGTTTATCAGTGTAGCCTTTTCTCTTAAGGTCAGCATCTGACATAGCTCCAGACATAATGTCCATTGCTTCAGTAAATATGTCTTTTGTGAGCCAACCTTCTCGTAGAGACTCTCTAAGAGATCCCCACTTTTTTATCATTCCATCAATGTCTTTTCCAGTTTGTTTACCTTTTACTTTTGTTGTTCTAGCAACTTCAGTAATTACTTTATTAAACTGTTTACCTGCAATACCTGATAATTCAAGTGATCTCCAGGTTACATTTGTAAATTTGCCACTCGACATTGCTCTTGAAACAGCTTGCCAACCAATTTGGGCACGTTCCATAGTAGCGCCAACGAGTGCTGCAGCATTAGAAAGACCTTTAATGCTACTTACCGACTTATCGAGACTTACGCCTGCTGAAGTAAACATACCTATCATTCTAGTCATCTGACCAAAATTATAGATAGTTTTATCAGCATACTCATTTAATTCATCAAGGGCATCATTTACATCTTCAATAGAATTTCCATCTTGTTTAACATTTTGATAGATGGTCTGTGTAGATTCAATAATCTTATTATATTCTCCAAGACCATCTCTAATTCCTTGTGTAAGCTTTCTAAACGCTTTATTGCCAAGGGATACTATTTCATTACCGAGACGGGTTAAAACGCCAAACATAATTTGGCCTTTAACAGTAAATGTATTAGCCAAATTATTTACACTATTTGTAATACTTGCGAAACCGCTTTTATTTACAGATAGCAATTTATTGTCAAGATTGTTTAACGCTTTAATACTTGAATCAATATTTCCATCGAAATTGGAATTGTCAAATGACATTTTCACAACTTGTTCATCGACTGTTGATCCGGAATATGGCATCTATTAACCCTCCTCTCTAAAGTATTTTCTAATTTTAGCAATCACTGGATTTATAGCTGAATCTATATAATTATATCCTTGAGTCCAAGAACCATCTAAAGATGCGTGTCCAGAATCAATAATAACTGCTATATTAACCCCTTGATTAACATTTGTATTATACCAAATGAGACTGGTTCTTCCATTTTCCTCATTTATCTCATAGTACCAAGAATTAGCAGTTTTGCCTGTTCGAACAGGGGTAGCAGCCTGCAATCTATCTACCCCTTCTTGCCCGAACTCATTCAATTTAATGAATTTTTTGTCTATTTTCATCTTTTCAAGACGATTTTTCATTCTATTATTAAATCTTTTGTCGTATCCAAATGTAACAACTTGTTTCATAATAGAATTCTCCTTATCATCCCCTAGTATGTAAAGCCGCTTTTCTCATCTTGTTTAAAGATGCATTTTGACTTAGTATACTCATAGGAGACATCTTTTTAGATGGTGCATTTCCAAGGCTACAAACTCTAATTAATGTAAGGAGTCTATTTAAATGCCACTTTTGGCATGGATCAAATGGTATTTCATTTTGTATCATCCATGAATATATCACCTCTGATGTAATAATTTTATTACTAGGGGGCGGCATTTTATCTTCTGCAAACCATGTTGCAGTTTGACTGTCACTAATATAGTTTAATATATCTGCTTTATTTCTTTCTGTAATATTCTCAAAAGCATCATCTTGTATATTAGTTAATGACATGCATCTTACATAATCTATAAACTCTTCATCTGTTTTTTGACGTTTCTCATCTAAGAATGGTTTGTGCCATTTTGACTCCCATTTTGAAATAGAAATCAAAGAATGCTCAAGAGTTAATTCCTGCGGTTTAGAATAGACAAATTCATTTTTATTTTCATCAAAAAATTCTCTTTCAGGTATAACTATCTTTAGCATTCTAATCACCTCTAAAAATTAGTTATTTCCAGAAGGAAGTCCAGTCGTTTTTGCCTGGAGATTCTGCTTATTTGCTGCTTCAATAAGATCCTTAGGCATAATTCCATTAATAAATGCTGCTGCCTTATCAGGGTCAAGTAAAAGTTCTGTAAAAAGCGCATCATATGCAGCGGTCTGTTCAAACTCTTCTGCAAGAAGTACACCATTTCTCTTCTTAATAAAGCCACGACCATCATCTGCTTTTTCACCATAAGCTTTAAGAATTATATCCTTAAACACTTTCATGATTTCAGAACCATTTTGTGACTTAGTTATAGATTCAAGTTTTTTAGTCAAACCACCAGGTGTGCTAAGTTCCATCTCTGTCAGTTCTGACTTTGAAATAAAGAAATAGAGGTCCTCTGTACGAGTGTTTCCATCATAATCTTCATAAGTTACTGTTTTCTTTAACATAATATTTAAGTCCTTTCAAGATTAAAATAAGGCAGGGCCAGCCTTACTGAATACCCTGCCAAAAGTGCAAATATCAGCCGTTTGCTGTAGAAGCAAGAAGTGTATAAACAGCTGAAGGGAGCGGGAGATAAGGATCTGTAGGATCAACGCCAGAACCACCGTTTGTTCCATAAAGAGCATTCTCAAGAGCCGTAAGACCAGCCTGTGTGCACTTTGTAGAATCAATAGTGATAAGAGCCGTAGGCTTATAAGTGACACCATTAATTGTGCACGAAACAGGTGTAGTCGTGATTGTCCATGAGAATGTAATAGCAGAAGGGCTATCATTTACTGTCTCGTAAGATCTCTCCGAAGGAGATGCCTTACAGCCATAAAGGAGATGGAGCTTGTAACCATGATCCTGACCATCAGTATCGTTACCAAGAGCTGTTCTGTAGCAAAGACCGAAAGTCTTTCTTGCCTGCTGACCTATCATAATAGGCATTGTGGAAGGCATGAGATCCCAGTGATCAGGAGTCCATTCCTCAGCTGTCTCAATAGCTGCCTTAGCCTTATAGTTATGTCCATTGTAAGAAACAACAGCATCCTTAGCATATGTGCTAGAAGAAGAGTATGCAGGTGCAAGTACTTCAATACCAGCAGAACCATCACATACTGCGAACTCATCAGGATATGTGTAAGCATTGATTGTAGCGCCGAGCTCCTCTGCAGAATAAAGGTTCAGATACTTAATATCATCAGCATAAAGAGCTGTAGCCTCTGCACCAGAAGGTGACTCAGTAACACCAGTGAGACCATTCCAAGCAACACCAGGTGTGTAAGGACCAGTAGATGCATTTACCTTTGAGCTATCATAAACATAAAGAACGCCATTCTTTGTACCGGTTTCAAACAGTCTTTCGCCTGTCTTATCCCATTCAAGTTTAGCCATCGAAGTTTCCTCCTATTTATAGTATATAATAAACACGTCATGATACAGGTTATTTGCTGTATATTCTCTCTGAAATCTTGCTGTTGGAAATAACGCAAGAGTATCTATAAAAGGGTCATCAGGATTAGAATGCACATAAACAACCTGATATGCATGATCGAGTTTATAACCATTATTGTTAGCGAATCTAGCATCTATTCTTGTTCTAGAATAGATTATCGCTGGGTATTTAATTTTAACATTTTCTGGAGGTTGAAAGTATACATTTCTGGTCCCCAGAAGTTGCTCAAGTTTTCCTTGAAACTCAACTCTGTTATCCATTATATATACCTCCAAGATTCAGAATTAATCTTGGATACTGAACTTCAACACTAGTGATAGTCCATTTCGTACCCATATAAACCGCATAACGCATAGAGTGAAAATTCAGCTTAGCATATGGATCTGCTACTATACTTATACGATTAGAAATGCTAATATCAGCATCGACTTTTTCAGGGAACTCCAGTCTCCTGGTGTTATTGAGAATATCTCCACCATATCTACGCGTAGTGATATGTTCTACCCAAACACCAGGAGTATCTTCTGAAGTTGTGGCAAAGCCGATTTCTCCATAATACTTTGCCATTGAATTTTCTCCTAATTAGATCATGAAGGATCCGCCAGAGCTGCAAGAGTTCCGATATCTGCGCTTGTAGCAGTTGTGCTATTAGGCTTGATGTAGTAAACAGAACCAACAGAAGAAGACTCTGCATACTTAACCGGAATAACGTAACCTGCGCTAGAAGCGAGAACGATAATAGCACCCTTAATGAATGCATTCTTGAGCTCACTTGTATAGAACTGCTGTGTGCAAGCAGCATCCTTATAAGCCTTTGTCTCACCAGACTTCTCATAGATAGCAACTGCTGCTACATTCTTATCCTCAGCTCTCTGGAAAAACTTATCCATAATAGTTTCCTCCTATTAATATTTCAAAATATCATCAGCCTGCGCCCTGAACGGACTTCTCGAGAACGATTGCAGAATAGGGCTTGGTAAGAGCGCCAGAGCAACGAGTCTCGATGAGGTACTTCTGCTGGTTGTAGTCGATGTCAAAATCATCAAACATAGAAACAGCGCCACCCTTATCGGCACCAACATTGTAGTCGTTAAGGTTAACAATGATACCCATAAGAGTATTTGTATAAGCCTGGCCAGACTTTGTAACAGATCTTGTAAGGTTCTCCATTACAGGAACAGTAACGATCTTGGAAACTCTGAGCTTTGTAGCAAGAGCCTGCTCTGTAGGATAGAGTGCGTGGCCAATAGAGTCCTCAAGGAGGAGCATATCGGTAAGGAAATCTTCTGTTGTGAAGAGAACCGGGCTACCAGAACCTCTATAATCCTTTCTAGACTTGATTGCAGCACGAATGAAGTTCTTAGCTGTAGCATCGGCATCAGCACCAACAGTAACTTCCTTCTTAAGGCAGAAGAGATCTGCTTCCTTCCAGATAGGACGAATGTTGTCTTCGTTGATCTTGTCATCATCAGAAGCAAGCCTTCCGTCGCCAACGAGAATAGCACGAGCGATTTCCTCATCGAGCATGACTCTCATCTCAGCCTTGATCCAAGCAACAACGTCGAAATCTGTAATGTCGATAATATCATCACGATCAAGCTTCTGCTTCTTATAGATTGTCGTAGGAGTGGTTGTTCTCTTCAACAGAGAGAATACTTCTTCCTTCTTAAGGTTACCCTTGATGTAACCCTTAGCCCTTGCCTCATCCTCTGTGATGTCAGCAAACATGGACTTAATTCTAGAGAAAGGTGACTTGTGAACTCCGCTCATAACAGTGGAAACCCACTCCATCTTTCTAGAAATGAACTCAGGCTTATCCTGGAATGTCTTTGCCTCAGGGAACAGCCAATCGATATCCTTAATACCGTACTCGTCTGCATGAGCAAGGAAAGAATCTCTAAGAGATCCATACTTCTTACCATCAGAAATGATTGTCTCAATCTGAGAATGAGTCAGCTCAGCCTGATCTGCAGCGCCAGTATACTCATCAGAACCATCAAAAACGTTGTGCTTCATGTCTTCTTCTCCTTCGTCTTCATCTTTTTCATTTGCGCCACCCTTTTCAGCGGCAACACCTACAAGGTACATCATAACTTTCTTCTGCTCATCTGTCATAGTATCAATGACATCCTGAACAGTCTTTCCGTTTTCGGAATCTGCGGGCATTTTCTTTTCCTCCTGTTTATCTTCGGATTCAGCATGCTCGATAACTTCCTCTTTTTCTTCCTTTTCGGAATGTTCAATAGTTTCCTCAGAAACATTTTCGAAATCTCCACCAAGGTTGTCGATGAAATCGTCATTATATATGATTGCTTCGTCCGATTCGCCATCTTCGCCATGAGCCATGGCAATATTGTCAATCATTGCTCCAGGATTAGCTCCTGCAATGACCAAGCTCACCTCTCTAATAGCTCCATGGAGGACATCGCCAGCCTTCTGAACAAGCTTATTTGCATAAATGGAAAGCTGATTAACATCTCCATGAATGACAAGTTGCTTTGCTTGTTTAGCAGGTTCAGTGTCGTTGAATGAACAATACGCATACATTCCGTCAGATCTTTCTTCAAGAAGTGCATGACCAAGCACATTCATCGGATCACCATGCTGATGCTGCCATACGAGAGGGACTACCTTACCAGCACATTCCTTAAATGCTCCGGCACGAATTGTTCGTCCGTCTGAACACTTAAGGTCGTTTCTAGTGGCATATCCACTAAAATCGTATTTCATTTTGAATTTTTCTCCTTTCGTAATATTTATTCTTCATCTTCTTTTTCATTAGTTGTTATCGGATTGTTTTCCATCTCTTCAGGAGACTGATTAATGTTCTTATTGCTAAGTTCATCAGCTCTTGCATCATCAACTGGCTTGTATCCAATAATAGCTCTAAGTTCATTAGAAGAAAGAATTGCATTACGTGTAAGTTTGTCTGAAAGATCTGCAAGCTTCTCCGTAGGAGTGAGTTTGAACGGATCTTTAAAGAACATTATCGTTTGATGTTGAGAACGAGCTGTCTTGGTTAGGAATTTCCTAGCCATCTCATCAGTAAGCGCAGATGCAATCGGTTCAATTGTCCTGGAGTGGTAATTCAGCATTTCCTCTTCAGTAGCAGTACCATTAAATACATTCTGCGTCATACCGAGCTGATTGTAAAGCATCTCTGTCAAATATTGTATCTGACTAAACATGTTATTCTCTACAGATCGATTCAGCTGTGTTATATGTTCTGTTCCATCTGTATACGCAATACCATACTTAGATCCAGACAACTGTTGCTCAATGTCTTTACGTCTTCGTTCAGCTTGTTCTCTTCTTGCCTCAGTCTTAATAACATAAGGCAGACCAATAATAAGGTCAAGTTTACCAGAACCTGATTGTTCATCAACTGCATCAAGAATATTAAGTTTCCTAATAAGTCTCTTCGCTACTGAATTCGGTTCATTCATAACAGCATAGAGTGGATTTTCTATAAGGGAAACCATCTTTTTAGGAAGTATCTTTTCCTCATGCTTGCCGGTTCTATCATTGTAAAGTCGAACTTTAACATACTGCGGAAACCATTCTACAACACTACCGACACGCATTGTCTGAATGTCATAAGAACCTGTCTTAAGTGGATTGTAAGTAGTGTCTACAGGAACAATGGCAACTACACCTTCATCAAACATCGACATAACAACATCCTGAATAAATGCACGAGCTGTTTGATCTATGTTTGTTTCAGTTGTAAGTGTATAATTGAGTCCTGATTTAATGGTTTCTGTGTATCGTCCATTTTCATCAACTTTAACGTGTTCAAATGTAAGTGCTGCTACATCGATTGCAATACGAGTATAGATAGCAGTTACAATTGTCTTTTCAGTCCCACGGGTTGCACGAAACATATCAGGTCGTCTGGTATTACTTGGACCTAATTCTATATATCGCTTATCCTCCGTAGGATCTTTATTCATGAAGGCGTTCCAAGAATGTTTCAGCCTTTCTCCAAAAGTCAATCCCATTTTGAATTACCTTCCTTATTTCTTTTTCATAATCCATTTATTAGTTTTTGGATCTAAATACCACTCGTATCCAGACGGTATATTTTTTAAATGTTTAGCATTTGCTTCTTGAAGTTTACTATAAGCTTCTGCTCTAGATTTTTCTGTATCAGCTCGTGTTTTCATTACATCAGCTTTAGCTTTTTCGATATCTATATTTGATTTAGCTACATCAACTCTTGCTTTTTCTATATCTAATGCTGCTTTATCTCTATCCTCTTTATTAGCGTACTTCAATTTGCTTTCAAGGATCTTTGTGGTAGCTGTGTTGGCGACATTAGGAAGCGTTTGAACGGCAAGATCTCTGACAAACTTACCTGTTGGACCATCAAAAAATCTATCTGCTTTTGCTAATGCAGAATTAGGCTGAGTAGCTAAAACATATTGCTTATTATATTCAGCTTGCAATTTTAGACGATCGATAGCTTTCTGAAGATCGTCGTCAGACATGTTCTTTGTGCTACCAAACTTTTTTCTTCCTTGGTTGTCTAACTTAGCTTCTTCCTTCTTATTTAATCGGTCAAACTCACCTTGCTTTTTTCTAGCAAGAAGCATTGTCTTAGAATTTTCTTTAATCCTATTTCTTTCTTCCTTAGCCGATCTTATATCTTTCTCTTTTTGAGCCTTAGACTTAAGATCTGCTTTATACTTCTGAGTGTTGTAAGTAGCTTTGGCTCTTTCGATTTTTATTCGTTCGCCATCGCCTTTACCATATCGTTCACGGCCCTCAGGAGTCCATGAACCATCTTCATTCTGAAATCGACGTTCTCCCCATCGTTGACCTTTTATGCCCCAATGGTATAGTTCGTCGTCGAAGACATAATTTGGTCTTTTCATTTATGTCCTCCTTTTAAATTAGAATACTTTATACTTCTTATTCTTTAAGCCCTTTTTAGATTTTATTCCATGCTCTTCAAGGTCTTTTATTGTCAAATTTCTTGATTCATTTAAATATTTACCGTATTGTCTTTCCATCCAATTATTTAAAAACATTTTTTCAAGTTTTCTCTGAGCTATACTTTCGCCAATTGCAAGTGTGCTTTGCGTTGCCATTCTAGCAGCAAGTTCTGGCTCATACTCATTAGCAGCAAGTGCTGTTCCTGCTGTACCAACAACTGCATTAGATGTAACACCTACAATATTTTTAGCTTTTGATGCTTTATTCAATCCCCTTGCCTGTAAATAAGGCCTAGGATTTTGTGAAATATAATCTAACGCCCTGTGTTTTGTTCCTAATTTTACTGCTTTCTCAATTTGTCTATTAGATACTCTTTTACCAGCATTTGCACGAGCTTGCATTTTGTCAGTAAGTTTATCGAATTTCTTATTAACCTTTGACTGTTCTTTTACAAAATGTTGCTGTTCTTTTCTTCTAAGAAGACCACTGTCAGTATAAGTACCATCTTCATTCTGAAAACGTCTTACACCCCATTTCTGTCCTTCAATACCATAGTGTATAAGATATGAAGGGTAATTTTGTTCACTCATACAAATGCCTCCCTGTTAGCTTTATAAGCAACATAAGCGTCCATAAGGGCAGCAACATTATCGATCTTCTCGTCATGTCTCTGCTTAAAGAGCTTTCTGTTACCATTCGTGTCTTCAAGTGTTATACAGTTTCCCATTGTATAACTCATAATTTCCTGGTCAAATATAAGCAATCTTTCCTCAGAAAGTTTCTTAATTTCTCCAAGAGGTACAGATTCTGTTCTTGCACCTTGGATTACCTTAGTAACACCAAATGCTCCATTCTCTGCCGACCAACGCTCGACAAATCCCTGAGCATTGTAGGGATCGAATCCAAAGCATCTTACATCATAAGAACTATCATTAATAAACTTATCTAAATCGTCATATACTTCCATCATGTCAAGAACAGTACCTTCAAGAATTATAAGAGTACCTTCGTCAATGAATTCCTCATACTTAAGACGAAGAGCTGCAGGAAGTTTACTTAATGTCAAAGACGTGATATAACTTCTTGCCTTAATTCCGAATCGTTCTCTGCTAAGAGGAAACAGGAAGGTAAATGCACAGAAGTCATCTCCCTGAGAAAGGTCTGCTCCAAGTGCACAAGGAAGCGACCAGAATTCCTGCTTCCTATGAGGTTTAGTTTCTTCATAAGTAAAGAAATAAGTGTAACCTTCCATAGGAATGTTAAATCTCTTTGCAAGAATGTCGTTTCTCGTTGAAGGTGCCTGTTCAGCTCTTTCTACATCAAGCTGATAGGTCTCATATGTAACGGTCTTACCAAGATTCGGATTTGCTTTAATCCACATTGCAGGGTCATTAATTTCCTTAATATCATCAAGCGTGTAATACCAGATAGATACATGCGGATTAACATACTGACCTTTGAGAATGTCAAGAAGCTCCATTTTGATGGTATCTCCAGGACCATTTCTTACAGTACCTTCTGACGAAGTTGCAATAATAAGGTAATCATCCAACTTAGACGCACCCTGTTCAATACAACCAATTACATCTTCCTTAATATCGCCAGAAAGCCACTCGTCAACTGTTGCGATCTTACATCTCAAACCCTGTAACTTATCGATTGACATAGGTCTAATCTCAAGAATAGAGTTTGTAAGAAAATTCTCAATACCCTTCTTAGTAGATGCCAACTTCTGACGATTAGCTCTAGAACCTGTTGTATTTTGAAGTGAACCTTCAGTAAGAAACTGAAATAGGGGTCCACGCGCACGCGCGATAGAAGTTCTAAACGGTGACATTACCTCTTCTGCCTGCTTCATTGTAGGAGCAACAGTAATCTGGTGAGTTGTAGAAGTGTCTACATTGAGATAGAATGCCTGGATGCAGTAGTCATACATTGACTTAGCTGCACCTCTTGGAATGATAAGATACTGCTTATTAACTAAGCGCTTCTTAATCATCTTCTTCTCATAGTGTCCTTTGATTCCATTTGCAGGATCAGGCGGAATAAACACACTACGCTCTACAAAGTAATACCAACAGAATACTTGCTCTGCCCAGAGTTTAAATGTGTCTAAGAGATGGAGATCATCACCATTTGTAAGTGTGAGTTCAGACTCACAATACTTGACAAATCCATCCATAGCCTCTGCATCATAGTAGACGCCAGGATTTCTTATAAGGTCGTCAATACGGTTCATCTCCATTGAAATATATCGATTGACTGCTATTTCTCCTCTCATTACAGCGTCTCTGAATTCACCGTAATATATCGGAGTCGCTGTATTTGATAGCATTTTGAGTCTCCTTTATTATTTTTAAGATTGGTAATATTGTATCGATTGCTTACGAATTTTTGTTTTTCCATCTTTTCCAGAATACGCCATATATGCAGTTAATGTTGGATATGACACTCCAAGTATTCCTGGATCTAATCCCATGTCCTCGAAATAATATTGCGCATCTATTTTAGATACATCAATATCCTTTCCTTTTAATTTTGCTTTATATATTTTCATATCTTTATATTTATCAAACAATTCCCTAGCTTTATTACTAGCATATTCATCTACTTTATCGATTGCATCATATTGATCGGCTTTTGATTTTAATAGTCTATTTTTACCAGATTCTTTTACTACTTTAATATATTCCTTATTAGCTTCTCTTTTCGATCTTTTATAATCTTTTTTTAAAGATTTATAGCCCTCTTTAGTATAGCGTCTTTCAAGTCCTTCTTGTGTATATGTACCGTCTTCATTTTGATAACGTCTTACACCCCATTTTTGACCTTCAATTCCATAATGAATTAAGTAAGTAGGATATTCGCTCATCTCACTCTTCCTCACTTTGTCCAGAGTATGTACGCATAGCCTTAATAGCATTAGCATACAATTCGTCAATTCTCTCTTGAGACTCAATAGCAGATGTCTTAGCCACTACCAACTTCTTCTGCTCTTGTAATATCTCCTTCTCTAGCTTCTCCTTGCTCGAACCAAGTTTAAGATAGTGTGTAATAACTTGGGATGAAGCTGTTCCATTTCTAAGTTGTTGTTCCGCGAGATCGATAGCCAAAGATATCAGTTGGTTTTCCCTCGCTTCAGGTGTTAAAACAGGAGGACTTTTTATCTGAGGCTGATCGTCAGGAACTTTGTTAATGTTTCTCTTAGCCATTTAAAGTCACTTCCAATCTTTTACCTTTCATTGTTTAGTTGCCTTTAAAGAGGGCAGTACAGCTTGCGCCATGTAAGCACTTAAAACCTGACGCAACTTGAAAGGAGCATGGCCCGCACCATAATTAGCCACAACTTTGCTATACTGCTCTCTCTAAAAGCAACTAAAAGTGGGCCCTAAGAAATCCTAGAGCCCACCGGTTTACAAGGCACATCTAAACGCCATAATGTAAATCATTGCTGTAAGTGCCTTTATTTAGTTGTTAGTTTCGACTCATATGCTCAATCGCGCTGCGGTAGCTTTCACGCTCCTCTGGAGTACGTGCATTCATCATCATTTTGTTTAGATGATCAATCATTTCCTGTTTACCATCATCACGACTCGTATAACGACCAATCATGTCCCTTCCTCTAGCATAAGAGTTAGGTTCTCTATATCTGTCGTATGAAGCACGAGTCATTGAGTAGTCCTCATCGTATCCGCGTGAATAACCTCTCATCCAATCTTCTGGCTCATAGTTCTTCATCGCTTCAATAGTCTCAATGTCTTTAACAACATCGATCATTTCTCCAATAAGGGCTACATCATTCCCAGTCCAAGTCTCTTTCTTACAAAGTTCCTTGAGCTCTTCTTCCATCTTATCTTTAATATTGTAAATAATATGCATTTGCCCACCTCCTCTTAGACAGTTCTCTTCTTAATGGAGAGACTTCCATCTATAACATTAATAGAAGGAGTGGGTATAGTTGTACCATCAGTTACTCCGCTAACATACTCTACAGAAGCTGTTATGCAGCAGCACCTAGGAACATCGATAGCTGCTCTGGTTGTTACATTACCATATTCATCTACGGCAGCAGGTGTAAGAATGGATCTGCTTCCCTGTTGTGTTTCGCCAGCTATCACAATTGCAGTAGCAATCGGACCAACTGTTCCACCTGTAGGGATAGATATGTTACCTGTGAATTCTACGTCGTAAGTAGAGACACATTCGCCTTTACCTCTAAGTATGAAAATTCCAGATCCATTTTGATGTATTACATTACCTGTTGTGCACGGATTCAAGTCCAGAAATGGTATAGCAGTATTAAGAGCAACTGATTCAACCGTATCTCTCGTTAAATAATCTGCCATATCGGTCACCTCACTTAGCCGCAACCACAATTGTTGTTGCAAGTAAAGATAGGCGTTCTACCATAAACTGGAGTTGTTCCAACAGGGCATGTATCAAGCCTGTTATAAATGCTATCAACAATCTGCTGATTCTGAGCCGTCTGAGATGCCTGGCCACGAGCAAAGAGAACTTCTTGCCTAAGCTGAGCAATCTCATCATTCTTAGCATCAATCTTATCCTGGCAGATCTGATCCTTAATAGACTGAATGCCGCCATTGATTGCACCAAGAATAGACTGAGTATTCTGAGCATCAGCTGTTCTAGTAGCGCATGCTTCACGAGCGATATCAGAACCAAGGTTAGCCGTTGCAAGACGATTGTCAGCACAGCACTGAGCAAGCTGAGCAGAAAGAGTGTTAATGTTCTGACCAATGAACTGAGTGTCAGTAAATCTCTGATTCATAGAGTCAATAAGTCCATTACATCTAGCAACTTCAGCATTTGCAAAGCCAGAGGTGATGGCAGACTGGATTCCGCTAAGCTGACTTAACAAACCTGAGTTATCAAATCCGCGGTTAACGTCATTCTGCGTCTGCGTATTCCAGAGATAGGGCATTACTCCATCAGCTCCGTAACCGCCGCCAAAACCGTTACCCCAGCCATTACCACCAAGGAGAAGAAGGAGAATAATCCAAGCCCAATCTCCGCCCCAGCCGAAGCCGTTGCCGTTACATCCATTGTAGCCGCCATACATAGGAGCCACAGGCATAACCATGTTGTCTGTTCCATTAGAAACCATTTCAGTTCCTCCTTTAAAGTATTTCTCTATTGTTGCGCAACAAATAGAAACTTATTTGGAGGTGCGGAATGGTGCGAATGGTGCGTAGTGCTTAAGTATTATTTGTATTTATTAACTGTTGAAGTCGAAACACCAAGCATTTTAGCAACTTCTTCTTGTGACTTTCCTGATGCGATAAGCGATTTAATACGAGATTGTTTCGCATCTGATAGTGCATTTTCTTTTGCTATTTTTACACATTCTTTTATATAATCATTGCTTACTCTGCTAGCTGAATCTCCTAATTGGAAAATTCCTTCCGGCATTTTATTCTGATAATAATCATAATCAGTGTTATAATATATATCTTTAGATTTTTGTACTATATCTTTTATTTGTTTTTCTGTATAACCTCTATTAGCCAAATCAGCAACTGTAGCACATCCTATCGTTTGATCCTCTATAATAAACCATTCTTTATTCCAAGACTCAAAATTATTTTCGCCAAGTGCTTTCAATCCTGTTATAGCAGCATCATTCAATCTTTTATTATTTTCAAACATTATATCAGCGTCATATGTTCCACTCCTATATGCATTCCAATAGTTTCTTTCAGTAAGAAGATCTGCATCTTTTATACTTTTCTCTAATTTAGGAAGTTTATTTTTCATGAAATCTTCCTTAAAATTCTTTTCAGATTCTTCGTATAATCTATCGGTTTCAGTTATTTTAAATAAATCACCATATGTAAAATCTTTATCTCCCTTAAATGGTTTATTTGCATATTTTCCTATAATATTTTCTATTTCTTTGTCGATTTCTATATCATCTAATGATTTTTTACCTATATTATCTATATCAAATCGAGTCTTATTACTTTTTACTTTTTTGTCAAATGCTTTTTCATATTCTTTAGAAAAACCTTTAGCAAATTCTGAAGCTTTTTTCTTTGCCTCATATTTATCCTTGCTCTTTTTTAATTCTTTAAAATTTTCTTTACGTCTCCTTCTAAGACCTTCCTCAGTCCAAGTACCATCTTCATTTTGATATTTTCGAACACCCCACTTTTGTCCGAGTGTTCCATAATGTATAAGATAAGTAGGGTATTCCATAGTATTCTCCTATCTCATGAAATTTTGCATTTGCATAATTCTATTGACTTGATCCTGGGTTACCTGACCTGTTGTTAACAGATGTTGAAGTATCTCATTAGGATTAGTCATGCCTTGTGGTACACTATATTTCGTGCTCAACATTGCAACTGGGTCTTGCTTTAGTTGAGACAACATTGTAAGCATGTTTGGTCTTTGCTGAAACTGCTGAAATATCGGACTACTCATTGTTTGTCCTCCTTAGCAGATTGATTCTTATAATTATTCTGCCTTGGCTTCAACATTTCTTTAATCTCATTCTTGAAATTATCAAAGTCGGATTTACTTACATAATTATTAACTTGTTCGGGTGAATTCTCGACTCGTTCTACGTAATCAAGAATTCTAACTGGTAGTGGTCTGCCAAACTGGTCAGTTGTCTTTGTATATATCACCGGAAGTTCTGTGTCGATTAGCACAGCGAACTGACCGGGAGCAACTGGATAAGCTTTGGCAGCTGCTTCACCTTGTACATAAGCACAAATGGGTGAATTGAAATTCTGTTGAGGGTAGTAGGCTCCTTGTAAGGGTTGATTGTACCGCACCATAATCATTTACCTTCTTTCTTAAAGTAATATAAAGGGATTTTGTCTCCACTGTCCCAAGAATCATAGTAATCGCCATCGATTACAGTAATAACATGTGTTCCGGTGGCTAAAACATAAAGTCCTTGAGGATGGTCTCTACAAAAATCTCTAACTGTGTAGCAGTCTGGACATTCATTTGGGATAATGTATCTCATGAAACCAGACTTTCGTAATAACGCTGGCCAATTTTCATTGGAAGATGGCATTAGCTTGTTTTCAAATCCGAATTCGGCCAACATGCTATAAACATCATCCCA
>DBWZ01000031.1:0-199 GCA_002309345.1 Pseudobutyrivibrio sp. UBA1225
ATGCCGGCATTAACATCCTCAAATCCCTTTACAGTGAATTCCTTTATAATAGGAGCCTTTTCCATTGCAAATGTGTAACATCCGCCCTGGAAGTGATCGTGACTAAGAATAGAACCTCCTACGATAGGAAGGTCTGCATTACTTCCAAGGAAATAATGTGGAAACAGCTTTATAAAATCAAAAAGCTTTACAAATGTGG
>DBWZ01000031.1:241-28055 GCA_002309345.1 Pseudobutyrivibrio sp. UBA1225
TTAAATACGATGCAGTGCTCGTTGTAATATACATATGGGCTATACTGGAATCCCCATTTGCTATCATTAATAGTAATAGGAATGATTCTGTGATTCTCACGGGCAGGATGATTGCTTCTGCCTGCATATCCCTCATTTTCCATACAGAGCTGGCACTTTGGATATGATGACTGCTTTGCATTCTTTGCAGCAGCAATAGCCTTAGGATCTTTTTCTGGCTTTGAAAGATTGATTGTGATATCAAGTGTTCCATAATCAGTCTCTGTAGTCCACTTTAAATCCTTCTTAACTCTATAGGTGCGGATATAATCAGATGCCTTGCTAAGATTATAGAAATAATCTGTAGCTGCCTTAGCACCTTCATTTTTATAAATGTTATTAAACTCTGTAATTACCTGTGATGGTCTTGGACAAAGGCAATTCATAAGCTTTGTATCGAATAAATCTCTATAAGTAACAGAATCCTCAATAATGCCTTTTTTAACAGCCTCATCTAAAAGATCTGCAAGAACATCCTCAAGAACGATATCAGACATATCGCAATCTGGATCAGTGTACTCGTCCTCCTTGAGACATTCTAACAAGAGATTTGTAGTGTAGATTCGCTCGCACTCTGGTGTAAGCCCCTTATTAATTCCATACTGAACTAATTTTTTTATACTTTCCTGAACCATAATCTCCTCCGATTATTTCCAAATATTGTATTTCAAATTATTTATACCCTATGGAAACTATTTTAAACCATTTCAGTTTTCAAATTCAACCTTTCTTACTAAAAATGTTGCAAATTCGACCATAAAAAAAGCTAGTAGCCCTTTTCGACTACTAGCTAACATTTTATAAATCATCTATTGCATCTTTAATCTTATCTGCAAATCCCTTGCGCTTCTTCTCTGTCTTAACTGTCTTTGGACCACCTGTTGTAGTGTTCCCTGTAAGCTCATCGTATTTACGAAGTGCGTCCTTTGCATCCTTTGAAAGTGATGTAGGAACCTGAACTACAAGTGTAACGTAGTGGTCACCTCTCATATTCTTGTTTCTGAGGGAAGGTACACCCTTGCCCCTTAAACGAATCTGAGTATCTGTCTGTGTACCAGGCTTAACCTCATAAGAAACCTTGCCATCAAGAGTCTCGATAATAACCTCTCCACCAAGCGCTGCCTGAGCAAACGAAATAGGTGCATTAGAATAGATATCATAATCTCTACGATGGAACACATCGTGTTTTGATACTATAACCTCTACAAGCAAATCGCCTCTAGGTCCGCCGTTTCTACCTGGCTCACCTTTCTCACGGATGCGTACACTCTGACCATTATCAATACCCGCAGGAATAGATACTGAAATCTTCTTTTTGCGAGCAACATAACCTGTACCGTTACACTCTGGACAAGGTGTATCAATAACCTCGCCTGCGCCACCACAGTCAGGACATGTGGTAACATTCTGAACCATTCCAAAGAGTGATTGCTGAGTAACAACAACTCTACCTTTACCACCACACTTTGAACAAGTGCGCTTAGATGTGCCTGGCTTAGCACCAGTACCGTGGCAATTTGCACACTCTTCTTTGAGCACTATCTCAATCTGCTTCTCGCAACCAAAAGCTGCCTCTTCAAAAGAAACATGTACAGCCGCTCTAAGATTGGCGCCACGCATCGGACCATTAGAAGCACGACTGCTTCCGCCGCCTCCAAAGAAGCTGCCAAATATATCGCCAAATATATCGCCAAAATCCATACCCGAGAAGTCGAAGCCGCCTGCTCCGCCACCGCCGCCATTTTCAAATGCAGCATGACCGAACTGATCGTACTGACGTCTCTTGTCTGGATCAGAAAGAATCGCATAAGCCTCTGAGGCCTCCTTGAATTTCTTTTCAGCCTCAGCATCACCTGGGTTCATATCCGGATGATACTTCTTCGCAAGCTTTCTATATGCACTTTTTAGCTCACCGTCTGAAGCTGTCTTGGATACACCAAGGACCTCATAGTAATCGCGTTTTTGTTCTGCCATTTTATTATATCCTTTATTATGCTTATAGCTCCCTCGATTTTAGGGAGCTATTTAAACTTGTTATTAAAATACTGCCAAGTACGAATTGAATAATTCTGATGAATTATTCATGGTTAATTCGCGCAATCGGTAATGCGCTCATTAATCCAGCTCCGCTGGACATGATTTTTCTTCATTTCATTCGAAAAATCCTGCCAAGTACGAATTGAATAATTCTGATGAATTATTCAATTCTATACCTCCTTAAAATCCGCATCGACAACGTCGTCGTTTGCTGCACCTGCATCAGCTGCTCCAGCACCTGCGCCTGCTCCTGTGAACTGGCTCATATCTGGACCTGCACCTGCTGCACCCTGAGCTGCCTGAGTCTGATCGTACATTTTTGCAAATACCTTCTGAGCTGACTCTGTGAGCTTCTCCTGAGCTGCCTTAAGCTCACCAATCTGAGAATCGCTCATCTCTTCTGGTGTTGTGTACTGATCAAGAAGCTTCTGAGCTGCTTCGATATCAGCATCTACTGCAGACTTATCTGCTGCGTCAATCTTGTCGCCAACTTCATCAAGAGCCTTCTTTGTCTGAAATACAAAGCTCTCAAGATCATTTCTAGTATCAACAGCTTCTTTACGCTTCTTATCCTGAGCCTCGTATTCAGCTGCTTCCTTAACTGCCTTATCGATATCTTCATCAGACATGTTAGAGCCAGCAGTAATAGTGATGTGCTGCTCTTTGCCTGTTCCAAGATCCTTAGCAGAAACGTTTACAATACCGTTTGCATCGATATCGAATGTAACCTCAATCTGTGGTACCCCTCTCATTGCTGGTGGAATACCATCAAGTCTGAACTGTCCAAGTGACTTATTATCCTTAGCGAACTGTCTCTCACCCTGTACAACGTTGATATCAACGGCTGTCTGGTTGTCAGCTGCTGTAGAGAATACCTGACTCTTCTTTGTAGGGATAGTTGTGTTTCTCTCAATAAGCTTAGTTGCAATACCACCCATTGTCTCGATAGAAAGTGAAAGTGGTGTAACATCGAGAAGAAGGATATCGCCTGCACCTGCATCACCAGCAAGCTTACCACCCTGGATAGAAGCACCGATAGCTACACACTCATCTGGGTTAAGAGTCTTGCTTGGCTCGTGACCTGTAAGAGCCTTTACCTTATCCTGAACTGCTGGGATTCTTGTAGAACCACCAACAAGAAGTACCTTTGAAAGCTCTGATGCATTTAAGCCTGCATCCTTAAGAGCCTGATTTACAGGACCTGCTGTAGCTTCAACAAGGTCGTGTGTCAACTCGTCAAACTTAGCACGTGTAAGGTTCATATCGAAGTGCTTTGGACCTTCTGCTGTTGCTGTGATGAATGGAAGATTGATATTTGTAGTTGTTGCTGAAGAAAGCTCCTTCTTAGCCTTCTCTGCTGCTTCCTTAAGTCTCTGAAGAGCCATCTTGTCTGTAGAAAGATCAACACCTTCAGCTGCCTTAAACTCAGAAAGCATCCAATCTGTAATCTTCTGATCGAAATCATCACCACCAAGTCTGTTGTTACCAGCTGTAGCAAGAACCTCGATTACGCCATCACCGATTTCAATGATAGAAACATCAAATGTACCACCACCTAAATCGTATACCATAATCTTTTGCTCGTTCTCGTTATCAAGACCATAAGCAAGAGCTGCTGCTGTTGGCTCGTTGATGATACGCTTTACATCAAGACCTGCAATTTTACCAGCGTCCTTTGTAGCCTGACGCTGAGCATCGTTGAAGTATGCAGGAACAGTGATAACTGCCTCTGAAACTGACTCGCCAAGATAGTTCTCAGCGTCGCTCTTAAGCTTCTGAAGAATCATAGCTGAAATCTGCTGTGGAGAGTACTTCTTGTCATCGATGATACGACCGTTGTCAGTACCCATATCTCTCTTGATAGATGCGATTGTCTTTTCAGCATTAGTAACTGCCTGACGCTTTGCTGGCTCACCAACAAGACGCTCACCAGTCTTAGTAAAAGCTACGATAGATGGAGTTGTTCTAGCTCCCTCTGTGTTTGCGATAACAGTTGGCTTACCACCTTCCATTACAGCAACGCAACTGTTTGTTGTTCCTAAATCGATACCAATAATCTTTCCCATAATGTATTTCCTCCTAATTTATCCTTTCTAATCTGATTTATATCGTCGCTTCGCTCCTGACACTAACAAGTCTTCGCAAGCTAAAATTTTAGTGCCATCTTAGTTAGCGACCTTAACCATTGAATGGCGAATCACTGTGTCATTCAACATATAGCCTTTTTGGAACTCTTCGACTATGACATTTTCTCCTACTTCATCATCTTCAACGTGCATAACAGCGTTGTGATAATCTGGGTTGAATTCCTGGCCTACAGCCTCGATAGGCTTAACTCCTGCCTCGTCAAGTGTTGTAAGCAATTGCTTGTATATCATGAGCATTCCATCAGAAAATGGATCTGCTCCCTCCTCAACTGTAGCAAGCCCTCTCTCGAAGTTGTCTACCACAGGAAGAATCTTTTCAACGATGCTCTTGGCACCAGTTGCGAACATCTGCGCCTTTTCAAGCTCAGTACGACGTCTGAAGTTTTCAAACTCAGCCATCTGACGAGTAACTCTATCTGTGAGCTGCTCAATCTGCTCGTCCTTTTTATCCTTTTTCTTTTCTTTTTTCTTTATAGGCTTTCTGAAATCCTTTGCTTCTTGGCCTTCTTCTGTTTTGCCTTCTGGACTCTCTATTGGTTTGCTAGCTGATTGCCCGTATGTTCCTTCTGACATTGCTTCAGCTTTTCCAACGGCTTCCTTAACTGCCTCTTCCATAGAGAATTCCTCCATTTTTTCTTTATTCTCTGCCACTAGTTTTCTCCTTAATTATGAATCTTTGCCTTCTTTTTTAAGTATCTTATCAAGTTGCCCCTTAAGGCTTTTTATATTATCAACAACTTTTTCGTAATCCATTCGCTTTGGACCAACGATACCGATGGTACCTTTGACTCCGTCCCCAAGCTCATAGGTTGCTGTAACAATCGAGCAATCCTTCATGGTAGATATTGGTGTTTCTTCACCGATGTATACCTGAATGCCTGTGTTTTCATCATCAATATTGGAATCCGAAAGCAGCTCCATCAATGATTGTTTTTCCTCGAAGGTATCTAATAGCTCTGACGCCTTTTTGGAATCTGAAAGCTCAGGATATTTGAAGATGTTGGTTGCACCAGATGTGTAAACCTGTAAATCTTCGTCCTCTGTGATTGTCTCTGCTACAGTGTCAAGCACCTGGGCGATAATCTCGTCATGGATACCTGCCTGATCCTTTAGACGACTGATTAATGCAAGATTAATCTGGTCAACTGTAAGACCGTTTAGGTTGGTATTCAAAAGCATGTTGAGTTTAAGCAATGTCTCATTATCAAGTGGCTTTTCAACGTTGATGATTTTGTTTTTGACAATGTTGCCATCCATAACAACAACTGAAAGCACTTGATGCTCGTCGACAGCCGAAAGCTGAACGAACTTTAATCTATTTGAAACAACCGATGGAGCAGAAATCATAGTGGCATATTGTGTGTTGGTTGCAAGAACCTTTGCCACGTTCTTGAGAAGACTTTCCATCTTCTCTGTTTTTTCTATCATCCACTCCTGCATATCGGAAACTTCTTTGTCCTTGGTGGCTATAAGATTGTTTACATAGAATCTATAGCCCTTGTCTGAAGGGATGCGCCCTGCAGATGTATGAGGTTGAACGATGTAGCCCAAATCCTCTAAGTCTGACATCTCATTTCGAATGGTGGCAGAACTTAAATTTAAATCTGTATATTTAGAAATTGTACGAGAACCAACAGGTTCGCCAGTTTCTAGATAGTTTTTAATAATTGCATTTAAAATTTTAACTTTTCTTTCATCAAGTTCGATGTCTGCCATACATTCACCTCACTTCCGACTTTGTTGTTAGCACTCAATCAAAAAGAGTGCTAATCATTTTCTGAAGTTAATTTACACCTACCACATTCATTTGTCAACCGGCTTTAGAATTATTTAAGATTTTATTTATTCATTGTTAATCATCTTTAAATTTATCCGCAGCTTTGGTAATATATGAACAGAATTTTTTTGAGGTGAAAAAGATTAATGGATCAAAGTAAAATAAGAAACTTTTGCATAGTAGCACACATCGACCACGGCAAGTCTACTCTTGCTGACCGCATCATTCAAATGACTGGCACACTTACTGACCGCGAGATGCAAGCTCAGGTGTTAGACAATATGGATCTTGAGCGCGAACGCGGCATTACAATCAAATCCCAAGCCGTTCGTATCATATACAAAGCAGACGATGGACAGGAGTACATTTTCAACCTTATTGATACTCCTGGTCACGTGGATTTCAACTACGAGGTTTCCCGCTCCCTCGCAGCCTGCGATGGCGCAATCCTCGTTGTAGATGCAGCTCAGGGTATCGAGGCTCAGACTCTCGCCAATGTTTATCTGGCTTTAGACCACGACCTTGATGTTATCCCTGTAATCAACAAAATTGATTTACCTTCGGCAGATCCAGAGCGTGTCATCGAAGAAATCGAAGATGTTATCGGTTTAGAAGCTCAAGAGGCTCCTCAGATTTCTGCCAAGACAGGTCTTAATATTCACGATGTTCTAGAAGCGATTGTCAATCAGCTTCCAGCTCCAAAGGGCGACCCAAGCGCTCCTCTTCAAGCACTTATATTTGACTCTTTATACGACCCATACAAAGGCGTTATCGTATTTTGTCGAGTTAAAGAAGGAACACTCAAGGTGGGTGACAGCGTCAAGATGATGGCCACAGGCGCCCAGTTTGATGTTGTAGAAGTTGGTTACTTCGGTGCAGGTCAATTCATCCCTTGCGATGAGCTTCCAGCAGGTATGGTTGGTTACATGACAGCTTCTATCAAAAATGTTCGTGACACTCGCGTTGGTGATACCATCACACATACCAACGCTCCAGCTGCCGAGCCACTTCCAGGTTATAAAAAAGTCAACCCAATGGTTTACTGCGGAATGTATCCTGCTGACGGTGCTAAATATCCTGATTTAAGAGATGCACTTGAAAAGCTCCAGCTCAACGACGCCGCTTTACAATTCGAGCCAGAGACCTCAGTCGCTCTCGGATTTGGTTTCCGCTGCGGATTCCTTGGACTTCTCCATCTAGAGATTATTCAGGAACGCCTTGAGCGCGAATACAACCTTGATTTGGTTACTACAGCCCCTGGCGTAGTTTATCGGGTATATAAAACCGACGGCACCATGATTGAGCTTACTAACCCTAGCAATCTTCCTGACCCTAGCGAGATTGATTACATGGAAGAACCAATCGTCGAAGCCGAGATTATGGTTACTAGCGACTACATCGGTGCAATCATGGATTTGTGCCAAGAGCGTCGCGGTCAGTATATCAGCATGGAATACATCGAGGAAACTCGAGCACTTATCAGATACACTCTTCCGCTCAACGAAATCATCTACGATTTCTTTGATGCGTTAAAGAGTCGTTCAAGAGGTTACGCTTCCTTTGATTATGAGATGAAGGGATATATGAAGTCTGACCTTGTCAAGCTTGATATCCTTATTAATAAAGAAGAAGTTGATGCACTTTCATTCATCGTCTTCTCTGGCACTGCCTACGAGCGCGGTCGCAAGATGTGCGAAAAGCTCAAAGAAGAAATACCACGTCACCTTTTCGAGATTCCAATTCAGGCTGCTGTGGGTTCAAAGGTTATCGCTAGAGAAACCGTCAAGGCCATGCGCAAGGACGTACTTGCCAAGTGCTACGGCGGCGATATCACACGAAAGAAAAAGCTTCTTGAAAAGCAAAAAGAAGGTAAAAAACGAATGCGTCAGATTGGCAATGTAGAAATTCCTCAAGCTGCCTTCATGAGCGTTCTCAAATTGGACGAGGATTAAAATGACACCATTAGAACTGTATATTCATATACCATTCTGTGTTAAAAAATGTTTATATTGCGATTTCCTATCTGGGGTTTTCGATGAAAAGATGCAGCGGCGTTACGTCGCTGCTTTGTGCACTGAGATAAAATATATGGCTTCAAAGCACGCTGATGCCTCAGTAACCACTATTTATGTTGGCGGCGGTACACCATCATGGCTATCAGAGGATTTGATGGATGCCATTATGACCACTATAAAACAATCATTTAAGGTAGACCCTTTGGCAGAGATTTCCGTCGAGTGCAATCCCGGTACTCTCTCATCAGAAAAGCTGAATGTTTACCGAAGCATCGGTATCAACAGACTAAGCATCGGACTCCAATCAGCCAACGATGATGAGCTCAAGGAGCTAGGCCGAATCCATGACTACAATCGATTCTTGCACACCTTTGATTTAGTTCGCAAGGCTGGCTTTGACAATGTAAACGTAGATGTTATGACTGGACTTCCACATCAAACTATCCAAAAGCTAGAAAAAACACTTGGAGCTGTTACGATGCTTCGCCCAGAACACATATCAGCATACTCTCTCATCATCGAAAAAGGCACTCCTTTCTATGAGAAATACAAGTTTGATGCAGTAAAACAACAAGCGGGTATGCCTACCGAGGATTTACCTACCGATGAGGAAGCCTACAAGCTCTACAAGTTTACTATGCAGTATCTAGAAAATAAGGGATACAAACGCTATGAAATTTCCAACTATGCAAAAAACGGCAAGGTATGCCGCCACAATATAGGCTATTGGGACAGAGTTCCATATCTTGGCCTTGGGCTTGGAGCTGCCTCTTTATTTGACAATGTTCGAAGCAGCAATATTCGAGACATATACCAATATGTTGAAACATCAGAAGCCATTGCTGATGGCAAAGCAATTCAAACCGAATTCTCCTCTCCGTATTATGCTTCTGAAGAAAAATTATCTAAAAAGGATGCTATGGAAGAATTCATGTTCCTAGGTCTTCGCAAGATAGATGGTGTAGCCCGCTCAGATTTCCAAAATATGTTTGGAATTGATATCGACGCTATATACGGACCTATCATCACAGCACTTCGAAATCAAGACTTTATGGACGCCAAGGAGGGGCGCCTATTCTTGACCGACATAGGCATTGATGTGAGTAACCAAGTACTGGCTAAGTTTTTGTTAGATTAGGAATTTTGATTTGTATCAAGAAAGAGTTTTGCTACGCAAAACTCCAGCAGTGCGAGGCGACATTTGCTGTAAGCAAATAAATTCTTCTGTCGCCGAGACACATATTTCACACGAAGTGTGTTTTTTACCTTATAGGAGATTGCAAAGCAATTTCCTATAAGGTAAAAAAGCTCCAAGGTTGACGGGACCTTGGAGCTTTATCGTTATAATTAATTAAGCGAGCTTGTTAACAAGCTTTGTAAGACGAGAAACCTTGCGGCTAACAGTGTTGTCATGATAAACACCCTTAGAACCTGCAGTCTCGATAACCTTGATAGCAGCCTTGAGCTCTGACTCAGCAAGTGCCTTGTCGCCAGCTTCAACAGCAGCCTCAACACGCTTAACGTATGTCTTAACCTCTGATCTGATTGCTTTGTTGCGCTCAGTCTTAACAGCTGTTACTAAAACACGCTTCTTAGCAGACTTAATATTTGCCATGTGTTGCTACACCTCCAATTTTTAAAAAAATATATTATTAAAAACATTTGCGCTGTAGCCGGACACGGACAGTTCAACGCATACTCAGATATAATAGAAAAAAATTTCGCAGTTGTCAATAGAAAATAACTATTTTCTTGGACAATCTAATGATTCCTCTCAACCTTAAGTCCATTCAATGCATCCACAACCTCTTCCTTCCAGAATTGGGACTCAGAATTCTTTTGAACGGCCTTGTACTCAGTCTTTTTGCTGATTCTCTCCATCTGCTTCATTGCAACATACTTTTGTAGATATTCAGCATGTTTTTCAGCCAAAATACAGCCATAAACCATATTCCCATTTTCATCTTCTCGCTGTCTGTGAACCTTACCAGCGAATCTACCAACAGAATATGTCTTTTCGCTTTTAGGATCATAATCAATAAGATTCAATAGAAATGCTTTTGTAAAATCCAAAGAATCCTCAGAAACTTTTGTAAAGCTAAATCCACAGTAGGACAAGTCTCTAACAATAACTTCTATTTTGTTATCACCCTGCTCAAGCTCCATTCGAGTGTCGATATCTATTCTTACACCACGACGTCTATTGAACTTTTCTCCTTCTGGAAGCAAAGCTACAATAACGTGAATCATTTTGCCGTTATCAAACTTGTATTTAATCAACTGAATGTGCTCCCATTTATATACACCTTCAGGATTGATTGCAATAAACTCCAATATAGAGGAATGCCCTGCAAAGGAAACGGCCTTCTCCTTACCTTCGAATTCTTGAACAATCAACTCAATCGGCAAAAAAGCATTGCTATATTTAGTAGCAAGCTCTGCTTCTTCCTCTGGAGTAAGCTCTGCATAGGTTACCTCAAACTCAAGCTTCTTGTCTTCGCCCATGGCGACGATTGAAAGATGATCTTCAGGCCTAACCTTTTTTATGTGTAGTTTTTTTTCAACTGTTGATTTACTCTGCTTTTTTTTCATAATTTAACCCTAATTATTTAAACTCATTATTCCCTCAATACTTAATAATTGAAAATTAAGAACCCGCATATTTCATAATGATGAGTTCAACTGAAAGATTCTCATCTAGTCGACCTGTCTTAACCTGCTCTTCGAAATCTGCCGCGTCTACAAGCAGCTTAGAAATCTCATTCCCAGAAAAGTTCTTGGCAAGCTGCATTGTTCGCTTAACTGCAAAATCAGGAGAACCAATCTTTTTTGCAATAGATGGAATGCTTTCTCCAAAGCCTGATAATTCTTTGATAACCTTCATCTGCCTGAATTGTCGAACTATCATATAAAGAATTCGCATAGGCGGTTCTTTCGCCGAAAGCATATCTTGGTACAAATCCAATGTCTTTCGCAAATCCTTGGCAGAAATAGCATTTATCATATCAAATATCTTGGTCTCAACACGAGCAATACAAATAGCGTTAACATCCTCTAAGGTGATTTGACCTCTATCCCCCACATAAGTAACCAGCTTTTCAAGCTCTCTTGCCATATTGTCCATGCTGTCGTGGGTCATTATAAGGAACTGGCTCCAAGCCTCACGCTTCATCTGCTTACCAGACTCTTTAAGCATACCACCTACCCACTTTGCCAAGTCACTTTCATTTGGCATGTTTATCTCTATATCACGACCTGCGGATTTGGCTACCTTGTACAGCTTTCCACGCTTGTCTGCCGATGGCTCAACAAAAATAAATATGGTGAAATCTGGTATCGAAGAAAGATAGTCTCCAAGCTCCTCTGGCATCTTTTTGCCGAAGCCACTATTTTCTATTAGTATAACACGATGCTCGGCAAAAAAGGGCATAGTCTCAGCCTGATCTATCACCTGATTGACATTGATGCCACTATCCTCGTATTTGGAGAAGTTCATATCGTCACCTTCATTGACAAGTGCTGCAAGCAGCTTGTTCTTATATTGAAGCTTTAGATAATCCTCCTCCCCATACAGAAGATAAATATTTTTAAATTGTCCTGTAGCTATATCTTCGTCTATTCGTTTCATAAGTAAAAGTATAACCTAACGGAACTATTATTTACGACCCTTTGTCTTAATTTCATTGATAATAAGCTCTACAAACTCATCGAATTTAACTGTTGTTGTGCCCTGCTCGCCGTGAAGTCTGTAAGAAACAGTGCCATCAGCCTCCTCGTTCTTACCAAGTACCGCAAGATAAGGAACCTTTTGAATCTGTGCCTCACGCATCTTGTAGCCTAGCTTTTCTGAACGAGTATCAAACTCAACTCGAACATCTGCATCTGCAAGAGCATCAACAAGCTTCTGCGCATATGCATTAAGCTCATCATCATCATTCTTTACAGGAAGAACCTTAACCTGTGTAGGTGCAAGCCATGTAGGAAGGTTACCCTTTGTCTCCTCAAGGATATATGCCATGAATCTATCAAGAGAACCAAGGATTGCTCTGTGGATTACAACTGGTGTCTGCTTATTGCTATCTGCATCTGTGTATGTAAGATCAAACTTAGCTGGCAAGCAGAAATCAAGCTGACATGTAGAAAGTGTAATCTCGTTACCAATAGCTGGCTTAACATTAACATCAAGCTTTGGACCATAGAAGGCTGCCTCACCAATTTCCTCTGTGAAATCAATGCCGATTTCTGTAAGAGTCTCGCGAAGAGCCTGCTCTGCAGTGTTCCACATCTCGTCGTCCTGATGGTACTTCTTGGTATCTGCTGGGTCACGAAGTGAAAGCACGCATCTGTAATCTGTAATACCGAAATCTTCGTATGTGCTAAAGATAAGGTCGCAAACGCTCTTAACCTCGTCTTTGATTTGCTCCATAGTACAGAAGATGTGGGAATCGTTCTGACAGAAGTGACGTCCTCTCTCGATACCCTTAAGAGTTCCTGATGATTCGAAACGGAAATCGTGAGCGATTTCGGCTATACGAATTGGAAGCTCCTTGTAAGAGTGTGGACGATTTGCAAATATTCTCATATGGTGTGGGCAGTTCATTGGACGAAGAACGAAGTTCTCGCCTTCAACTTCCATTGCTGGGAACATGTTTTCTTTGTAGTGATCCCAGTGACCTGATGTCTGATAAAGCTGAACTGTACCAACGCAAGGTGTCATTACATGTAAGTAACCAAGCTTACGCTCTTTGTTACGGATGTAATTTTCAAGCTCTGTCCAGATTGTGTAACCATTTGGAAGATACATCGGAAGACCACGACCGATTAAATCATCTGCCATGAAAAGCTGCATGTCCTTACCAATCTTTCTGTGGTCACGCTCCTTTGCCTCCTCTAAAAGAGCAAGGTGCTCATCGAGCTGCTCCTGAGTAGGGAAGCAAACTCCGTATACACGATTGAGAACTTGGTTCTCTGCATCGCCCTTCCAGTACGCACCAGAGTGCTTAATAAGCTTGAAATAACGGCAAAGCTTAACATTATCAACGTGAGGTCCACGACATAAGTCTGTGAAATCTCCTTGGTCGTAGCATGAAATTGTCTGCTCTGACTCATCCATGTTATTTATAAGATCAATTTTATATGGGTCATCCTTGAACATCTCAAGTGCTTCTGCTTTGGAAATCTCTCTACGATAGATTTTGCAGCCAGACTTTGCTACCTTTTTCATTTCCTTTTCAATCTTAGTAATATCTTCGTCTGTAAGCATAACATCACCAAGATCCATATCGTAATAGAAGCCTTCTTCTACAACTGGACCAACCCAAAACTTTGCGTTTGGATAAAGGTGCTTAACAGCCTGTGCCATCATATGAGCACATGAGTGATTGAGAGTGTTTAATGACTCATCTTCTTTGAAATTAACCATGATTTTCTCCTTTTAACTATAAAATGACTGGGTATACTAAGGGTGCTATAAAAAGAATTAAAAAGCACCCTTGGAAAAGCTATTTCTAGCAGTTCCTAAGGGTGCAAAATTCTAAATGAGACTCGCTCAAATTAATCAGCACGGTTCCACCTTAGTGTTTCACTCATTTTGTCTTTGACGGAACTACCCGGAGACGCTTCATAAATATAAAGAGGGAATTATATCAACATCCATCTAGTATATTACTTCTACGCTCAGCTCGAGAATGGTGTTCGTATAAGCTTCCACTAGACGCTTCCAGCCTAGGCGTCCTCTCTCTTAGCTTCCACAAATACTACTGTTTCTGTCATCGCTTTTCGAGATAATCCTAACACAATTTTAGTGCTACGACAACAAAAATTTCGTCTTTAGACCAACTAAATCCTACCAAATATCGTGATCATCTGGGGCAGCTATGGAGGTCCATTTACCATCTTTGCAATATATAATAGCATCGTATTTTGTATATGCCATTCCATCTTCTTTTCCATAGGTGCAAACACGAATTGCATTTAATTCTTTGCCATCGATTTCCTTTTTAATTATCTTTGAATGCACCACTTCATCCTTTAGCTCTGGAATAACATTATCGGGAGAAATATCAACCACATCTCTGCCATCAAGCTTGAAGGCTTGCGTAATATTGAATTCAGTAGCAGTATTTATAAAACCATATTGTATAACATATTCACACTCGCCATCATTATCAATATCAAGGAATTCTATGCTTTTAATCCAACCCAAATACATTATATACGATTCAAATTCCTGTACTGTACCGTCCACAAATTCAAAACGTATGCTTGCATATCCACGCTTATCTAGCATAATAAATGTAACCTTTTTTATATCTTTGCCCCACTGGCTAGCTACAATTTTTTCGTCGTAGACTTCCACAGGCTCCTCACCATCTACGCTATCAGCAACTGAATCTTTATCTTTCGCTTGCCATTCCACCGCGGCTTTATTCTGCGATTCCTCCTCACCTGAAGCATCGTTTTGTTCTTCTGCTTCAACTGAAGCTTCATTTGTACTCTTTGTGTCGGAAGCATTTACATCTTTAGCATCGCTTTCCTTTCCGCACGCACTCAAAATCATTGCCAAACTAACACATAATACAATTACTTTAGATTTCATTTTTTGCCCTTTCTTTGTGTTCTCTTAGCCTCAATAAACTGTTTCTGTATCTATTCTCTTGTGTATCCTACCATAATTACTTTGGCTCCACAAGGAAATTATCCCCACAACAAAGGATTTAATGTAATTATCATCCATTCTGTAACTTTATATCAATCTATAAATAAATCTATTCCATCGTCATCAATACGTATTCTTCCTGAATCCATTGTGTAAAAAATCTTAGCACCTATATTTTCGATTCTTTCAACTGCCTCAGCTGCCGGATGTCCGTACCTATTTTTCTTGCTACAGCTAATTACTGCAACATCGGGTGATAACACCTTTAAAAAATCCGCATCAGAGCTGAATCTGCTCCCATGGTGACTGACCTTCAAAAGATTGATTTTTCCAACCTCTCCGCCAGAGGCGATAACCTTTTCCTGCTCAACACCAATATCTCCGCCAAAGAATCCCGAATAGTCAATTCTTTTATCCAGATTATAATCGTATTCCATTAGCAGTGATAATGATAAGGCGTTAATATCCTCGTCACTTGCCCCATCAAATGGATATACACACTTAAATGAAAGATGTTTTGTGTTAATAATATCACCTTGCTTCATATAGATAATATTTGTATTGTTTATAGCAGCCAAAGAAAGTAGCTTGTTCAATGTTTCATCCTCTGGGATTGCAACAGATAAAACAATATTATTTATCGTATATCCGTTTTCCAAAAGATATAGTACGCCTGAAACATGATCCAAATCCATATGGGATAAAAACCAATAGTCTATCTCTCCTACTCCCTTATATTTCAAATATGGAAGCAAAGTATATTGTCCCAATTCATCGTTAGAGCTACTTCCTCCATCAACAAAAAACCTTGTGCCGTCTCCAGAATCAATGTAAATACCGTCTCCTTGCCCTACATCTATAAAGTCTATCTCAAACCCATTTGAAGATGTTGGTATAATAAATATCACTGTAAGAATTAAAGCTGTCACCATTTGAACAGCAACAAATCTTCTATTCATATTATTAATCCATTTTATATCACACTTATCTTTTGTAGATATAAAATAATCCTTTATATATGGTAATCCATGTATTAATCCAAAAAGTATTACGTAATAGGCTATTATCACAAAAATACCTTTGTCGCCAACTATCTTCACAGCTCCAGGCATGGATATTACAACGCCTGCTATCCATTCATAAAAATAAATTAGATAGTGACAAAGCGATAGGCAAGGCACAGCAGCCACAGGAATTATCAATCCTAGAAATCCCCCAAATAAACCCAGCCCCAAAAGAGCGGGCATCAATGGAATCACAAGAAGATTTATAAGCACACTATAAATAGGCGTCTGATAATAAAACATTACAGTTATTGGCATCATACCAACAAATATTCCTACTGAAAATATTAATCCCGAGATAGCTTTCTCTACTATTCTTTTAAGCTTATTTATATATCTGTTTTCACTGTAGGTTTCCTTCAACTTAACCTTTATACATTTTTTCTTACAATAAAGCTCATAGCTTTGGGTAATTGGTATTGCCACATACCAAATGACTAAAACTGCACTAAAGGAAAAGATAAAGCTAGAATTTCTAATATATAGCGGATTTTCAAATAGCAGCATCAATCCAACTGTAGACATAGCTGAAAGCATATCGTAGCATTCTCCCAGCATCTGAGCCACTAGAAAGATTAAAAACATTCCTATAGCTCTAACAGATGAAATACTCGCTCCTGTCAGCATCCCATAACAAACAGCCACCTGCCCCGATATGATTCCACTTCCTAAAAAACCAATCCCCAGTCTTCTAAGAAGCTTATATAAGCACATGCAAACCACCGATATATGCAGTCCTGACACAGCAAGAATATGTGCCATACCAACTTGCTGGAATAAATCCTTCAGCTGGTTTTCCAAACCGCTTCTCTCGCCTAGGACTACACTAGATAAAAATCCAGCTTCCTCTCCTGGAAGATTCTTGCCATAAACATCAGCTATTCGCTCTCTCAATCCAATTATACTGTTACTAAGAAATGCTTCGTCAGAAGTATAATCATTAACTTTTACATCTTCTAGCTGGAAATAGACGCCCTTGGACCAATAATAATTTTCCATGTCAAAAGAGCCTTCGTTTCTCGCTTTAGAAAAAGGCTTTACTCTTCCACTTATATTTACTTTTGCTTTTAAAGGGATTTCAAAAGAATTTGATTTAAAAATAAAAGATGTTTTAAGTAGCTTACCGTTATCCGTATATACGGTAGCATCGTTTACGTAGTATAGATAATAATCTTGCTTGATTTCCTTTTGATAAACAGTGCCTCTTGCTTCAACTAGCATGTCTTCCGCAAGAGTATCTTTTGCTTCTTGCGCCTTTCCATAGACCCCCAGGAAATCCCAGGGGCCATATGCACTCAAGGCAATCAAAATAGCTATTATCAAGGAAATCTTACAAAGCCTTCTGCCCTGTAGCATATGTCCTCCTTGATATTTAAGTTCATATTAATAATCTGAATCTTCTTCGATATATGTCCAATCGTCGTCAGACTCATCCTCAGATGCTGCACTATCTTCATCAACGCCATCATCTTTATAAAGACCCATATCCTCGTCACCTGTGTCAACGTAAATAATATCCTCATTGCGATTGACAGCTGCCGACAAATCAACATCTAGGTTTGAAAGATGCGGAGTCTCACCATTAACAAGTATTAAAACCTGCTTGATGCTTGGCAACTCAGTCAATGTATTGACTATGGAATATACCTCTGCTGATTCTGTCACACCTGAAACGCCAGTCTCTAATGTTGCATCAAAATTTACCGTACAAAGTCCATTTTCTACGTGGAAACTCTTGACCATCGTCCCCTCTGGAATTGCCGATATAAACTGCGCGTTGTCCTGTCCAGGTCCCTTTAATAATTCTTGCAAAACACGCCTTTCAAGGGTTGTGTTTTGGCTGTAGTTAATCTTTTTGGTAACACCGCATAGAGAAGATCCATCCGTATTTGCGAAGTACAAAGTAACCTCTTTAGACAAATACGCCTCTTGTTGTTCGTCAAAATTATCGATAAAATCTTCAGACGTCATTGGTCCAATAATTTCACCAGATGTATCACGAAGTGGTTCGTTATTTACATAAATAGAGACTTCGTTTACTCCATCAATCTGAACCAAAGTCTTAACCACAGCAGCGCGAATCAAAACTCTGGTATAATCCTCCAAGTCAGCAAGAAGCTCTTCATCACCACTAAAAAGCAACGTAGCATTACCCGTTTCAGATAAGTATTCAACCTTTTCAAACTTTAATCCAGCCGGGATAGTTGCCATGTAGTCAACTGAATTTGTTTTTTTGCTAAGCTTCTCCATGATATAGAGAATTTTATATGCCGGATCATCATCCCTTTTAAATTCTTTACTAAATTCAACTGGAGTTATTCCGCACTTATCCGTATTTAAATAGTATAGATAAAAAGAATTATCTTTTTTGGTTTTACCACAAGCCACAAGGGACAATGCCAATGCTAAAACAAGTATTATGGATATAGTTTTTCGCATCATCGTACCTCCTTTTCAATGTAGTTAAGAGGAATACGTACATCAAACGTGGAGCCCTCGTCAAGCTTTGAGTGAACCTTGATTTCGCCATTGTGCATGGCAATTGCACCCTTTGTGATGGCAAGACCAAGTCCTGTACCACCAATCTCGCGAGAATGCGATTTGTCAGCCCTGTAGAATCTATCAAAAATATGGTCGATAGAATCCTCAGGAATACCAAGTCCATTATCCTCAACCTTAATATAGAAAAATTGATGATCTGAGTTTAGAGTGATATGAACCCACCCATCCTCTTTGTTGTATTTGATAGCATTCTCAACAAGGTTGGTGACAACCTGCGTAAATTTCACCTCGTCTACCTCTGCAACTACCGGTCTAAAGGATTCGAAGACAACTTCGATATTGGACTTTGCTGCAATTGGTTTGAGACGCTTTAAAATATGCTCGATTAGCTCGTTGATATTAACAGGCGATACATTGAGATGAGCGCCGCTCTTGTCCATACGAACAAGACTCAAAAGATCGTTAATAATTTGAGTCTCGCGGTCAATTTCATCACCGATATCTACCATGAATTCTCTGTACATTTCGATAGGTACGTCTTCGGAGCCGTTTAAGGAATCCGCAAGCACCTTCATAGAAGTAAGCGGAGTTTTGAGCTCGTGTGACACATTGGAAACAAACTCCTGGCGGGATTCGTCGATGGAATGTAATTTGCCAATAACCTCGTTGAATTTGCTTGAAATACTTTCCATTTCTGCATAGGACTTTTCCTCAGGAAGCTCGTTGATGTATTCTCTATTGATAGCATCCAGATTTTTGGACATCTTTTGCATGGGTCTTTGAAAGCGAATCGCAGAAAAGATTGCAATAATCACCGCCAAAGAACAGATGATAACTCCCGTAATCAATATATACGAAACAAACAAATTGATATTTTGATCCAAATAATCCATTGATTTGTTGATTATGAATACACCAACAATGTCGCCTTCTTTGTTCTTGATAGGCACAGAAACAGTAAGATATTTGGCGTCATCGTCGTAGTAATATAGCTGCTCTCCTCGAATAGCTCTAAGAACGTTTTCCCAAATAAAAATCCTACCAATATCTGCCGATGATGTATCCTTAACAACCTTCAAAGAAGAATTAAGTAACATAATTCTTCCGTTATAGCTACTTGCAATACCCTTGAGCCTTGCATCTAACAAAGGATCGTCCTCGCCAGTAAGATACCCGCTATAGTCATTGCGCTCGTTATATTGATGGGCCTGTGCCATTAAATTGGTGCCATCTGTATAGATACTTGAAGATTTATAGACACACAAACAAATAGGCACACAAACCAAAAATGGAATGATGCCTACTAAAATAATTATAGCCGTTATTCTAAATCTAAGACTATGAAATAATGACATGCGTAACTCCTGATTTACTGGTAATAATAGCCTACGCCCCATTTAGTACGAACGTACAATGGCTCCTTTGGGTTAGGCTCAATCTTTTCTCTAAGACGACGAATGTGAACATCAACAGTTCTCTCATCGCCAGGATATGAACTGCCCCAAATTGTATGCAGCAAATCTTCTCTTGAAAATACCTTTTTAGGATTGGTAACAAGAAGTAAAAGCATATCGAACTCTTTTGAAGTAAGATTGTACTCTACTCCCTTAATAGTGAGTCTACGATTGCTCTTATCCAAAACTAAATCGCCGTTTTCGATAACTGATTCTTCAACTTTGCTATCAGAAGTCGCTGGCTGCCCAAGCGAAGTTCTGCGCATAATTGCCTTGATACGTGCCTTTACCTCAAGAATGTTGAAAGGCTTGGTGATGTAATCATCAGCACCATATTCAAGACCTAAAATCTTGTCCATATCGTCGCCCTTTGCAGTAAGCATTACGATTGGGACATTTGAAAACTCGCGTATGCTTTGGCATACCTCAAAGCCATCGAGCTTTGGCAACATGACATCTAAAAGAATCATGTCGTACTGGTTTGCTGTTGCAAGATCAAGAGCCTCCTGACCATCGTATGCACAGTCAACCTCCATACCATCCTGTTCAAGGGAAAATCTGATTCCCTTAACAATAAGTTTTTCGTCATCAACTACTAATACTCTTTTAGCCATAACAATCCCTATCCTTCTTTTCTTCACTATTTATTTAAATGTGAGATATCTCACACTTTAATCAGTAGATGAATTTGATTGAAAATACCATCGCCTATTCCAGAAACGTTCTTGATATCTTCAACTGAAGAGAAACCACCGTTACTGTCTCTGTAGGTAATGATCTGATTTGCCTTGCTTTCTCCAATGCCAGGCAATGTTTTAAGTTCTTCAAGTGAGGCTGTGTTTATATTGATAAGTCCATCGTCGGCTGCAGTGTCTGCCTCCAAAATTGATTCACGTTCTTCAACGGAATATACATAAATCTTTTGTCCATCTTCAATTAAAGATGCCTGATTCAAATCGCTATCATCAGCAGATTCTAACAAACCACCTGCAGCTTCTATGGCTGCGTAGACCCTAGAGCCTGTTGGAAGCTCATAGACATCCGGTCGCGCTACTGCACCTGCAACTTGAACATAGATACTTGTGGTTGCTTGATCTGAACCGTCTTTTGATAAATCAGTCTTTCCATCTGTCTCTTCCACTAGCTCTTTAGATTGAAAATATGAAGTCTTTGCACACCCTGTAAAAAGAAAAAGGCTACAAAGAACAAGACATAAAATTCGTTTCATGAATTCTCCAATTTGGAACTAAAGGAGAATCTAATATCGTCTTGTTCATTGTAGCGAATTTTTGTAAATATTACAATAGTTTTACAGACATATGTCGTAATATTTTTCTAATTTAATGCGGAAACTATCTTGAAAACATACGACTTTTCTCTGTTTTTTAATCTAAATAAAACTATCGAAAACCTTCTCAATCTTGCTCTTAAATTCATCAACATCCTGCTCGGTTATTACAAGTGGCGGCAGAAGCCTTAAAACATCTGCGCCTGCAGACAAAACAACCAAGTGCTCTTCAAGAAGAGCCTTTGACACAACATCCTTAACTGGAATTGTAAGAATGAGACCTTGCATCAATCCAAGTCCTCTTCTTCCCGATATAAAGTCATATTTTTCTACAAGTCGATCAAGGGTCTGCTCAAAATATGGCGTGATAGCATTTACATGATCAAGAAGCTTGTAATCTTCAAACATGTTGAATACCTGTGACACTGCAGCTGTACATAGTGGATTACCACCGTAAGTTGTGCCGTGATCTCCTGGGACAAGCGAGCTTTCAGCCACCTTGTCTGTAACTGCAAATGCGCCAATTGGAACACCATTGCCAAGAGCCTTTGCTGTTGTAAGTACATCTGGGCGAATGCCATATTGCTGGAATGCATACATAGAACCTGTACGCCCCATTCCGCACTGAACCTCATCTAAAATGAGAAGAATATCCTTTTCGTCGCAGAGTTCTCTAACTTTCTTGATGAATTCTGGCTCTACAGGATACAAGCCACCCTCGCCTTGAACTGTTTCCATAACAATAGCGCAAGTCTTGTCAGAAAGCTTTGCCAACACGCTTCCAAAATCATTAAAGGTAGCAAACTTAACACCAGACATAAGGGGATAAAATGGCTCACGATAGTGATCTGTACCTGTAACAGAAAGTGAACCCACTGTTCTACCGTGGAAAGAATTTTCCATGGCGATTACCTCGTAGTCGCCTGGTCCTTTTTTCGTATATGCGTATTTCTTTGCAGTCTTAAGCGCACCTTCTATTGCCTCTGCGCCTGAGTTTGTAAAGAACACCTTATCCATACCCGAAGCCTTAACAAGCTTTTCAGCTGCCTCAATCATTGGCACATGATAGTACAAATTAGATGTATGAGTAATTCTCTTAAGCTGAGTTGTAACAGCGTTTTCAAAATCCTCGTTGCCATAGCCGAATGCCATAACACCGATTCCTGATGCAAAATCTAAATATTCTTCATCAAGCTCGTCATAGAGATGAACGCCCTTACCATAATCAAAAATTACTGGAAATCTGTTGTATACATGAAGCAGATTTTTATCAGCCGCCTCGATATAATCCTTTTTATTCATTGCAATACCTCGTATCCTGATTTCTTATGATAGCTGTGCCGATTCCCTTGTTAGTAAAGAACTCAAGGAGAAGACAATGCGCAATTCTACCGTCTAATATATGGACTCTATTAACGCCCTCTTCGATTGCATCGATACAGTTGGTAAGCTTTGGAAGCATACCGCCGCCTATATAACCCTCGCCAATCAACTCTCTTGCTTCGTCTACTGTGATTTCAGAGATAAGAGTATCTGGGTCATCCTTATCCTTGTATACACCTTCGATGTCAGTAAGAAATGCAAGCTTTTCTGCACTTAAAGCCTTTGCAATTGCACAGGCAGCATCATCTGCATTGATGTTGTAGGTTTCAAAATTGTCATCCATTCCTATTGGGCAAACAATTGGGAGGAAATCTTTTTCAAGTAAATCGCGAAGGATTTGAGGATTAACCTCTGTAATCTCGCCAACATAACCGATATCCTGACCGTCAGAAAGCTTTTTTTCAACCTTTAAAAGTCCGCCATCCTTGCCAGAAATACCAACTGCATTAACGCCAAGGGCCTGAACATTTTGAACAAGTGATTTGTTTACCTTGTTAAGCACCATCTCAGCGATTTCCATTGTAGCTAAATCGGTTTTACGAAGACCATTGATGAATTCTGGCTCCATGCCAGTCTTCTCTACCCACTTGCTAATTTCCTTGCCACCGCCGTGTACAATAATCGGCTTGAAACCAACTAGCTTAAGCAACGTAACGTCTTGAATCACTTGCTTCTTAAGTTCCTCGTCAACCATGGCACTTCCGCCGTATTTAACTATCATAATCTTGCGATTGAATCTCTGTATATATGGTAAAGCCTCAATCAAAACCTGTGCTTTATCCAATATAGGCTGCATACTACTATCCATAATTATATCCTCCTGGTTTAACTTCTATAATCAGCATTTATTTTGACGTAGTCATAGGTTAGGTCGCAGCCCCAAGCTGTGGCACTAGCTTGACCTTCGTTCATGTTAACTAATACGGTAACGGCGTCAGCCTTCATAATCTCTAGAGCCTTGTCCTCGTCGAAGACAATCGGTGTCCCCTTATGGAATACTTCAAGCTTTCCGTTGGCACTTTCGAAGAATAACTCCACATTGTTTTGATCGAATTCAGCGCCAGAATAGCCCATAGCACATAGGAATCGTCCAAAGTTTGCATCGCATCCAAAGATAGCCGCCTTGGAAAGATTTGAACCAACAATTGCTCGTGATAATGTCTTGGCATCCTCCTTTGATTTGGCATTTATAACCTTTGCTTCAAAGAGCTTGCTTGCGCCCTCCCCATCAGCTGCCATGCGCTTCGCAAGTGTAATACAAACGTAGCTAAGAGCCTCTTTAAATGCATCATAATCAGCTCCCTTTGAAGTGATTTTTGCATTGCCAGCTAGACCATTTGCCATACAAAGTAAAGTATCGTTTGTAGATGTATCGCCATCAACGGTAATCATGTTGAAGCTGTCTGCTACTACATCGCTAACAATCTCTTGTAAAATTGCTTTATCAATATCTGCATCTGTGCCAATAAAAGCAAGCATCGTGCACATGTTTGGATGAATCATGCCTGAGCCCTTGCTCATGCCGCCGATTGTAACTGTCTTGCCACCAAGCTCAACCTCAACAGCAATTTCTTTATTGACAGTATCTGTAGTCATAATAGCTTTGGATGCATCGGTACCAGCCAAGATGCTGTCATCCAGCTTTGCGGACATGTCTTCAACTCCAGCTACGAGTTTATCAACTGGAAGCTGCATTCCAATAACTCCTGTAGATGCAACTGCCACAGAATCGAAAGGCACCCCCAGTGTCTTTTCAACACCCTTTGCTGTTGCTTCGCAGGCATCAAAGCCCTCTTGACCTGTGCAAGCATTGGCAATGCCTGAATTGATAACAACCGCCTGCATTGGCTTGCCCGATTTTACGATATTCATATCCCACTGAACACAGGCAGCCTTTACAACGTTGCTTGTGAATGTACCGGCGCTGACGCATGGCTCAGTTGAATAAACCATGGCCATATCAGTACGATTTTGATATTTTATTCCTGCGGCAGTACTTGCAGCTTTAAATCCCTTGGCTGCTGTAATGCCTCCATCGATTACCTTCATATATTTCTCCTTGTGGATTAGCTATTAAATTTGATGATGTTCTCATCATTTAAAACGAAGTCGTAGGTGTTGAAATCCTCACGCTCTCGCCATCCTTCTGCATGCCAAAAATGATTTCCAAGTTCGTTTCCGGAAAATGCAACCAGTTGAATCTTGTTGATTCCCTCTTCCTTGAGGCGAATCATAGCTGCTGTAACCATGGCTTTTCCAATACCGTGATTACGATAATTCTCGTGCACGCATACATGATAAAAGCTGCCATGACGACCATCGTGCCCTGCAAGAATGGAGCCAACAATTTTGCCATCTACAGTTGCCACAACTGAGGTGTTAGGATTTCTTTTGATGAACTTAAGGATACCCTCCTTGGAATCATCCAAAGAACGCATTGCAAAACCATGGATAGATTTCCACAGACTAAACACCTCTTCATAATCATTTTCTGTCATTGTTCTAATTGAATATTTCATTAATCTTTTCCTTCAACTGCTATGGAAACATTGGTGCGAAATCTAATCCCATTTTTTCATCTAACCCAAATAGTATATTCATGTTTTGAACAGCCTGGCCTGCAGCGCCCTTTACCAGATTATCAAGCGCACCCATCATAATGATGCGGCCTGTTCTCTCATCGATAACAAAACCTATATCTACAAAGTTGCTGCCCTCAACCCACTTGGTTTCTGGACACTGACCATAGTCTAAAACACGAACGAAAAACTCGTTGTCATAGGCATCTTTGTATGCCTTCATTACTTCTTCTTTGGTAGGAAGCTTGCCATCTTTTTTAACAAGGCTTGCATATTCAGTGACTAAAATCCCACGATTCATAGGAACAAGATGTGGTGTGAAATTGATTGCAATCTCCTGTCCACAAGCATAGCCTAACTGCTCTTCGATTTCTGGAGTGTGACGATGTGTTGCAACACCGTAAGCCTTGATGTTTTCATTTACTTCGCAGTAAAGATTTGGAATCTTTGCACCGCGACCTGCACCTGAAGTACCAGACTTTGCATCTACAATAAGTGTAGATGGATCAATTAATCCAGCTTTTAACAGAGGATAGGCTGTAAGTATTGAACAAGTTGTATAGCAGCCAGGGTTAGCAATAAGTCTTGCTTCCTTCTCTTTGTCTCTATTGATTTCGCAGAGACCATAAACAGCCTCCTCTATAAACTGAGGGCTCTTGTGCTCGATGCCATACCACTTTTCATATGTAGCAACATCCTTGATTCTATAATCAGCAGACAAGTCAATAACCTTGCAGTTACTTAAAATATCTTCTGTTAAGACACCTGCCAAATAGCCCTGAGGTGTTGCTGTAAAAATAACATCCACCTGCTTTGAAAGCTCTGCTAAATTGTCATCCAAACATTTATCTTCTACTAAGGTAAACATGTTTCTATATATAGAAGCAAACTTTTCATCAACGTATGAGCGTGAACCATACCATACTATCTCAGCCTGTGGATGAGCGTAAAGTAATCTAACGATTTCTGCTCCTGCGTATCCTGTTGCTCCAATTATTCCTACCTTAATCATAATAGTTGTTCCTTCCATATATATAATCTGTGATTATTAAAATCCTTATTGATAATCTCAGGATTAAAATGTACTTATTGATTTTAGTACAACGGTTACATGAAGTAAAGAAGTAGACCGTAAATTTATGAATTATTATTGCATAAATATACATCTATATTCATCATAATTCAAGGTTATTTTTAACAAAATTGATATTTATTCTCGAGATATGCATAATTTCCCACTTGAATTTGTCACTTTATTGTAGTACAGTATAACCAATTCAGAGCCAACTATTCTTATATGGAAATGAACGGGTGATGAATAGTTACTATTAGAAAAGGAGAAATATTATGGCACAGGAAAAAGTTGTACTTGCTTATTCAGGTGGTCTTGATACCACTGCTATTATTCCATGGCTCAAAGAAAACTACGGCTATGAGGTTATTTGCTGCTGTATCGATTGCGGTCAGGGTGACGAGTTAGATGGTCTCTCAGAAAGAGCAAAGGCTTCAGGCGCAACTAAATTATATATTGAAGATATCGTTGACGAGTTCTGCGACGATTACATCGTACCATGCGTACAGGCTGGCGCTATCTACGAAAACAAATACTTACTTGGTACTGCTATGGCTCGTCCAGGCATTGCAAAGAGACTCGTAGAAATCGCTCGCAAGGAAGGCGCAGTCGCAATCTGCCACGGTGCTACAGGAAAAGGTAACGACCAAATCAGATTCGAGCTTGGTATCAAAGCTCTTGCACCGGACATCAAGGTAATCGCACCATGGCGTAACGACAAATGGACACTTCAGTCACGTCAGGATGAAATCGATTACTGCAAGGCTCACGGTATCAATCTTCCATTCTCTACAGATCAGTCATACAGCCGTGATAGAAACTTATGGCACATCAGCCACGAAGGTCTCGAGCTTGAAGATCCATCACAGGAACCAAACTACGAGCACTTACTTATGCTCACTACACCACCTTCAAAGGCTCCAGACAAAGAAGAATACGTTACTATGACTTTCGAAAAGGGTATTCCTACTTCCGTAAATGGCAAGCAGATGAAGGTTTCAGATATCATCAGGGAGCTCAACGAAATCGGCGGAAGAAACGGAATCGGAATCATTGATATTGTTGAAAACCGTGTTGTTGGTATGAAATCTCGTGGCGTATACGAGACACCAGGTGGAACAATTCTTATGGAGGCACACGCTCAGCTCGAAGAGCTTTGCCTTGATCGTGCCACAATGGAAATGAAAAAAGAAATGGGCAACAAGCTTGCTCAGGTTTGCTACGAAGGCAAATGGTTCACACCACTTTGCGATGCTATCCAAGCATTCGTTAAATCAACACAGGAATACGTTACCGGCGAAGTTAAATTCAAGCTCTACAAGGGCAACATCATCAAAGCCGGCACAACCTCACCATACTCTCTCTACTCAGAGAGCCTAGCATCATTCACAACTGGCGACCTTTACGATCACCACGACGCAGAAGGCTTCATAACTCTTTGGGGCCTCCCACTAAAGGTTCGTGCAATGAAGATTCAGGAAAACAAAAACAAAAAATAATCTTCAACCTCTCGGCCCCTAGCTAGTCTAGGGGCTTTTTCACGCCCTACTTCTACCCTCGCCCCCTCACTTTTATAGCTTCGCCAGCCCTGCCCCCTGGGGTCGTCCCGCTCCATGACTCTATTACAATTGAGCTAAGATTGCAGATTTTCTTAATGCTAAAATACCACCATCCGTGGGTGTACGTTCATCGATTTTACAATTCGAAAAGAATGTAGTTACTCTGACGGACACCTTTATAGATTTATAAAGGCTTCTCGAATCTTACTTAGGTTAATTGCTTCGCAAATACACTTGCTA
>DBWZ01000031.1:28157-55464 GCA_002309345.1 Pseudobutyrivibrio sp. UBA1225
AAATCACTTTTTATTTCACTAAGCGCATTACAATGCGTAAGCAATTATACCTAAGCAAGACTCGAGAAACCTTTCTTACTAGTTACAATATGTGTCCGTTCAGATAACTACATTCTTGACAGAATTGTAAATAGTTGAACGAACACCCACATGTATGGATGGTGGTATTAGCATTTTAGAAAATCGCAATCTTATGCGACGTAATAGAGTCATGGAGCGGGACGACCCCAGGGACAGGGCTGGCGAAAGAAATTATATAGGGGGGCGAGGGTGAAATGATGATATAATGGCGTGAAAAAGCCACCACATTACGTGGTGGCCGAGAGGTTGAATTATTTTTTGCTTGGGCGCCCTTTCTTCTTGGTCGAGCCATCGGCTGGGGCCTCGGATACTTCGACGTAGTCAAGGGCTGAATCCATGATGTTGATGAGTTCAAGGGCGCTGCGGAAATTGAGCTTTTCGTCACGATCGGCCCAATTAACTTGTCCTTGCCATCCTTTACCTGTACTTTTCTTGATGTGTACTACGAACGTTGCTTCCTTTTTTTCTTCCATGAGGTCCCTCCTTACATTTGCTGAATTTATAATAACATATCATGCGTTATAGATTGCGTTATTCAAAGTCTAATTCTACTGGGCAATGATCAGAACCCAATACCTCTGTGTGAATTTTTGAGTCCTTCATTCTAGACTTGATATCTTCTGAAACGATGAAGTAATCTATACGCCATCCTGCATTCTTTTCTCTAGCGTGGAATCGATATGACCACCAAGAGTAGATGTCTACCTGGTCTGGGTAAAAGTATCTAAAGCTGTCAACAAAGCCTGATGATAAGAGCTCGGTCATCTTTGAACGCTCCTCATCAGTAAAGCCAGCATTCTTGCGATTAGTCTTAGGGTTCTTAAGGTCGATTTCCTGATGAGCTACGTTTAAGTCACCGCAGAGGATAACCCCCTTTTTCTTGTTGAGCTCACACAGGTATGCTCTGAAGTCATCTTCCCATGTCATGCGATAATCCAATCGCTTTAATTCATTCTGAGAGTTTGGTGTGTAGCAAGTAATAAAATAAAAATCCTCAAACTCTAGAGTGATAACACGACCTTCGTGATCATGCTCTTCTATTCCAATGCCGTATGTTACCGAAATTGGCTTCTTCTTTGAAAAGATTGCCGTTCCACTGTAACCCTTCTTTTCAGCGTAGTTCCAATAAATATGGTATCCTTCTTTTTCGCATTCAAGCTGTCCCTCTGAGAGCTTGATTTCCTGCAAACAAAAAATATCAGCATCTGCACTATCAAAGTAATCCCAAAAGCCTTTACCGATAACGGCTCTAAGCCCATTAACATTCCACGATATAAATTTTTGCATTATGTCCTCCAAGTTAATTATGTAATTACTATTCAATAAAATTTTTACAAACAAACAGAAGAATATTTTAACTTAGAATAGTAACTTTTTATAAATTGATTTTATTAGAGTACACGCTAAATTTCAAGGCTGAAGCCGATATTTATAAGGGTTTTGGCAATTCGTATTTGCGAATTTGTTTACAAAAACTAATTTGATCTTAACGCATCAATCGGATTAAGATTTGCAGCCTGATGACTTGGAATAATTCCAAAGACAACACCTATTACTGTAGAGAATATAACCGCTACAATTGCTGCCGGCCACGAAATTGCTACGGGTGTACCTGCAACAATAGAAATAATCCTTGCTAATCCAATACCCGATGCAACACCTAGGAATCCACCCAAAGATGTGAGAACAGCTGCCTCAGTTAAGAATTGCCACATAACCTTGCTCTTTCGGGCTCCAATAGCCTTTTTCAAACCGATTTCCGAAGTACGCTCAGTTACTGATACAAGCATGATATTCATAACGCCGATACCACCTACCAAAAGTGAAATCGCAGCAATCCATATCAACATTGAGTTTGTTGATTTAGTTAATTGCTGAAGCTTCATTGCCTGCTCTAACAAATCCTTTGATTTATACTCTAAGGTTTCATCCTCAGGATGAATTTTTTTATTTAAAATATCTGTTGCTTTCTTACCTGCCGCAGTCATATCATCTGTTGATTTGGCCTGTACCATAATATTCTCTGGCTCATCGAAGCAATAGCTTATTGCCCAATCGGCATGGGGAATATAAATTGTTCCCGAATCATCCTGATGATAAAGGGCATAATCTTCTATTGTATTGATGACTGGTTCAAATGTTGAGCGTGATGCAACCACACCAACAATCGTGTATGGTGTATCATCAACCTCGATGATTTCACCAATTGGATTTTCATTGTTAAACAATTCCTCCATTATTGATTCATCAACTACGCATACTCTTCTAAATTTTTTCTCATCATCCTTTGTGAAGAGTCTGCCCTTTAGCGCAGAAAAATTAGCTGTTTCAAAATAATCCGGCTCAACGCCCTTAATAAACCCAGTAGTTAGGTTTTTATCTTTGTAGAAGACGTTTCCAAAAACGTTACGTTTATTGTATCTACTAACATTTTTTACTTCTTTTAAATCTTTGATTTCTTTTATCGTTTCATCTGATATTACAGATACTCCTTCAGGAATTCCAGACCACTCAAATTCGTATTCCCACTCTCCTTGGAATATTGCAATATCAACTGCATTTGATCCTGAACCTATTAAGTTTTCTTTTATTTGTTGATTTGTACCCTCGATGGTGGACACAATAGCAATAATAGCAGCAATACCAATTATTATTCCAAGCATAGTAAGAAAAGATCTAAGCTTGTGGGTCCATATTCCTCGAAAGGCTAGTCTTAAGTTTTCAAACATGTTTATCCTCTTTTACATCTTACCTGGCAATTGCATTCTATCGATTATTTTACATTTAGCACCTTCTATTGCTCCATTTCCATATGGAAATGCCAAATAATCATCCGAAGATATGCTATCATCTTTTACTTCAATCTCGTCAAAGAAAGTACGTCCGGCTTCAAAGTAATGCTTCTCTAATTTATCATTTTCAGTCTTTCTCATTACATAAGTTCCACCCTTGTCCTTCTTGACTAAGAAATTTTGTATATACATATTAGTCTCGCCACCGCTGTTCTGTTCACCATCGGTATTAAAAGTAATATTCACATCTACCATAGCGCCTATCTCTAGTCCACTATCCTTATCTATGGTCGCTCTCAATTCATACTGACTTGAATTTTCATTGCCGGCTCTATAATAGCCACCGTCATTTTCGTCATCCTTTTTAGGCACATCACTTATATATGAGATAGTACCTTCCACATCAACATTTGATTCCCAACTACTAAGCGTTACTTTGTCTCCAATACTTACCTTGTCAAAATTTAATTCTGAGATACTTGTAGATACAAAATAATTATCGGTATCTGACAAAGTCATAAAGGGTTGTGTGTTATTGAAGTTATCTTGATTTTGTACCTTTCCAATGGTTCCAGAAACCTTGGCTCTTATCTCGCCGGTATTGTCAGTATTATTCATAACATCCAACTGATTTTGGGCGACCCTAACAGCCAAATCCTGTTTCTTTACAACCTCCTGCTGAGCTTTAATCTCATCCTCCAACTCTTTAGGGGTATGCCCCTCAGGTTGCTTAAATTCTTCGATTAGCTCTCCCTCTTCGTCAAATCTATCTTCACCTAAAAGTTCTCCCGTCTCGGCATTGTAATAGAAGGTTCCTATGTTTACCTCATTTGTTTCATAGTGCTCTTCGCAATCAAAAACCTCGCCTTTATCTACACTGTCAATAGCAGCTTTGAGTTTACTTATAGCTTCTGCATCATCTTCCTCATCAAGATACGCATTTCTACTTGATGAATCATAATAAACCACTTCAACCTTATCGCCATAATACATTTCTTCGAAAACAACCTGCCCCGGTTCATAACCAGGTAAGGCATCACTTGTTTCCTTCAAAACGTAGACCTTATTGGTTAGATTCGTTCTCTCTCTAGTATCAGGCGATGATGAAATATATTCCGGAATTGGCTCCTCATTCATAAGTCGATCCATCTTTGTCTGTGCAGTCTTAAGAGCAAGCTTGGCCTTCTGCAATTCCAATTCCTTACCCTTTATATTTTGAGATTCTTTTTTAACCACCATTAACACATCGCCTTCATTAACGTGGTCACCCTTTTTAACATTTACACTTGTAATTTCAGTTCCACTATCCAAGTAGACCGTCTGGGATTTATCTGACGCAATTTCTCCACTAGTTTTTTCGTAATTAGACACTGCACCAACATTTATCTCATTAAATTCATATCCAAGATTATTCCTAACCTGACAAACCTCTGCGACCTTATTAGTTTTATTATAGGTATATCCTCCATATATTCCGCCACCAATCAAACCACAGACAACAAGGATAATGATGATTATTTTAATTACCTTTTTCATTCATCCACCTCCTGTCCGCTTGGTCCTTCAAGAAGCTTTCCATCCACTATAAGGTAGGATTTTTTGGCGTGACTAGCTATATTGGAATCATGAGTGATCATGATGATTGTTGTGCCCTCGTCATTTAGCTTTTGGAATAATTCCATAATGGCTGCACCAGATTTTTGATCCAACGCACCAGTAGGCTCATCCGCCAATAATACTCTTGGATTATTTACAATTGCTCTTGCTATAGCAACACGCTGCTTCTGTCCACCAGACAACTGATCTGGTCTAAACTTTATTCTTTCAGCAAGTCCAACTTTTGTAAGCGCCTCGGCTGCTCTCTTTTCTCGTTCTTTTTTAGGAACTCCCGCATAGGAAAGTGGAAGCGCCACATTCTCAAGAGCCGTCTCTTCATTCATCAAATAAAAGCTCTGAAATACGAATCCAATCGAATGAAGTCTCAAATCCGACAGCTGTTTATCCTTAAGCTTCAGCACATCTTGGTTTTCAAAAAAGTATGAACCAGATGAAGGCTTATCCAGACAACCGATTACATTCATCAAGGTACTTTTACCAGAACCTGATGGTCCCATGATTGCAACGTATTCTCCTTGTGCAACAGATAGAGAAACATCATTCAATGCTGGGACTGAGATTTCAGAGCCGGATTCGCCATATGTTTTAAAAATATTATCTAATTTGACTATCATAATTACTGCTCCTCTGTCTGTGAAACTGTCTCCATGCCTTCTTTAAAATCGTCCATTGGAAATGCAATCAAGGTATCATAGTCGATTCCCTTAACCTCATATACCATCTGTTCTTCATAGTATTCACCCAGTTCTATTGGCTGCTTTGCAAGAGTACCATCCTTATCTATCCATACGAATGGGTTATCCTCTTTGTCATAAGCAATATAATAGTCATTGATATATGTACCCTTACTAAAATCAATCTTAGGCGCATCAGTCTGTCCTAGCTCAACATATAAATGCTGCCCCATCATGAGTCCCTCTGTATTTTCAAGAGAAATATAGAACGGATACTTGGAAGCATTTGTTGCATTTTGCATGCCAAAATTATTATCACTTTCCTCATCCTCATTGTTTTCAGTATCAAGTCCAAGGATTGTACCACTCCAAGTCTGCTCCTTATCAACTCGCGAGCGAAGTGTAACAGGCTCACCCTCATGAATAGCAGAAGCATTCATTTCACTTACTTCACCCTTTACTCGCAACTCATTAGAAGAAAGAATTGTGATGAAGGAACCATCTGTAGTATAAGGATTTGTGTCATCCGCCACTTTAGTGATGGTACCCGCAACATTAGATTTAACAACAGCATTGTTAATCTTCTTGTTGTTGTCTTCAATTTTTGCATTAGTTTGATCGATGGTATTCTGGGAAATGGCGATTTCAGTATTTAAATCATCAATCTGATCATTTAAATCTTCGATTTTCTTTTTGTCCTCGTCTGATTCGCCTTTGATTTTAGAAATTTCATCCTTTAATTTTTCAATCTGACGATTGTCATCAGAAATGTTGATATTTTCTGCTTCGATATCAAATCCAAGCTGAGTGTTTTCATCAGCAAATGAATCTGTTTTATAAGAAAATAATGGAGTTCCTTCCTTGACCACATCTCCTTCAACTACAAAGATTTGGTCTAACTCTCTATCGTTATTTTTGGTGACGCTAGAAGTTTCCTGCCCCTCAACAACACCCATAAAAACATCCGGTGTATAACTGCTGTCATCTCCCATTATTTCAGAAAGAGAAACAACATAAACTTGACCGGCTTGAGCTGTAGCTGGTTTCTTTACTGCAAAAAATTTTTTATATACAAAAAATCCACCAGCACCAACTGCAATAACAATTATTAAAGCGACTATTCTTTTCCTCATAATGCCTATCCTTTCAATGCAACAGCACTTTAACTGTTCTATTTGTTATAATACAGTTATAACACTTAGATTGCCCCATTGCAAGGGATTATGAGAAAAAATTAGTCGCTTATCTAAATCTATAATGACAATCCGTCTTGCGCCCATCGTTAAATGAGCCGCAAACAAGGATTTGACTTTTGTTGTTAACCTCTGCCAAACCAACTATTCCAGTGACATCGTCAATCTTTGTTATGTAGAATATATATACATCTTCTAAATCGTAGAAATAGTTGTAGCGTTCTTCATCAGAGAGATTCTCTTCAACCTCTTCACAGCATTCACCCTTATCTATTGAAAATCTGCCGATGTATTCTGTGTCCATTCTTGCATAAGTAATTTCGTAGCCCTTATCCTTTGGGAAATCATTAGCAAGCTGCTTGTACGCCTGGTCCTTAGTTGTAATCTCCTGAGTTCTACGAGTAGAAACTCTAGGCTCCACTTGCTTGTTGTACGATGGAAGTGATTTCCAGATACTAAAAATCCAAATCTGTATTCCAAGTATGATAAGTAGCAAGCCCATGAGAGCAAGCTTTAAGGATTTCTTGAGTCCAATTCTAAAGTTGACCTTTTTAAAGATCGCCGCTTTTTCTTTAATATGTTTTAAAACAACTTCATCAGCTTGAGTATGACTATCCTTATCTACATTATCACTCTGCTTGCCTTTTACATATGGGCTTTCGCCTACAGTGTCTAAACAATGCTTGCATATAACGTGATTTTCCGCTGGCTTACCACAGATAACACAAGTGCCATCATTTTCTCTGCCATTGGAAATATCTGATATTCTAGCCTTAAATCTCTTGCCAAAAACAGACCCTAAAATCTGCCTCTCATTTTCGAGAGTTAAAATACCATCTACGACCTCTTTCTTAGTAAAATCGTAGGAGGTAGTCAACCGGACCATATATAAGATTTCTTTTCTAAGCTTATCGTCTGCCATTATTGTTTACCTTTATCCCCGGATTTTTGATCGATACCTTTGAAGCACAGGTATGCCAGTAATTTATTATCCTTATCGAGAATTTTACCTCCGTATAAAATCCCGTCATGCTCCGCTTCTGCTCTCACAATTCTAGCGTTAACAGCTAAGCTGAAATCAGAATTATGAGCAGTATCCGCAAAATTTATATTTATAATATCACCAATAGTAACTCTGGCTGAATTTCCCACAAAAGAATTGCCAATGAATGAAACTCCACTGTCACTGATATCTAGAACCGATATAGAAAATCGATTGCCGTCTTCTAGACTTGCAGAGCCAGGAACATTTACGATAACTCTACTGTCTTCTCGACGCTCTGAGGATGCAGCAATCTTTCCAAAAGCTCTGGCATCCACAGCATAGTAATCGACACCTTTGAAATTAACTACACTGACATCCACATCCTTCCAAACCACTCTACCTCCTGTTTTGGAATCGATGCAGTGCAAAGAAAAACTCATACTCTCCGGTGAACCCTTTGTAAAATCTACAACACGATTGTTGTAGATATAAGGCTTCACTAAAGCTCCCGTGCCATCATTTGTACCAACGACCTCTGTTTTAAGTTCAAAGGACGAGCCACCAATAAGAACTTCAAGAGTGACCTCTTGTCCTGGTTCAAGCTGTTCAATCGTCATAAACTAATCCCCTGTATCAATACATTACTGTTCCTTTATACTTAGTATATCAGTAAAGACGGAATCTAGACAATGCCTTAATTATTTCTAGTTGCCGCCTCGATAACATGCTTTACGAGAATACTTGTTGTAACTCCACCGACACCTCCTGGAACAGGCGTAATGGCATCAACTATATTCTCAACCTCATCAAACTTCACATCACCGCAAAGCTTGTTTTTGCTGTCATTCCAACTGATTCCAACATCAATAACCACCTGACCCGGTCTAAGGAAATCCTTGCCAACGCTTTCCATCTGGCCAGATGCAACTATAACAATATCTGCATCCTTAGTAATTGCTGGAACATCAACAGTTTTGGTGTGACAAATGGTAACTGTAGCATTCTCGTGCATCAAGAGCATTGCAACCGGGCGACCAATTACAAGTGAGCGACCTATAACTGCAACCTTTTTGCCAGCAACAGGAATATTGTAGTGATGTAAGATTTCCATTGCGGCTTCAGCAGTACAAGGTGCAAAGCCAAGCTTAGTGTTTGTAAACACCCCTGCTAATGATAAATCTGTACATCCATCAATATCCTTTGAAGCAGCAAGAAGCTGTCTTGCCTTTTCAGAATCTATATGCTTTGGCAGCGGCCTAAACATAAGAATTCCATGAATTGTTATATCTTCATTTAATTCTTGAAGTTTATTGAAAAAGTCTTTTTCACTTATAGTTTCTTCTAGCGCAATAACCTTGACCTCAACTCCAATCAGCTCACAACGTTTGATAGCGCCCCTCTCATATGACAAATCATCTGGTCTTTCACCAACTCGAAGTATTGCCAAAGTAGGAATCACACCTGAAGCCTTTAGAACCTCCACCTGTTTAATTAATTCTACATTTAATCTTTCAGTAACTTCTTTTCCCTTAAGTAACTTAGCCATAAATCCTCCAGTATTATAATCTATTCCAAACATCAGTATAAATCTGCTCTGCCTTTGCTGAGTACTCCGCTACTAGCTTTTCAACCTTGGAATCTAATTCATCTGCATAGTCTCTATTTTTCATGGACTTGGTGTTGATTTTGACATTGACTGCCGCGCCCTTGATTGCCCCCTGCAACATAGCAACACCAGTTGCAGCATCACTAATCATAATCACTGAGCCCTTGTCTGCAAATTCTCTTTGTAAATCAACAGCCTCGCAGGCTAACTCTAAAATATGAAATGGAACTCCTGCAGCATCTACTAAGCATTTTTCCATTATCTCATCCCTAGATGGGTCCTCCTTTGGGATTGAATATGCTTTTGATAATGGCTCGAAGGCAACTGCATCATCCTCTATACACTGAAGTAACTGTGCCGATAAGGACTTTGCCTGTGTCATGTATTCGATTATTTCTGGTTCAACATCCTGATACTTTTTCTTGCCAACGGTAAATTCGCCAACCATATCGCCAAGTGCTGTGCCAACAGCAGCAACAAGAGCGCTGGCTCCGCCCCCGCCTGGGACTGATGTTTTAGATGCAAGTTGTTCTGTAAATTCTTTGATGCTTAAATCCTTCATGCTCATTGTAATCTCCTATAACACAAAACTCCAAGGCCTTGAAAAGTCAAAGCCTTGGAGTAATCTAATCCGTAATAAAATCAAATATAGACATCTGATTGGCATCGGCCACAAGGGTGTCATAATGCTCTTGTTCTTCCTCAGTCATCTGCCTGTGGTAGACATAAGTCTCTTGTTTAATGGTGCCATCCATGTCGAAATACATTTGCCTGTATTTAATGTTATCAGCTTCAAACATTATTCATTGCCCAATCCATTTGTAGTCCTTAGCCTGTAAAAACTAAGACAAAAATATTTTATCATAACAGGCCAAAAATTCAATGAATTAAGGCGCCTCAATACCAAATTCGCTAGGCAAAAATCTTGGGCAAACATTGTCGGATGTAACAATTACTGAAGCTGCCAAAGTTGAGCCAATTTCGCAGGCTTCCTCAAGAGTTTTGCCATAGGTCAATCCTATAGTAACGCCAGCAAAAAATGAATCTCCCGCACCTGTGGTATCCTTAACATCAACCTTTCTAGCTGGAACAAATCCCGTGTTGCCATCTATATCTGCGTATACGGCTCCTTTACCTCCTAAGGTCACTATCATCTTTTGAATCTGCGCCCCCTGAATCTTCTTTGCCAAAATCTCCTGCATCTCTTCTGGAGTCTTTTCAGAATAATCATCCATAAAAAGTATTCCAGCCTCCTGTTGATTGCAGACGAAGCATTCTACATTCTTCAAAAAATCTCGTCGCTCAACTGCAATGCTCATGTTAGACACCGCAGCATATACCTTTAGATTATACTTTTCGGCATATTTAAAGACACGCTTTATTGTTTCCTTTTCCATGTCAATTTCAAGAGCAATGCTATCTGCATCCTTAAAGATTTCGTCTCCCTGCTCATCCAAAATATCGTTTATCACAGAAAGATCTGGTCGTTTGGAAATAGATGCAACAACGTCTCCATGATTATCAAAAACCGCAAGCCACTTGCCCATTCCGTCAGGTGTGCGACGTACAAAGCGTGTATCCACCTTGTGCTTATTCAGCTTGTCCAAAACCCCAGTACCAATTCCACTTTCATCAACCAGACTGACAAAAGTAGGTCTGAGCTCCACGTTGGCAATATCTTCCACTACATTTCGGCTGACGCCTCCGTGAACCTCTTCAACAGTACCAACATTTCTTCCAGCCGGAATGTAACTTGCTGTTGAATGTCCTTTAATATCGATGAATACTGCTCCCAAAACTACAATTCCCATTTATAAATTACTCCTTGTATATCTTAATGCTTATGACATTTAATGATTTATTGATTAGCTATTTCACTCGTTCTGTAAAGTACAATCTCGATGAGAAATCAGGGAAATATCTCACCTGATCGTTATAGCCTGTGCCCACAAAGCTTTGGCTGAGTTTAACACCGGCATTGTTGAGAAGACTACCTGATGCAATGTAATCCTCGGTTTCTCCAGGCATTTTTACAAACTTGGCAACGATATTATGTACCACCGAATCCTGCTTAATATGCACCGGTGAAACCATATTTACCAAATCCCCGAAGCCCTTAACATTGTGCTCGAGCTTTTGTCCGAAGAAGTGGTAGTTTGCCTCATCCGCGAGGCCGGCCTGTTCTATCTTAAGATATTGTTCGCCCGGCTTCATTAGTTGCTGCATCACCATCGTGACACCGCGGGATTTATCCTTGTCGACTATGGACCACTCGTAGATATTGCCTTCCTTTAGACGATAGAAGTCGCCATATTGAAGTGTCTTCCTGTATTTTTTGTATAGCTCGATTTGAGCCGTGACAGCCGCCAAATCCTCTGCCTTTGCATCATTAAGATTTAGTTCATATCCTAACACACCAAATGCCGCCACTGCAAATCTAGATTCAATCGGTGTGACTCTGAGTGTCTGATGATTTGGACAGGCGGATACATGGCAGGTGTAGGTGCTCTGCGGATATCCGTAGGAATAGCCGTTTTGAATCGTAAGACGACTGACGGCATCGCTGTTGTCACTGCCCCATATCTGAGGAAAGTAACAAAGCGAACCCAAATCAAATCGATTGCCACCAGAAGAACAGCCTTCCATAAGAAGATTCGGAAACTTAGCTGTCAAAGTCTTTAATATTTTGTACAGGCCAAGGACATATCTGTGCGATACCTCCCGCTGTTTGTCGGCAGGAAGATATTTTGAAAAGTAATCCGAGAAGTTGCGGTTCATGTCCCACTTGACGTAGCTCAAGCCCGGTGTAGAAAAGACTTCTTCCATTCTGCCAATGATGTAGTCTACGACCTCAGGATTACACAAATCAAGTATTCTTTGATTTCTTCCCTCTGAATGCCCCATACCGGGGATGTCGATAGCCCAGTCCGGATGATTTCTATAAAGATTGGAATCGACATTAATCATCTCGGGCTCAACCCACAGACCAAACATCAACCCAAGATTATTTATCTTTTCAGATAAGCCTTTGAGCCCATGCGGAAGCTTCTTCGTATTTACGATATCCCAATCGCCGAGCCCTTTCTTATCGTCATCTCTGTTTCCAAACCAGCCATCATCCATGACAAACAATTCTGCACCTGCCTTCTTGGCCGTTTTTGCAAGCTTAACAAGCGATGACTCATTAAAATAAAAGTACGAAGCCTCCCAGCTGTTTAATAGAACCGGGCGCTCCTTATACTTCCACTGCCCCCTTGTGATATGCTCACGCACAAACTCGTGCATATTCAGACTCATCTGCCTAAAGCCATCGCCAGAATAAGTCATAACAGCCTCAGGCGCCTCAAATTCTTCGTCAGGCTCCAACTGCCAGCTGAAATTCTGCGGATTAATTCCATAGGCCACTCTGGTCTTATTCCAGGCCGACACCTCGACTGCCGAATAATGATTTCCTGAATAGATAAGGTTAAACGCATATACGTTACCGGCGGTTTCAACCGCATCTTCGTCTGAAACCATAAAAAACGGATTCGTCCTGTTAGAACTAGTTCCAGTGAAGGATGAATTAACATACTTGCCTCCAGGAAGTACAAGCTCTGATTTATTCATCTCTTTGGTCCATGCACCATGGAAGGATGAAACTTTCAGTCCAGCTCTATCAAAATCAATTAGCATCGAAAGCATTCTTGTGAGCTTAACCGAATCATTTGATGTATTTATAAACTTTGCTGCGCGAGTGATAACATCACAATCCTCGTAAACGAAATACGATAAAATTAAAGTAAATCCATGATTTTTATCTAGAAGTTTAACATTTAAAGTCTCCACCTGATCTTCTCTATCATAGGAACCTGGGAGTGTTTTAAAATCGGTCTTTCCCGAAAGAATCTCATAGCTATCATAAACAAAATCCAAGGTGCTACTTCCGTCAGCACAGACAACCTCTATCATAGGCTCACGAATATCGCCCTTCCCAATGGAAGACATCTCTAATCTAACATCCTCAAGTGTTATTTCCGGGTGGGCACTGTTGTAGCAGGTCGTATTTCCGGGAGCAAAGGCGCGCTTTTCTTCAATGGCACCGGCATCATCAATCCTGATTCTGGCACCATAATATAAATGCTCCAGCTGACCTGTCTCCATCACTCTGAAAACATAGGTGGTATTTTCAGTATTTAAAATAAAGTTTTTCCCATCCGCTTTAATCATTTTGTCTCTCCTTTAACTGGGCAGAAATTTTCTCAAGCTCCTGGTCTGTAAGCATGTAGTATTTTTTGAAAATGAGAAATGCAATCACCAAAAACACTATAGGTGCCAGCGTCATTGTCATTCTAAGTCCCATGATATCGTTATTTGAAACTTCTGAACCACCATTTTGCGCGATATCGGCAAGAAGCTCCTCCAGCCCCTTTACAACACTTCCATCTACGGCTGTTACCTCTGAGCTGGTATCACTGATATGAAATACTGATAATGTAATCGAAACGACCATCGCCGCAATTCCGGATGCAAGCTTTACGACAAAGGTTTGCATCGAAAAGATAACTGATTCATCTCTATGACCATTTTTGAGCTGACCATAATCAACCGTGTTGGCAAGAAAAACGGTGACTATAACATTTAGCAAACCAACCGTAGACATGATAAAGAATCCCGGAACAAAAAACGCAAATACGTTATTTATTTCAAATAGTGAAAGACCAAGTAAAACAAGATATCCTATTACGCCGGAAAGTATACTTATATCGAATACCTTCATTGTTGTAAAATACTTTCTAAGAAGTGGGAAAAACAGCATCATTGCAATAATCTGCACAGCGCCAATAAAGGTAATAAACATAGTATAATTTGTCTCCCAACTTGGCCCTGCCAAATCATATTTAAAGAAATATATCAAAAGATTTGCAGTGATATACGCAGCAGAATTAACCAGCACAATCGTGACAACCATAGTTATGGCCTGATCGTTTTTTATAAGAGATTTGAACATCTCTCCGACACTAGGTGTGCTGACATCCACCGTAGATTTTTCTTTGATAACGACACATGTAACCAGAGTACATATGATAAATAAAACTGCAATTATAAGCGAAAAATACTTGAAACCGTATCGCTCCACCTGTTTGGTAGAAACAACATTTACGGTTACTTCAGAACCACTAGACAGATTTGAATATTCTTCTTCCTGAACAAAGATGGCGACACTTGCCTCAGAATCTTTCTCAGCATCCTTGGTAAAATCCAGTTTACTTCCATCGTTTGTGAAACGGGTGACACCGTCAACTGTCACCACATAATTAGAATTGCTTTCATTAAATGATAGAGCCGCTTTGTTGTCATCAAATTCCATCTCATCAGCGGTCACGTTTGAAACAGCAGAATCCACCTTTAAGATATCACCGGTAGCTACTTCAGATTCATCCATCTTTGCAAAGTACACCGTGGTGTTATCGTAGGTGTAGCTCGTGTTTGATGCACTGCTATTATTGATAGCCGTACCGATTGCCGACACCGAAATAACAGTTATGACTGTGACAATCGCAGATCCAAGTCCAGCACATGAGCGAGCCATCGTGGACAGACTCTCTCGCTCTTTACCGCCTTCTGTAAAAGCCGGAACCATCGACCAGTAAGGAATATCCATCATCGTGTAGGTCACGCCCCATATGATGTAAAATACGGCAGCATATGCAACCAATCCGCGGCCGTCAAGGCTAGGCGGACATGCAAACATCAAAAACAGAATAACCGCGTTGGTCACCGTTCCGATAAACAGCCACGGCCTGAACTTGCCCCAGCGCGTCTTGGTCTTGGCAACGATGACTCCCATGATTGGATCGTTGAAGGCGTCAAACACTCTTGCTATCAAGAGAATCAGGCCCATTATCCACGCTTCAATCCCCAGAATATCCTGGTAGTAATAGAGGATGTACGATGCGGTTAGCATATACACCATATCCTTACCAACTGCTCCAAGTCCATAAGCAAATTTTTCAAACCCAGATAACTTTTGTTTTGTCTCCATACTTAACCCCTCTTAATTATCTTTCTTCCCCGTGATTTGATATTGTCTAAATAGCTTGTGCTTAAACCAGACACTCAACAGACAATCCTATTGTCACCGGCTCAAGGCCGTCACAAGAAATAGTGACAGAGCCATCTCCATCTTCGCCAATAGATTTAATATACACTCCTGTGCAACCACCCATAGTAGAAACTGTCTTTGGTCCAATTATTTCGAAGGGCCCCTCAACCTCAAAATGAACTGGAGCACTATAGTAATAAAGCTGATTATTGTTTTGATCTACAATCTTAACCCTTATATTTGTAACATCGTATGTGTGGAATTCTGTTAGCAAGGTCTGACTAGGCTTTGCCTCGATGTGTGCAGACACTGCAGATGATTTGATAACCGTCTTTTCAACTCGGCCATCCTTTATAGCCTCGAATTTGTACTCTCTGGCTTCACCACCCCAGTCGCCAACAAACTTATTGTATATTTCCATTGCTTCGGATGACTTCATCCTGTACAAGAACATGAGCTTTACCACCGTCCCTAACAACTTTCGCTTCATCTTAAATCCATTTAAAGAAAACTCATTTAAAGCGGTTTTTATCAGCTTCGCCTGCCCCTTTTTATATCTACCATCCTTTTCAACTGCATCCCCAACAAAATCATCGATTAAGATTGGTCCATGCTTAAGGTTTTCATATGTGGTATTCTCTGGAAAATATTCTTTTATAAGCATGTCATTCTTATACATCTTTACTGAATCGGCATTAGTAATAATGTATGACTTACCTATCACACAGGCTGGATGTTCTCCGATCTCAAAACTTGACGTAACCTCAAGCACTGGTTCATTTTCCATAAATGAACTATATACTGAGGCTGCAACCTTTGGATTTCTATACATGTCCATCACGCCGTGATAACAGATTCTATCACCAGAGCCGAAGTCCTTGTGGGTATTGTAATCAAACATACACCAACCAAATGAACCTGCAATATCTGTCTCTCCAGCTATTGCATTTAAAACATTAGCATGCCTAAGCGCATGCTCCTGTCTATGCTCCTCATCATCAAACATCTTGGTCGGATACATATGTCCATTGTATTCCGTAACCATGTATGGCTTTTCAGGGGCTGAAGTAATGTCACTTTTTTTACTGCAGCCTTTGTTATCCCCTGAATGAACGAAATCATTGTAGGTATAAACATCTTCAAGTAAATTGCTCTTTGGGATGTATCTAACGCCACCAGTTGGTCGGGTCGGATCATATTTATGCGCCACCTCATTTGTACGTTTATAAAACTCATCATTATCTACTGATTCGTTTATACGAACTCCCCAGAGGATAATTGATGGATGATTTCGATATTGTAAAACCATATCCTTGGTGTTGTTGACCGCAATATCCTGCCAGCCTTCATCACCAATATGCTGCCAGCCTGGTATCTCCGTAAAAACCAAAAGGCCGAGCTTGTCACACTCGTCAATAAAGAAATGTGACTGAGGATAATGAGAAGTGCGCACAGCATTAACTCCAAGCTCCTCTTTTAAAATCTTGGCATCCAGTCGCTGCATAGATTCTGGCATAGCATAACCTACATATGGATATGATTGATGTCTATTTAGTCCTCGAATCTTTACCTTGCGACCGTTCAAATAATATCCATTTCCTGTAAATTCTGAGCTCCTAAAGCCAATATTGGCAACATGCTCATCCGCAATCTCATCGTCGATTAAAAGCTGTGTTTTAACCGAATAAACCTTTGGACTTTCGATATCCCATAGCTTCACCTGACTAGGCGCAGATGTAATGCTAAGGAAATATCCATCCTCACGCTCCTCTAATCCACCTACGGGCTGTGAGATAATCAGCTTGTCATCAATGTACTGCTTGATAAAAACATGCTCATCAAAAGCTAAAGCAAAAATCTCTTTTGTAAAATAGAACTCTGTCTTAAGAATTCCCTGCACATTCATCATTCGAATCTGCTTAGGACTTCTCTTTCTAGTAGATATTCTCTCTAGTAAAGAAGGCATAAGGAACACTTCTTTAAAATGTGCCTTTTCCTTAACTTCAAAATATACATCTCGATAAATACCCCCAAAAGTCATGTAATCAATTACATAACCAAAAGGTGGCTGGTTGAGGGTCTCGTTTGAATCCACTCTTACAGTGATGAGATTCTCCTGCCCTAATTTTAACGCAGATGAAATGTCGGCCGTAAAAGCCGTATATCCACAATCATGATGCTTTACATGCGTGCCGTTAACATAGACATCACAGCTATGTCCCACACCCTCAAAGGTAAGATATATATCCTTGCCTTCCCATTGAACAGGTGCAAAAATATTCTTTTGATAAGCGCTCACCATTTGGTAAATCGATTCATCAAAATATGAAAGTGGTGTTTCTTTTACAGTATGAGGAATGTTAATCAGCGTACTCTTCTCCATTGGCTGATCAATCATGTCCTCGGTAAATTCTTCGTTAAATCTCCATTTTCTATCTAGGTATATTTTTTGAGTCATCTATTCTCCCTTTATTATTCCGTCAACCATTATGTCTACAATATCATTAAGGGCCTTTGGGTAATCCTTACCCGCTGTTTCTAGATAGCCCCCCAGCAAAAGCCTCTCAAGAATGGCTTCATACATTATCTTAAATAATTCCACATCAAATTTTCTGAAGTCGCCATTATTTATACCGTTGTTCAAAAGCTCAAAGGTCTTATCCCAACCGGTGGCAAGTCTATACTGAAGCTTTGCATAAACCTTTGGATACTTTTCTGCCAACTGATTCATTCCCGAATAATCGACTCCACAATGTGACTCAGGAAGAACAGCCAAAATCTTTCTTATCTTTTCAACCGTAGTAAGCGAATCATCATAATAAATCTCATCCTCAGCCGCTTTAATTAAGTCAAATGCATAATCCATCAAATCACACATCAACTCATTCTTGTCCCTAAAAACAGTATAGATTGTTTTCTTGCTCATCTTCATAGATGTAGCAATGTCATCCATTGTGAATTTAGCACCTTTTTCCCTGAAAACCTCAAGGGCCCCCTCTAAAATACGTTCTTTCATCTGAAACACTCCTAAAAACTAAAAACTGTACTAGCAGTTTCCTTTTACTTAATTTTATCACCCCACGAAAACTAACTCAACCAAAATCCGTTTGAGCATTTTTCACAATATCTTAACCTGATTTTTGTTGACAATGCCAAATAAAGATGTTATCATAGCCTCGATAAAAAAATGTAAGGAGGAAATAAGAATGAACGAAGAAGTTTCATTACAGATGTACAGTGTATATTCAGACTACGAAAAATATTGCAGAAAGATGAAGTTAGAAGGCAAAGAACCAGTATCATTCTTCAGATACGCATTTGGTCAATTCTAGTAATCGCTAAATTAAATTTACGCAGATTCACGGAGGGCAGCCCACAGGCTAGCTCTTTTTTTGCGCCCTTTTTTCTACCTATAATCATCTCCATCCCCAGCTTTAGTTCTCTACATGGCCCCGCCCCTTAGGTCCCGGCCCCAGCCCGGCATGTGTTTCTCCAGCAAAGAATTTGTATTTTCTAATTCTCGTGTGTCGCTTACTTATTTGCAGGTGTCTTTTCAAAGTTTTACAAGTTTCGGATGAATGTGTGGCTTTGGCGGACAATTTGTAAAAAAATATGTTATCAACTAGCTTAGGAATAATTGCTTTTCGTTGGAAAGAGTTTAGTGGAATTTAAAGTGTTTTTTGATTTGTATAGTCATCAGCCGCTAGGATGGCGGCTGAAAATGCACGCTGAGACAGGATGTCGAATGTGCATTGGTGACTATACAAACAAAAAACACTTTATTAAATTCCACTTAACGAATGTATTCGAAAAGCAATTATCCTAAGACTAGTTGATAACATATAATTGATAATTGTTTTCTGTCCGCCAAGCTTCACACATTCAATTCAACTTGTAAAAGCTGTGAAAAGACACCCGCATAAGCTCCACATTCGAGAATAAGAAAATGCAAAATTCTTCTTAAGTCGAAACACATGCCGGGCTGGGGCCGGGACCTAAGGGGCGGGGCCTGTAGGGAATTTTCATGGGGATGGAGAAGCACTATTTTTGAAAAAGGGCGCAAAAAATGAGCAGCCTGTGGGCTGCCCATTATGTTATGCGTAAATTTAGTTTTAGCGATTCTTGAAGTATTCGTCGATTGCGGCTGCGGCAGTCTTACCAGCGCCCATAGCGAGGATAACTGTTGCTGCGCCTGTTACGGCATCGCCACCAGCGTATACTGCTTCTTTTGTTGTTGCGCCCTGCTCTGTAGCAATGAGGCAACCCTTCTTGTTGGTATCAAGTCCAATTGTTGTGCTTGAGATAAGTGGGTTTGGTGAAGTACCAAGTGACATGATAACGGTGTCACAGTCAATTTCGTACTCGCTGCCAGGAATCTCAACTGGTCTACGACGTCCTGAAGCATCTGGCTCACCAAGTTCCATCTTGATAACCTTGCAGCCCTTAACATTACCCTCTTCATCAACGAGGATTTCTGTAGGGTTCTGAAGAAGGTCAAAGATAACGCCCTCTTCCTTAGCGTGATGAACTTCCTCTGCTCTTGCTGGAAGCTCCTGCTCGCTACGACGATATACAACGTGAACCTCTGCACCAAGTCTAAGAGCTGTACGTGCAGCATCCATTGCAACGTTACCGCCGCCGACAACAACTACCTTCTTGCCGCGAGCGATTGGTGTATCATAACCTTCCTTGAAAGCTTTCATAAGGTTGTTACGTGTAAGGTATTCGTTTGCAGAGAATACGCCATTAGCCTGCTCACCTGGAATGTGCATGAACATAGGGAGACCAGCACCAGAACCGATAAATACTGCCTCGAATCCTTCCTTTTCCATAAGCTCATCGATAGTGATTGAACGTCCAATAATAACGTTCTTCTCGAACTTAACGCCAAGAGCCTTAACGTTCTCTACCTCAGCTTTAACAACCTTTTCCTTTGGAAGTCTGAACTCAGGAATACCGTATACTAAAACACCACCCATTTCATGAAGTGCTTCGAATACTGTAACATCATAACCAAGCTTTGCTAAGTCACCAGCTGCTGTAAGACCAGAAGGACCTGAACCGATAACTGCAACCTTGTGTCCATTAGGAGTAGATGTGTTCTTTGGCTTGATTCCGTTTTCTCTAGCCCAATCTGCTACGAAACGCTCAAGCTTACCGATTGCAACAGCCTCTCCTTTAATACCACGGATACACTTGCCTTCGCACTGCGATTCCTGTGGGCAAACACGTCCGCAAACTGCTGGAAGTGCTGAAGACTCAGAAATGATTTCATAAGCCTTTTCAAAATTACGATTCTTAACCTGCTCAATAAATGCTGGGATGTTGATTGAAACTGGACATCCTGCAACGCACATTGGCTTTTTACAGTTAAGGCAACGTCCTGCCTCTTCTACTGCTTCTTCTTCTGTATATCCAAGACATACCTCTTCAAAGTTTGTAGCACGAACCTTTGGGTCCTGCTCTGAAATAGGTACTCTAACAAATCCATCTGCCATTATTTGTCACCTCCACAATTTCCGCAGCCGCCGTGATGTGTATCACCTTCCTGCTGCTTTAATAATGCTCTGCCTTCTTCTGTCTTGTACTGCTTTGAACGAGCCATTGCCTGATCAAAATCAACAAGGTGACCATCAAACTCTGGACCATCAACACAAGCGAACTTAACTTCGTCGCCAACCATAAGACGGCAAGCACCACACATACCTGTACCATCAACCATGATAGGGTTCATAGATACAACTGTAGGAATACCAAGCTCCTTTGTAAGGAGGCATACAAATTTCATCATAATCATAGGACCGATTGCTACGCAGTGGTCATACTTCTTGCCAGAATCTACAAGAGCCTGAAGCTGCTGGCAACCATTACCGTGGAATCCATAGCTTCCATCATCTGTTGCAAGATAAAGCTCAGTAGCAACTTCTCTCATCTCATCCTCATAGAAAAGGATATCCTTTGAACGCGCACCGATGATAACTGTTGTATCAACACCGTGCTCCTTAAGCCATTTAACCTGAGGATATACAGGGGCTGTACCAACACCACCAGCGATGAATACGATACTCTTCTTTTTAGTCTCTTCGAGATTTGTCTCTTCACATAACTCTGAAGGCTGTCCAAGTGGACCTACGAAATCCGCAAAGCCATCACCTACTTCAAGGTTTGCCATGCGCTCTGTAGATGCGCCAACTATCTGGAACACAATTGTAATTGTTCCCTCCGCTCTGTCATAGTCACAAATAGTAAGAGGTATTCTCTCACCTTCCTCATCTATCTTTGCGATGATAAACTGTCCTGGTAAACAGTTATCAGCGACACGATGTGCCTTAACAACCATAAGGAAAATCTTGTCGGAAAGCTTTTCCTTCTTTACGATTTCGTACATAAATTTAGACTCCTTCCATATAATAAACATACCTTCGTATTATATATGTTCACTGTAGCATTGTAAAGTGTGAAAGTGGACAAAAAATTACAAATGCTATATGTTTTGCTATTTACTTTTATCCTAAGCTTTAACTACTCTGCTTTCCCTTCGTATATTTGAGTGTACTCTAATTTCTTGAATGTCTCGTTGTCAATCTCTTTTTCAGATACCCCAACAGCTTTTAACCTCTCCTTTTTCATCTTATTAAACTCATCCATGGATATGGATTCGCAATCAAAACATTTGTCTATAGATTCTTTAAGATTAGGAATGTCAGGCTTCTCATAAGTTTCTTTATCAGAGTTATAGAAAGCATAGGTTCGATACTTTTTGTTATCATAACTTAATGTTTGTATTGTAAAAACATATTTTTCATCTATAACTTCTAATTCTGGCATAGCTTCACCTAACCCATCTTTACGCGCCACTTCAATATCATAAATCGGCTTTATCTTGCCAGTACTATCCATTAGATCATAAGCATCATAGAACATACACTCATCAAATCCTGGAACTCCAGAATTGTAGATTACTCCATACTCGTTAAAATAAACATCCCAACGCTCACCATGGGAAAAACATGCATAAACCACCTGCAATTGACTACTAATATCTTTTATCACCAGTTTAAAATCATGAAAAGGAAGTTTAGTGCAGTCAACACTTAAGACCAACTCGCGATTTCCATCCTTTCCGCAGTCTATAAATGCATAGCTTACTGACTCAACTTTGTCATCGCGCTCATAGTCCTCATCAGATAAGGCAAAAGCATTATTGATTGACTTTACCAATTGCTCAAGTGTGACATCCTGTTTAAGTAAAAGCTCACTCAATTCGCCAACATTAACTGAGTATGCCGTTTTATTTGCATTTTTCCGATAATATGAAAAGCTTATCGTGCCCTTTCCTGCCAAAAATTCATCATATTTATCGCCTGACTCATTCTCGACATATTTGAATTCTCCAATGGGTTCTTCTTCATTGTCTGATTCATCACCTGCGTCTTCAGGGACTTCATCGTTGGATTCTTTAGCGTCTGCATCTTGAGAAGATTTGTCATCCTTACTCTCATCTACTTTATCAGCGGGTGAATTTTGAGCCGCTTGCGCTGTATTTTCAGAATTTGCTTTGCCCTGCTTACACGTGTGAAAAATAATAGCCACAAGCACCACTAAGACAAGTGCTACTACGCCTACTATTGCTATTTGTTTTTTGTTAAATTTTTTCATAAACCTATCCTTCCATGATGAAAACAATTGTACTCAAATATATTATTAAGATAAACAACAGCTGAAAATAATAATGCCTCTCTCGTCTACAAACGAAAGAGGCAACCCTCCATGAAAACTAATTAAATCTTATGAGCTTTTCCAATATAACTTTCGTAAGCAACATCTAAAGCTGAAGTCCATACCTAACAAGATTCAAAGGAACAGTGATAATTACTTGATTGAGTATATATTAACTAAAATAAACCAACTCATCCTCTGGCTTTTCAGCCTGCTTAATATCAACTGGATATAAAACCGGTCCCTTACCCTTGTACTCCTTGGCAAACTCAATCTTAACCTTGGCGGTTATATCAACCCAACTTCTGTGAGCCAAGGTTGACGCTTTGTCCCATTTGCATTTAATGCCCAAGAACTGAATATCCTCGACACAGCATGTCATCGCAAAACGGCCTGGAACAAACACATCTCGTCTAAGCTTGCCGTCATTAGGGTTATAAACCAGACCCAAGAAATGAACTGTTTTACCATCGTATTTCTTGGCATTTTCCATGCAATCCATAAACCATAGAGCATAATCTGCATCAGTTATCTCTATCACATCAGCATTGATATCAAAAGGAAGCTCTTCTGGTGAATCATCAATAGAACCATCTGCTCTCTCGTACACAATCTGAGCTGGACGATTCATTGATTTAATCTGACCACGGAACTTTGTCTTTGGTGTTGCATCCGTACATCTGTTAAAAATAACTACCTCTGCCTTAAAAAGTTGCTCCATCATCATAGTGCGCATGTTGTTAAGGTAATTTTCAAATGTAGTCGCATCAACCGTAGCCAAGGACTGAGCTGGAACCCACCCCTCCGGAAGCGGCTCATCATAAATATGCTCAACGCCCCAAGTACCGTTGTACTCAAGAAAGATAACATCCGGCTGATACTCATTGGAAATTCGAGTAAGATTCTCAAGATTAAATTCTTCTTCAGAATCAATAGTTGCAACCTTCGCATTAACGGTTTTAAGTTTTTCAATGTCGTATTCAACATCACCATCCTCACATGAAAGGATGAGGATTTTATCATCTCCGCCGGCGGCGAAATCATTTTCAAATAATGTTTCCTGAATCAGGGTAGTTTTTCCACTATCCATGAATCCAGTAAACACATATACTGGTATATCCTTTGCCATAAATATTTAACCTCATCATCTATTCCAAAATGATAATTGCTATAGCAATCCAAATAATTCTTCTATTTTATGTTCATCGATGTCTGCGCCGATAACAACCAAACGACCTGTGTAATCTGGCTCACCTGTTCTAAGCTCGTACTCACCATCAACAAAGTCAAAGTAAATCCAACCACCTTCAACAGATTCAACCATACCCTTAGATCGGATAACAGTTCCGTAATCTTCTGTCTCTGCAAAAACCTTCATTGCATTTTCAATTACAGCTTTCTCAAACTTATGAGGTGTTTCCTTGCCCCATGTAGTAAATACATCATCTGCATGATGGTGATGATGATCATGATCGTGACATCCACATGTACAGTTCTCGCCATGTTCATGATGGTATTCATGTTCATGATGATGTTCGTGCTCATGGTCGTGCTCATGCTCATGATGATGCTCGTGTTCATGCTCGTGTTCATGCTCGTGGTCGTGATGATGCTCGTGCTCATGATGATGCTCGTGTTCATGATGATGCTCGTGCTCATGAGCTTCGTGAGCCTCCTCTGCAAGATGCTTCATATCCTGCGCAAGGTTGTCTTGTCCCTCCATAACTGAAAGCAGCTTCTCGCCTGTGATTTCATCCCAAGGTGTTGTAATAATAGCAGCTTTTGGATTGAGCTTTTGAATCTGCTTTACGCAGAACTCAAGTTGATCCTCTGTTGCTGTCTGTGAACGAGAAAGCACAACAGTTGTAGCAAACTCAATCTGATTATTAAAGAACTCACCAAATGCCTTCATCTGCTTTGATGCTTTGAGTGCATTTACAACAGTAACAAGACCGCAAAGCTTAACATCTGCAGATTCTTCAAGCTTGATAACAGAGGTCATTACATCTGAAAGCTTTCCAACACCTGATGGCTCAATAAGTATTCTATCTGGACTGAACTTTTCGAGAACCTCATGAAGATTCTTGTCAAAATCTCCAACAAGTGAACAACAAATACAGCCTGAATTCATCTCTGAAATAGTGATTCCTGCATCCTTTAAGAATCCTCCGTCGATTCCTACTTCTCCAAACTCGTTCTCGATTAGGACGACCTTTTCTCCCTTGTATGCTTCCTCAAGTATTTTCTTGATATATGTAGTTTTACCAGCTCCAAGGAAACCAGAAATTATGTCAATCTTTGTCATAATAATCCCTCTTTTCTCAAAGATTTATTTGTAATCCAACAAACAACTATTTTAGCATAGAAAGTGAAAAAAAAATAGCCTGCTTATTGATAGAAATAAGCAGACTATTAAATATTAGTTCATCTCATCTAAAGCAATTCTTTCGATATGCATGGCTAGATAGCCAATCTCTGCACTATCGATTTTTTTATCGAGACTTTTTTCTAGCTCGCCACAAATCTTAGTGGCCATTTGAAATGAATTTGCCGCAGTGGCGTTAATGTAGTCGTTCATATCAAGCTTAATAACTTCGCCTTTTAAAGTACGAGCAATCATATATCTAATATGATTGAGCAGTCTGTTGTAAGACAAGGACTGGGTATCAAACTTCTTTCGGGTTTCGGCCTCAACCAGTGAAGCGCATTGGCGTACTGCCTCTGCCATCTGCATTGCCTGAGAAACTGCCTGATCCATAATTGAAGAATGAATATGAAGGGCTATGTAGCCTATCTCATCATCCGTAAGTTGTATACCAAGCTTTTCAGCGATAAGACCTTTGGCTTTTTCTGCGACTTTAAACTCAGAGTGAAATAACACTCTAATGTCGTCGGTCAAAGGATTAGTGAGCTGCTCATTGTTCCTACTTCTTTTGACAGCATATTCAATATGGTCTGCCAGAGGGAGCATAACATCCCTGTCGATAGTCTGAAATGTCTCCTCGGCGCCATCTAATAGTTCGTTAGATATTTCCAAATATAACGGGTCGATAGAGGTAACTAAATCTCTTTTGTCTCCACGCTCGGTGGATTCCTTTAAAGAATAAATCATGCAGTCAGTATCAACATCGATAGTTTCGCTGACGTGCTTACCAAAACCAATGCCTTTTCCCATAATGAGAAATTCTTGAGTTGTATTTTCCAATATACCTATTAATGCATTATGATTTAGCACCTTTTCAACTCTATACATGGATACTCCTACTTACTCGTAAAAATCTACTGCTAGTAAATCGTCTCCAGCCTTAACCTCTCCGTCAGCAAGACGACGAAGCTTCTGATTACCCTTAAGCTCTGTGCAAAGAACTGGTGTAGCAATTGAAGGAGCATTCTTAGAGATGAAATCTAAATCAGCCTCCATGAGTACGTCACCCTTCTTTACCTTCTGGCCATTTGTTACGTGAACGTTGAAGCCTTCACCATTAAGCTTAACAGTATCAATACCGAAATGAAGAAGCATAGCAACATCATCATCAGTCTTGAATCCGATAGCATGCTTTGTATCAAATACAAATACAACTGTTCCATCTGCTGGAGCAACTACCTTACCATCGTTAGGAGTAACAACAGCACCATCACCCATCATCTTCTGAGCGAAAACTTCGTCTGGTGTCTCTGTTAAATCAGCAGCAACACCTGAAACAGGGCTTGAAAGAACAACGGTCTTAACAACCTTGCCAGTTGGCTCTGCAGAAGTCTCTGCCTTTGCCTCCTCAGCAACAGCGTCATTTGCTCCATTATATTCTACATTTGGAGCTGTCTCAAGATAATCTTCAAGATTAGACTTGATAACTGTAACGTGTGGTCCGTAAATAACCTGAACACCGTTACCCTTGTGAACTACACCTGAAGCACCTGTAGCCTTAAGCATAGCATCATTAACGAGCTCTGACTTGTGAACTGTTACACGAAGTCTTGTTGCGCAGCAGTCAACATCAGAGATGTTAGCCTTACCACCAAGACCGTTTGTAATCTTTTCAGAAGTCTCATCGTTCATAGATTCCTTCTTTGCATTGTAGTCTGAACGTCTGTAAAGCTTAACTTCTTCATCAGCGTCACGACCAGGAGTCTTAAGGTCAAACTTCTTGATAAGGAATGTGAACAAGAAGTAGTAAACTACGAAGTAACCTGCACCTACTACTGGTACCCATACCCAGCTAGTAAGCTTGTTTCCAGGAAGAACACCGAAGAGAATTAAATCGATGATACCACCTGAGAATGTCATACCAACACCAACACCAAGCATGTGCATGAACATGTATGAAGCACCTGCGAAGATACAGTGGATACCATAAAGAGCTGGAGCTACGAATAAGAATGTAAACTCGATTGGCTCTGTGATACCTGTAAGCATTGAAGTAAGTGCTGCAGAAAGAAGAAGACCACCAACTTCTTTCTTCTTCTCAGGAAGAGCTGTTCTGTACATAGCAAGAGCAGCACCTGGAAGACCAAGAATCATGAATGGGAACTTACCAGACATAAATCTTGTAGCTGA
>DBWZ01000037.1:0-13302 GCA_002309345.1 Pseudobutyrivibrio sp. UBA1225
ATGGTTGGTGCTACAGTTGCAGTTGCAGTTTCAGTTGAGGAAGCTGCTACAGCTGGTAAGTTCTAATTAACCGATATCCTTTCGCGTAAATTATAAGAACTTTTTATCCCCTAGTCAGTCTGATTATTCAGGTTGGCTCAGGGGATTTTATTTCGCCTTTATAGAAAATATGACATTATTTAAAAATTAATGAATATTGTGTGTTTTTTGTCCTTTATGGCATTAAACATTATATAATCCTAGTGAGCACTAGGCTAAGTGAGGGGTTTTGAGAAATTTTTTAGAATTAAAGATTTTGTTCTTTAACTTGCGACAAATATTAGACGAAGCAAAGTACATCATAAATAATTATAGGGGGCTATTATGAGTAGCAAGAGAAAAAACAACGAGAAAATGAAGAAAAAAGACACAACAACAATTTCTAGGCTTGATTCAGCCACATCAGGAAGCTTCTTCCAGACTATCACATTCCAAAACATTATCGTAAATATTGCGATTATGGTTGCTTTTATCGTATTTTCGATTATGGCAACAGCTGGAATCAACAGTGTAAAGGCGCAGGCTATGCTTGCCAACACTAATCAGCTACAGCTGGCAAATGAGGCAGCTGTATTAAAGCAGGATATTATCCATATTTCTGCAGAAATTAACAAGAATCTTGGCCAGTTTGAGGCAGGTACAACATTCACAAAGGCTGATTTTGCAGATATGGAAGGTTATATAGCTGAAGCTATGGATAAGCTTGTGTACATGGATGATTGTCTTATCCCTCAGAATTTACCTGATGGACAGGAGCGTGTACAAAACTTAAGAGCAACAGTAGAAGCATTTACCACAACTGCAACCAATCTTGAAAACTGTATAGTTGCAGGTGATTTACCAGGTGCTATTTCATATGTTTCTCAGGACTACGGTACAAGTCTTGATAACGTATATGCGGCACTTGCTTCTATAGAAGATGGTATTGTTCAGTTAAACGATGGCTTCGGCGCATATCTGGATGTATTTATTAATGAGCAGATGTCTAAGGGCTACATTTTGATGGCAATTGTTGTGATTCTTATTGTAGCAAGCTTTGTACTTACTTATGTGAGAGTTAATAAGACTATCCGCAGCATGTCCAATGAGATTCAGAGTATCATTAAAAATATTGATGATGGTAAGGGTGATTTGACTGCCAGATTAAATACCAAGACTAACACAGAGCTAGGACTTATTTCTGGTGGTATCAATAAATTCTTGAGTACATTACAGGGTGTTATCAAGGACGTTAAGGATGGTGCTGGCGTGCTTACTGCAGCATCAGATAGAATGATTGTTAAGATTCAAAGTGCAAGTGACAATGTTACCAACACTTCTGCAGCAATGGAAGAGCTTGCAGCATCAATGGAAAATGTTGCAACAACATCTGACGATTTAAATGAGAGACTTTCGGTGGTTAGAGAGGCTGCAGAGGCTATTGATACAGAGGCTAAAGCTGGTGCCGAGATGGCAAATGACATCAAGGAGGAGGCTGACGCAATCAAGCGTGAAGCTAACAGCAAGAAGGAAAGCACTGGTGCCAAGATGGAAGAGCTTTCAAAAGTTCTTGAGGTTTCAGTTCAGGAATCAGAGCAGGTTGATAAGATTGGCGATTTGACAAATGAAATTTTGGATATCGCTAGCCAGACTAACCTTCTTGCTCTTAATGCATCGATTGAGGCTGCGCGTGCCGGTGAGGCAGGTAAAGGCTTCGCTGTTGTTGCTGATGAAATTAGTAAGCTAGCTTCTAATTCAAGGGATACTGCAGGAAATATCCAGGAGATTTCTGGAAAGGTTACAGCAGCTGTTAAGACTCTTTCTGACAATGCAGTGCAGGTAATTGATTTCATAAACAATAATGTTCTTACAGATTACGATGCTTTTGTTGAGACTGGTTCTAAATACGAAGAGACCGCAACAAAGATTGATGAGATGCTTGAAAAGTTCTCTGAAAAGGCAGACAACCTTAATGCTGTAATGAATGAAATGGCAGATAGAATTGAGTCTATTTCTTGCTCAGTTCAGGAAAGCTCAAATGCGATTTCACTTTCAGCATCTTCTGCATCAGAGATTGTTAGTGAGATTCAGGGTATCAATGATGCTATGGATCAAAACAACGATGTTACAAAGCAACTCAATGCAAGTACTCAGAAGTTTGAGATAGTATAAATCATTGTAGGAATTTATAAAAATAAGGTTCTTTATCAGCCAATTAGTTCAAAATTAGGCGCTCGTTAGTGAATAATTACTAAAGAAATGCCGATTTTGAGCTGATTGGCTGTTTTTATGCATATTGACATATTTGTGTCGGTCGAGTATACTAGACAATACTTTAGCACTTTTAACCACTAAAGTGCAGTAATACAAATTATGGAGGACAGAAAGATGAAAGAGGTTTCAAAGCTTCTCGAAGTTAGAGAAAGCGTACGTGTAGTTGATGCAACACTTCGTGATGGAGGTCTGGTTAACGACTTTTATTTTACAGACGAGTTTGCAAAGGCACTTTATTTAACTAATGTAAAGGCCGGGGTTGATTACATGGAAATGGGTTATCGTGCTGACAAAGAGCAGTTTGATGAGTCAAAATTTGGACCATGGAAGTTTTCATCTGATGAATATATTAGAAAGATTGTTGGTGACAACGATACAGATCTCAAGCTTGCTATCATGGCAGATGTTGGAAGATGTAATTATAAAGAAGACATCCATGACAAGAGCGAAAGTCCAGTTGATTTAATCCGTGTTGCTACTTACCTTCATCAGTTGCCAGGTGCAGTTGCAATGATAGAAGACGCAGCCAACAAGGGCTACGAGACCACATGTAATATTATGGCTATTTCTACTGCTCAGATGGATGATATCAAGGCAGCGCTTGATATTGTTTGTCAGACACCTATTTCTTGTGTCTACATCGTAGATAGCTATGGTTCATTATATCCAGAGCAGATTCAGCGTATCGCAGATGTATATTGCAATGCGGCTGCTAAGTACGGCAAAAAGGTTGGTATTCATGCTCATGACAATCAAAAGCTTGCTTTTGCCAACACTATCGAGGCTGTTGGTGATGATGTAGATTATCTTGATGCTACATACTGCAGCATGGGGCGTGGCGCCGGCAACTGTGCAATGGAATTACTTTTAGGCTTCCTTAAGAACCCTAAATACAAAGAAAGATATGCTCTTAAGTTTGCGGAGGAATTCATGGTCCCACTTAAGGAACAAGGTGTTGTTTGGGGATATGATATGCAGTACCTCACAACAGGTCTTTTGAATCAGCATCCACGTACAGCTATCGAATTCACAAAGCAAAACAGAAAGGATTACTTTACTTTCTACCAAGAGATGCTTAACTTAGACTAGTTCAAGTCATCGATAATAATGTTTACAATATTAGTCCAGGTATGGTTTTTGGAAGCAATTTCATAACCATTCTGGGCTATTTTTTTTAGCTTTGTCAGGTCTGATAAGCTAGAATCAAGTTTTTCTATAATGGCATCCATATTGTTAAGGTCGTAGAAGAGTATGCTAGCATTATCCTGATATTCCTTAAGTAGTAAGCTTGTAGGGTCAGTCAAAGAAACTGCGCCGTTAAGCTGTCCGGAAAAGACTCTATCGTGGCTTCCAGCTTTAAAATTTGGCATGATATTTACGGTGATTTTAGACTTCGCAAATACGGTAAAAGTAAGATTGAATGGAAGCTCCCTGTGTATGTTTGCATGTTTTAAATCTAGCTCATCCCAAAGTCCGCCAAATAGATGTAGTGGATAGTTAGATTTATCCAAGGTCTCCACTAGCTTCTTGCGATTTAAGCATCTGATATAGGTGTCTGCAAGATAAAAGCTTTGAGTATGTAATGGTTTATCAGAATTGATATAGTCGTATATATCATTTGAAGCCAATTCGTCAACTGCTTCTTCGATGGTTAGATTGGAATTGGCCTTCATCATATCTATTAACGCATATACGTTTTCTCGAAGCATAGTAGGTAGCTTTAAAATAGATGCTTCGATTCTAGTTGGGGCAGTATAAGTGCCAGAAAACAGGATATCGTAAGGGCGTGATTCAAAATCATCCCAGTCTATTGAATCTTGACCAAAGGCAAGCTCACCTGTCATTGGTGTCACTACTACAGATTTAATATGCGGATAGTATTTGTGTATATAATTCTTGTGATTATCATCTAAGCATACTACGTGGAAGTTATTAAGGTTGATTTGCAAGGTGTCGTGGTGATAGAGTGGATGATCCAATATGATGTCATAAAATGGAGCATCAACATGGTCTAGGAAGTAGGAATCATCATCCATAAGAGCCCTTGGCAAATCAGAGTTAAAATCTATAAGGCAATCGTATTTGGCGCCCACATAGTTTTCTAAATCATCCAAGGAATCCTCGTCAATTTTGAAGTATTCAACTTCATGACCGAAATTTTTGAGGGCAGAGCCCAAGGCATCACCGAAGTAAAGATATGAATTGTAACAGACTGTTTTCATTTCAAAAATAAGAAATTTCATAGTCACTCCCCTAAACTAAGCAATTAACTGTTCTATTTCGAGCCAGCTTGACAATAATTGACCTTTTATTATTTACAAAAATTTAACATTCTAATTTTTTACTATGATATACTATTATATATAAAAGCAAAGGGGAATTCTATGATTAAAGCGGCAGCATACAATTGTGAACCACTTCAAAATCCGTTTATATTTGACGAAGTCTACGACATGATTAGCCCTCAGCGTAGAGCCCACGTAGATGAAGCCAAAACACTCAGGGGCAAGTGTGAGCGATTGGGGGCAGCCCATCTTCTCGAGAAGCTTCTTTGGGAAAATCACATCCAAAGACCTTATGTATATTCCACAACATCACAAGGGAAACCGATTTTCATACAGCCTAAAAACGTCGATTTTAGCATTTCACACTCCAATTTTTTTGCTGTGGCTGCTATTTCTGACAAGCCGGTTGGAATCGATGTTGAGCGCATCAGGCCCTACGACAGAAGCTTAGTTGAGCGCTTTTTTACAAAATATGATCAGGAGTTTCTTGAATCTGTTAAAAGAAGTGAGTTAGATAAAAAATTTACCGAAGTATGGACTTTCAAAGAAGCCACCAGCAAAATGATGGACAGACCATTGATGCAGGTTTTGCAGTGGATAGATTACAGCGAATACTGTGATTGCGAGAAAGGCAAAATCGAATGGACTAAGCAAGGATTTGAGTTCAGAGATTTCTACATAACCTTATGTTATGAAGATACTCGCCAGCCAATTCAGATGGGGTTGTACAATCCATATGATGGTAGATACTATTAATTAGAAGAATTTAATATGTGTAAAGGAGAAGATGCAGAGACTATCTAGGGATAGTCTCTGCATCTTTTTATTGCGTATATGTATTTGATTTTTAAAAAGATTTTATTTGAAAATTGTAAATATGGAAAAAAATAGAAATTTTTTTTGAATTAATAGTAGAAGCAATTAATTAAAACTTTTTTAAGGAGGAATGAAAAATGGAGATAAGTATAGGAGTTGCAAAAGAGGTTTTAAAGGTATTGAAAAAATATGCGAGAGAACAATTAAATATTATCATCAATATTCATGGTGACAACATTACTGGTGCAGTTAGTGAAAGATTTAGAAATTTACAATCATTTCTAGATGCAGCATCACGTCATTTAACAAGTTTAGACTATGCAATGCGTAATGACATTCCAAATACAACTAGAGACAGTATTTTTGCAGTCGTTAATAATGATATAAATTTATTTATGAATAATGAGAATCTGACTTCACCGTATGTTCTGAGTCAGCTTACCGAAGATCAGAGATTATATAATCTTGCTAGTCACGGTGAGACTGAATTTATAATAAGAAATCTTAGACCATATATGGAAAATAGAAATCATGCAGCTTTACAAGCTGTTAGAAGAGAAAATCCTTCGAGTATTAGTAAAACACAAAATATTTAATATTAGTTTATAATTTGAAATAGAGATGCAGCGACTATCTAGGGATAGTCTCTGCATCTTTTTCATTACGTATGTAAAAGGCGATGTTTTTGGGTAAAAGAATACATTGAATAATATAGATTTGGGTTGACATCTTTCCTTATTGTGATAGAATTTGTATAGTTTTATACTGTAAACCATTAAAGTGATAAAACAATCAAATGTAGGAGAAACATTATGGAGTCTAAAAAGGTCCTTTCTATTTTAGTCGAAAACACACCAGGTCTTACTAGCAGAATTTCAGGATTATTTTCCCGTAGAGGCTACAATATCGATAGTTTTTCCGCTGGAGTTACAGCCGATCCTAGATACACTAGAGTGACGATAGTAACTCATGGTGACGAGATGATTCTAGAGCAGATTGAAAAGCAGGTTTCTAAGCTCACTGAGGTCATGAACGTCAAGGAACTTAGAGATGGACTTTCAGTTACTAGAGAGCTTATGCTTGTTAAGATTTCGGCTCGCAACACTGATAGACAAGATGTTCTTACTATAGTAGAGATTTTCCATGGCAAGGTTGTAGATGTCACTCACGATTCGATGGTTCTCGAGGTTACTGGCAATCAGAGCAAGCTAGATTCATTCCTTGATATGCTTGGGGATTACGATATACTCGAGCTCGCGCGCACGGGCCTCACAGGCCTCAGCCGTGGTACAGACGATGTAGTTATTCTCTAGTCATCGTTCAAACAGTTTTAAATTATTATTCATATAATTTTAGGAGGATTAAGAAATGTCACAAGACGCAAAGATTTATTATCAGGAAGATTGTAATCTTTCATTATTGAAGGGTAAGACAATAGCTATTATTGGTTACGGTAGCCAGGGTCACGCTCACGCACTCAACCTCAAGGAGAGTGGATGCGATGTTATTATCGGTCTTTACGAAGGTTCAAAGTCATGGGCAAAGGCTGAAAAGCAGGGACTTACAGTTTATACAGCTGCTGAGGCTGCAAAGAAGGCTGATATTATCATGATTCTTATCAACGATGAGAAGCAGGCAGATATGTACAAGAAAGACATCGAGCCAAACCTTGAAGCTGGTAACATGCTTATGTTTGCTCATGGTTTCAATATTCACTTTGGTTGCATCAAGCCACCAGCTGATGTTGACGTTACTATGATTGCTCCTAAGGGACCAGGTCATACAGTACGTTCTGAGTATCAGGCTGGCAAGGGTGTGCCTTGTCTTGTTGCTGTAGAGCAGGATGCTACTGGAAAGGCTCTTGACCTTGCACTTGCATATGCACTTGGTATTGGTGGTGCTAGAGCTGGTGTTCTTGAGACTACATTTAGAACAGAGACAGAGACAGATCTCTTTGGTGAGCAGGCAGTACTTTGTGGTGGTGTTTGTGCACTTATGCAGGCTGGTTTCGAAACACTTGTTGAGGCTGGCTATGATCCAAGAAACGCATACTTCGAGTGTATCCACGAGATGAAGCTTATCGTTGATCTTATCTATCAGTCAGGCTTCGCAGGCATGAGATATTCAATCTCTAACACAGCTGAGTATGGTGATTACATCACAGGACCAAAGATTATCACTGAAGATACAAAGAAGGCTATGAAGAAGGTTCTCGCTGACATCCAGGATGGTTCTTTTGCAAAAGAATTCCTTCTTGATATGTCTCCAGCTGGTCGTCAGGTACACTTCCAGGCTATGAGAAAGCTTGCTTCTGAGCATCCATCAGAGAAGGTTGGTGAGGAAATCCGTCAGCTTTATTCATGGAACAACGAAGAAGATAAGTTCATCAACAACTAAGAATTTAAAAAATTTGTTTTCAAAATATCCCGTTGGCTTTATAGCCACGGGATATTTTTTTTGTATAAAAGGAAAAAAATAATTTTTTTTATTGAACTATATATAAGAGGTCAAATTTTAACATTATGAACGATGGATAATCATACTAGTATTTAGGAAAGAGAGAGTAAAAATGGGTAAAAATAAAGGGAAAGGTATTGCGCTTGATATATATGAACAGGCAGAAAGTGACTTGAGAAAATTATTTGATGCAATTAATCAAATGGAGCGTGAACAAGATGGCGATGAGAAAATTAAAGCGCTTGAGGATGTTATTTTTTACAGTAAATCTTTGAAATTGGATTGTGAAAATCAGGCCTTAAAAAATGACAATGAATTTAAAAACGACACAGAATTTCATGACGCTTTATTTGCGGCCAAAAAATGGTTGGTAGATATTTCAGAGCCAAGCAATAAGAATTTTCCGTTATATGTAAAAGCGCACAATAACATTATGAAGGACCCTCATATTTCTAAAAAAATATTAGAGACCAATGGCATCGAATATGATTCGATTAAAGCGCCTAACAAAGTAGAAGACAAATCTGTATTATCAGAGGATATTGCCGTGGCACTTATGGGCGAGCAATTCGATTTGAATAAATCGGAAGTCGATTATGATGCTTTCATTGAAGAGCAACAGGTAATTTTAAATTCAATCAAGAGCCAAAACAACGAGGCTAAAGCAGTGGGGCCGTCTAATGACATTGAATATTCTTCGAATGAAAATGAATATGAAACAGTAGATGAAGAAGTGTTAGAGGCAATAGCCTTATCATTAGAGGGTGATGAACCTGAATATATGGATTGGTTGGCAAAAAGATTTCATACTAGTGTTGAAGAACAAAAGAAAATTTTAGATTCATATGAGAGAATAAAAGAAGAACAGAAAGCAGTGCAACATTCTAACGATAGTGGATCTAATTCCGTTAGTGCAGAAAAAAAGAATCATATAGTTGAGGATATTAAATTTACTTTAGGACAACAACAGGCTACCCTTAACTCATGCTTGAATCATAAAGGATTTGTAAATACGAGCAAAGATGCTACTGCTTATAAAGAACCTCAAAATTTTGAAAAAAAGATTACTGTTATTGATGAAAAATCAGCAAATAGCCAGCAAGTGACATTTAATAATTCATTTCCAATAACAGTTAAATGATGACTTCAACAACACCTATAAATCATTAAAATTTTGATTCAAAACATCCTGTTAGGCTTGATGCCGCAGGATGTTTTTTGTATGTAAAAAAAGTTACTCGCGTGGCTGGATGTGATTTTTTTTGTATTATCCGACTTTTTTTTATTTTAATGGAAAAAACCGATACTATTTTTTTGAATAGAAAATGTACTAGTACAAGGATAAAAACTAAATATTAAAAATTTTATTAAGAAAAGGAGGGAGGTATGTGTATTCGTTTGTGAATACATCATACGCGTAAAAAAAATGATAGAAAATAAAAATGTGAAAAAAGATGGAGAAAAGATCAAATTCGAAAATGAATTGTTGGACATTAGTGCAAATTATGATATAAGTCATAATTTTAGAGGCGAAAAATATAATAAAGTAGCGAAACGTGAAGAAAAAGATGGTAGGGTTATATTTACATGTACATGGACGTATAAAAAGGATAATGAAGTAGAAGAAGAGAAAAGCGATTATTATGTTTTTAAGAACAATGAATTAGTCGAGTCCAATACTTGGGAAGATAATCCCCAAATCGAAGAAATACCGTTTAATGGTTTGTTTAAAGTATCTCAAAATAATATTTCTAAGGATGATAATAAAGTAGTTGTTTATAGGGATGACATTCCACAAGCTCGCTTTGAATATAAAGGGGAAAAATTGAATCGTTTGGCGATAAAATCCATGGTTATGGCTAGACCTGATGGAATGTCTCATGAAGCAATGCATTATGGCTTGGTTACTAAAAAGTTCGAACCATCTCAAGGTAATTACAATGAAACTGCATATGTATTACGAGATAGAAGAAACGATGCAGCTATCGATGGCTTTATTGAGTTTGGAAACATAGAAGTGATGAAGCAAAAGGGACTCATTAAGCAAAATCATCCGATGGTAAATGAGGTTGAGTTGATTAATAGTATAGGAGGAGAAAGGATTCTGACTACAATATATGATTCGGATTTTAAAATTATTCAACGAAGTGCGATAAATCCTATCGGTACGATAAAAGTGGGAGACTTATTTTATACGTTCAAACCAGATGATACTTTATGTAACTATATAAATAATGGTTCTTATTTGATAAAAAGAGAAAACGATATAATTATACAAGTAAGTGAAAATGAGATAAAGGTTGGAGAGGAACTTTTTCAAACAAAACAACAATTAGAACAACAGATGCCTTCGAGTATAAATGAATATTTAACGAAAGGAAGCGAGGAATTACTTCAAAAAGGAGCTATTACCTTAAATGAAGATGGGGTGGTACATATATATGGAACAGGAGATGAAGTGACTTATTTGATAGGGGATTACCAATGGAATGCCAAGAATATACGAACAGAGGTAATATATAATCCAAAAGATAAAAGCACATTGCATAAAGTATATGCAAACGGTGCAAATGATGATAATGCTGAATTGTTGGGTAGTATAAAATATGTAAATAATAAGCTGATTGAGGCAGAAATATATACTAATAATATGGCTATCTCAAATGGTTATTCTTTAATAGAATTTCCGGAGGGAGATAGAGTTAATTTTACATATGATTCCCAAAATAATATATTAATTAAGGAAGTGTATAGTAATAACAATAAAATTGCACTATTTAAATATGCAAATGATAGCTTGGTACGATCTGTTGTGGTTAAAGATGAAATAGTAGATTCATGTGGTTGTGAATTTAAGAGAGAATTTGATAAATATGTATATGTATCATGTAAAGCAGTGGATGAAAAGTCTGTCAACAAAGATGAGATGTTCTATGAAAGATTAATTGGAGTTGGTGGAGATGAAGCGCCATTGTTTGATGTTGAGTTTGAGAACGGTGAAAAGCCCCATAACATAAAAAATACTAAAGTTCTAAGAGTTAAAAAGAGATATCTTGAAGGACCAATAAGTAGAATTACCTTTAATAATCCCAAAATACCGAAGGATAGTAGGATTTTAGAATTGTCAAATAGAAAAAGCTATAAGAATGTAATTGTTGATTTCGATGCTAACACTGTTATTGGAGTTAATGATAATGGTAGGGTTATAGATAAATTTTTTATTAAAGAAAAATCAATAGACTTCAATGGCAATGTATGGATGATTAAGCTACATAATACTTTTGAAAGGACACATAATATCAATGGTGAAAAGTATACTGAAATGATTACTGCAAATAATATTTATCAAAAAACAGATAAAATGGATAATCATCAATCCATAAAAACCGCACAATCCACGAATGTTACAGTGGAAAATGAGCAGAAAATAACGTGCCGTTTTATGTAAACTAGTCTACGCTTCTCTAAAGTTCTTATTCCTAAAGAACTTATACAGATGAGAGGAGATTTTTATATCCGTATATACGTCGGCGTATTCGCGTGGAGAGTATTCGGTGACAAAGTTAGTGGCGAAGTTTTTGTTCATGCCGCGGGCTTTGCATAGATCAACAGCTTTATTGTAGGCTACGGCTGCTTTTGCTTCGCTAGAATAGCGGCCAATAATGAAATCACCATTTAAGTGAATCTTGGCCACGTATTTAATTCGACCGGATTTGTTTTCTTTGGAAACACCGTGATACTTATTTACTAAAATAATGTTTGAGTATCGCAAATCAAATTCATCGCCGTTGGCGAAGGCATAGTCTTTGCCCTTAACGGCGTACGGTTTGATTCCATAGCGGTTTAATATGTTGTACTGCATCCCGTAATCGCTTACAAACAGATGACCGCCGCGGTATTGTATTTTGTGACTTGAATAGTAGAATAAATCATCCTTATCAAATTTTAGGATGGTTGACTGATTCAGGTAATATACAAAATAGTTATTAAATAAGTAAATTGGATTTTTGATGTAGATATTATTATCTCTATAATTAATTAGAATCACTACCTTTTCAAAGGGTAGTGATTTTATTTTGTTTTGATAGGAAAGCAGAGTGATAGAATCATCCTTTAGTATATCTCGCGCTTCATTATAGGCAGCGTTGCACATAGCTTCAGAGTTATAGCTACCGATGCTGATATGTTTTCCTTTATAGGTGATATTACCTCGGTAATAAACATCACCATTTTTACGAGTGGTTTCATATACACCTGGTTTCATTATAAACTCCTTGCCATATACTAGATATGTAGCTATAATTTTTGAGGACAAGAATAATTATCGATATCATTATTCTACACCTATGCGAAAGTGAATGTATTAAAAAACTATGAAAACTTATTACTCTATTTCAAAAAGACAAGCCTTTGTAGAGGGCTTCAAAGATGGCATCCCAATCGGTCTAGGATATTTTGCGGTAGCCTTTTCTCTTGGCATACTTGCTCGGAATGCACATTTTACACCCTTACAGGGATTTATCAATTCATTTTTAAATCGAGCCAGCGCAGGAGAGTATGCCGTATATACGGTTGTGGCTGCAGGGGCTGGCTTTATAGAGATGGCGATAATGACCCTTGTGGTTAATGCAAGATACCTGTTGATGTCTACAGCCCTTTGTCAAAAGTTTGATTCAAATACATCCATGATTCATAGAATATTAGTTGGTTTCGGTGTGACGGATGAGATATTTGCAATAACTATCAAGCGCCCTGGATTGATCAATCCATTCTATAATTATGGGGCCTGCGCCATAGCAGTGCCATGCTGGGCGATGGGGACTGCCTGCGGAATTATCGCAGGAGATTTGATGCCCTCCAATGTTGTCAGCGCTGTTTCTGTTGCATTGTATGGAATGTTTTTAGCTTGCATTATCCCAGAAGCGAGAAAGAACAGAGTGGTTGCTATTCTTATAATAATAAGCTTTGTCTTAAGCTTTATAGCTGCCAATGCATCCTTCCTTACAAATATATCTAGCGGTACCAAGACAATTATTCTTACTGTTGTGATATCTGTCTTTGCCGCAATTACATTTCCACATCCGGAGGTTGAAAATGAGTAAGACTTATATATACATCCTTGTGGCTGCGGTGGTGAGTACCTTTATCAGAATTCTGCCGGTCACCCTTTTTAGAAAACCAATCAAGAATACCTTTGTCAGGTCGTTTTTATATTATGTTCCATATGTTACCTTGGCGGTGATGACTTTTCCTGCTATCATTCAGGTTACTCAAAACAAGATTGCAGGTGTATTTGCCCTGGTGGTTGGAATCATAGCAGCGTGGTTTAATCAAAGCCTGTTTAGGGTTGCTGCGATTTGTTGTGCGGTTGTTTTTATATCAGAATTAGTGTTAGTTTAACGGCTCTTTTTAGAGTCGTTTTTTTACTTATAGGAAATTGCTTTGCAATCTC
>DBWZ01000037.1:13366-42906 GCA_002309345.1 Pseudobutyrivibrio sp. UBA1225
TTTTGCGTAGCAAAACTCTTTCTTATGCAACAATCTACAAAAAACTACAATATTCTACGATGAAATATCGAATTTCTATGATTGTAGAATTTCTAAGATTTAAAATAGAATTTTATATTTTATTGCAAAATGTTAACTGCTAGAATCGTACCATAGTTAAGGCAACGAAGGTTGCAGAATTTTTTTATTAGGAGGAGAAGAAATAATGAAAAAAAGAGTATTGGGAGTATTGCTTACAGCTCTGATGTCAATGAGCTTGCTTATTGGTTGTGGCCCTGCCGACACTGGTAACCCACCAGATGATGGAGATGGCGCAGCAACAACTGGCAGTTCTAATGCAGGCGGTGGCAAGAAGGTTGCCGTAGCAATGCCTACACAGTCATCAGAGAGATGGATCAATGATGGTAGCAACATGAAGGAAAAGCTTGAGAAGCTTGGTTACGAAGTTGATCTTCAGTATGCAGAGGATGATGTTCAGGCTCAGGTTTCACAGATTGAGAACATGATTGCTTCAGGCGCTGATTGCTTGGTTATCGCAGCTATCGATTCATCAGCTCTTGTAAATGTAGAGCAGCAGGCTAAGGAACAAGGTATTCCTATCATCGCTTACGATCGTCTTCTTATGGACACTGATGCAGTTTCTTACTATGCAACATTCGATAACAAGGGTGTTGGTACAGCAATCGGTAAGTACATCGAAGAGTCTAAAGATCTTAAGAAAGCTAGCGAAGCAGGCGAGTCATACACAATCGAGTTCTTCATGGGATCTCCAGATGATAACAACGCTGTAATGCTTTATGACGGTCTTATGGAAGTCCTTAAGCCATACCTTGATGACGGTACATTGGTATGTAAGTCAGGCAGAACTTCATTTGAAGAGACATGTATCTTAAGATGGTCTCAGGAAACAGCTCAGCAGAACTGCGAGAACTACTTAACAGGTTTCTATGCTAAAGACAAATTAGATATCTGTGCAACAGCTTTTGATGGTTTTGCTTATGGATGTAAGGCAGCTCTTGAAGGTGCTGGATACAAGGTTGGCAAAGATTGGCCACTTATCACAGGTCAGGATGCAGAGCTTATGGCTACAAAGAACATCATCGCAGGTTCACAGACAATGTCAGTTTACAAGGACACACGTCTTCTTGCTGACAAGTGTGTAACTATGGTTCAGGCAGTTCTTGAAGGTTCAGAGCCAGAAATCAACGATAAAGAGCAGTACAACAATGGTAAGATTACAGTTCCTTCATATCTTTGCACACCAGTTGCAGTAGATAAGGATAACTACAAAGAAATCATTGTTGATGGTGGTTACTACACAGAAGAGCAGCTTAAAGCTGATTAATGTGGGAAGCCATAGATAATTATTAGTTTTAAATCTTACCCCTCATCAGTCAGCTTAGCTTCTGGCTTCCCCCCAGGGGGAAGCCAGAAGCAGAAATGCAAATCCAATCTTTCCTGAAGGAAGTTGGAGTTAAGATGCAGATTTTCAATTATTATTGCCTTCCCCTTTTGGGGAAGCCAGAAGCAGAAATGCAAATCCAATCTTTCCTGAGGGAAGTTGGAGTTAAGATGCAGATTTTCAATTATTATTGCCTTCCCCTTGGGGGGAAGGTGTCTGCGAAGCAGACGGATGAGGGGATAAAAAAGGAGTAGAAAATGTCAGATTACATCTTGGAAATGAAACACATCATAAAAGAATTTTCCGGAGTACGTGCACTTGATGATGTTAATCTGCAAGTGAAAAAAGGGGAAATCCATGCTCTATGCGGTGAGAATGGTGCTGGCAAATCTACACTGATGAATGTCCTTTCTGGCGTTTATCCATATGGTACTTATGATGGTGAAGTAGAATATAAAGGACAACTTTGCAAGTTCCATAATCTTAGGGATTCAGAAGCAGAAGGTATCGTTATTATTCATCAGGAGTTGGCTTTAAGTCCCCTTCTTTCAATTGCTGAAAATGTATTCTTGGGAAATGAGCAGTTGTCCATGAAAGGCGTTATTGATTGGACCAAGACAAGACAGCGTGCTCAAGAGATGCTTGAAAAAGTTGGTCTTGATAATGAGAATATAAATGCACCAGTTAATTCACTTGGTGTTGGAAAGCAGCAGCTTATTGAAATAGCTAAGGCCATGGCAAAAAAAGTTGAGCTTTTAATATTAGATGAGCCAACAGCTGCGTTGAACGATGAAGAATCTAAAAAGCTTCTAGACATTATGCTAGAGCTTAAAAATCAGGGTATAACCTGTATTATTATTTCCCACAAGCTTAATGAGATAAGCTACGTGGCAGATGCCGTTACAGTTATTCGTGATGGTAAGACAATCGAGACTCTCGTGAAGGGAGTAGATGATTTCTCTGAGGATAGAGTTATTAAGGCCATGGTTGGTCGTGAACTTACAAACAGATATCCTGAGAGAGAGGGTGTCACTATAGGCGACACAATATTTGAAGTCAAAAACTGGAATGTATTTCATCCTGATGACCCAGATCGTCAGATGCTTAAAGATATTAACATCAATGTTAAGGCCGGTGAAGTTGTTGGTCTGGCAGGATTGATGGGTGCTGGTCGTACCGAGCTCGCCATGAGTATATTTGGTAAGAGTTATGGTCAAAAGATTTCAGGCACTATAACCATTAATGGCAAAGAGGTTGTGCTAAACAACGTTAGTGATGCCATTAACAACAAGCTTGCATATGTTACCGAGGATAGAAAGACAAACGGTCTAGTGTTAATCGGTGACATCAAAGAGAATATGACTCTTGCTGCACGTCCTAAGTTCTTCTCTAAACATGGCGTGATTAAAGGCAATGATGAGATTCTTGCAGCTGAAGAATATAGAAAGAGAATAAATTTAAAAGCTAATTCCATCAACCAAGAGGTTGGTTCTCTATCAGGCGGTAATCAGCAAAAGGTCGTACTTGCTAAGTGGATGCTTACGCAACCGGATGTTTTGATTTTGGATGAACCGACGCGAGGAATCGATGTAGGAGCTAAATATGAGATTTACTGCGTTATTAACGAGCTTGCGAAAGCTGGAAAGGCTGTCATAGTTATTTCTTCGGAAATGCCAGAGATTATAGGTACCTGTGACAGAATCTATGTTATTAACGAAGGTGAAATCGCTGGAGAACTTACAAGTGATGAGGTTTCTCAAGAAAAGATTATGCAGTGCGTAATGGCGCATAACAGAAAGGAATGATGGAAATGGAGAAAAAAAGAGTTAATCTGGATATGAAACAATATGGCATGTTTCTTGCCCTTATTGCTATTTATTTAATATTTGCCGTTCTTACACACGGCAAGAACCTTACACCTATGAATATCAACAACCTTGTAATGCAGAATGGTTACGTAGTAATCCTTGCAATTGGTATGTTGCTTTGCGTATTGACTGGTAACGTCGACCTTGGTGTTGGCTCAATAGTTGCTCTCTGTGGAGCTGCTGCCGGTATTTTAATGATGGATTACAACAAGAATATGTGGGTTGCTATTATTGTGGCACTAGCGATTGGTCTTGTTGTAGGTATGTTTGCTGGTGTGTTCATAGCATATTTGAACATTCCTCCTTTTGTAGTAACGCTAGCTACTATGTTGATGGGCAGAGGTTTAACATATACCTTACTTAAGTCTCAGACAAAGGGACCACTTCCTGATAATTACACTTTTATTGGTGCTCGTTTCTTACCAACCTATAAAATATTCTTTGGTGATGGTGTACTTGATTTAGTATCAATCGCAGTAGCTGTTATCGTTTCTGTTGCTCTAATCATGTCAGAGCTTAGAAGCATTAGAATAAAGAAGAAATACAACTTTGCACTTGCTCCTGCTTGGCAGACAATATTAAAGGATGCAATCATGTTGTTCATTATTTGGTTCTTCTTCTATAAGCTTGCTAGATACAATGGATTACCATTCATACTTCTTATCATGGTTATTCTCATTGCCATCTATGCATTTATTACTACAAAGACAGTTGCTGGTAGACAGATATACGCTTTAGGTGGTAATAGAAAAGCAGCTAACCTTTCAGGTATCAATACAAATAAAGTATTCTTTTGGGTATACACAAACATGGGTGTTTTATCTGCTATAGCAGGTATCGTCCTCTCAGCTAGAAACGGATCATCTACACCAAAGGCTGGTGATGGTTTCGAAATGGATGCCATCGCTTCTTGCTACATCGGTGGTGCAGCGGTAGCCGGTGGTTCAGGTTCTATCCTTGGTGCTGTTGTTGGTGCCTTTGTAATGGGTATCCTTAACAATGGTATGTCACTTTTCGGATGGACAACAGATGTTCAGAAGATTGTCAAAGGTGCAGTTCTTCTCGGAGCTGTTACAGTAGATGTGCTTTCTAAGCGTAAAAATAAGTAAACCTTTCTGTTCTCTCAATTAAGCAATTTTTACGCATAGAATATATTAATGGCTTTCCACTAGTTATAATGGGGTTTCACTTTTATAAGTGAGACTCCATTTTTGTAAACCTTTTTGATATAATGATTCTATTCAATGTATTACGAGGAAGTTTTTATATGTATAATGTTATGCTCGTAGATGACGAAGAAGAAGTACGTATCGCCATCGAAAAAAAGATAAATTGGCAGGAGCTTGGCTTCATTGTTGTTGCCACTGCCGAAAACGGCAGGGATGCATTAGATAAAGCTCTTGAATACCAGCCAGACGTTGTTTTGACTGATATTAACATGCCTTTCTTAAACGGCTTGGAATTTGCAAAGCTACTTAAGGAAGAACTTCCAGCTACCAAGGTAGTCATTTTCTCGGGCTACGATGAATTCGAATACGCCAAAGAGGCTATCGAATTATCTGCAGAAGAATACATACTCAAACCGATCGATGCCGATGAGCTTTACAAGGTGTTCTCTAGACTCAAGGATATGCTTGACGATGAGCTTGATAAGCGCCGTAACATGGAAACATTGGAGCGTTACTATCAAGAGAGCTATCCTCTTTTTCGAGAGCAATTCTTGATTGGTCTAATAGAAGGTCACATCGAGCCAGACAGAATAGATGAGATTATTTCTGATTACGGAGAGGGTATTAGGGGCGAATTCTATGCCGTCGGCATAATCAAGCTTTCCTTTGAAAACAACGCTAATCTTAATAATGACAAGAGACGTTTGCTTTCGGTTTCGCTCAATCAGCTTACCAAGGAACGTCTTAGTAATCATTCCAATTATTATGTAATCAACTATTTGGGCAACGTGATTGTTCTTGGTTGCTTTGAGAGAGAGGAAGAGTACGAGGATTTTGTTTTAGATCTTGATCGTATCTGTAAGCTTTCTGCAAAGCTTTTAGAGGTGCCAACTACCGCTGGTGTTGGTACAACGGTCAGTGGACTCAAGGATTTGTTCAGCTCCTTCAAGTCAGCAAAGGAAGCCTGTGCTTACAGACTTATTTTGGATGAAAACCAGGCGTTTTCTATCAAGGATTTGGAGCCAAAGGGCAAGGCTCTTAACCTTTTTGAAAACGACAATGTCAACCATATTTTAAAGCAAATCAAAATTGGCGAGGCAGATGAATTATCTCTTGCTATCCACGAGTTTTTCATCAACCTTTCCAGAAATGGCATGTCTTTATATCAAATGAAGCTTTCGATTCTAGAGGCATATTTTGAGATTATCAAGCTTGCCAAATCCTTTTCGATAAACGAGGACGAAATCGGTGGAATGGACAAGGATATATTTGATTTCTTGGATAATGTACAATCCATCGATGAAATAGAATTTTGGTTCTCCCAAAGATGCTTCTTTGTTAAGGAGACTATCAATAAAACAAGGCACGACAGCACCAGTATGCTCATAGACAAAGCAAAGGAATTTATCAGAGAGCATTACGCTGAATCTGATTTATCGGTAGATAGACTTTGCGAGTTGTTAAACGTTAGCCCTAATTATTTTTCTTCTCTCTTCAAGAAGACAACAGGGCTTAGCTTTGTCACCTATCTTACCAATCTTAGAATGGAAAAGGCTGTATGGCTCCTTGATAACACAGATGAAAAGGCCTACATAATCGCTGGCATGATTGGCTACGATGAGCCAAACTACTTCAGCTATGTATTCAAAAAAGCTTATGGTATTTCTCCATCAAAGTATAGACAAAAGAAGGAAAATTGATGATAAAGTTTAATCTTATAAATCAATTACGCAAAGTAAAAAGGGCATCTAAGCGTAGAAGCATCCAGCTGGTAATTTCGCTGTCGTTTACAGTTGTAGCTATTCTTAGTATGACCTTTATGGCTTTTGCCTTTTATACTAACTACATCAATACCGCTCGGCAATCATCTATCGATTACAACGAGCAGGTAATCGACCAGATTAGTTGGAATCTTAATTCCTATCTTAGAAATATGATGGGAGTTTCTAATAGTATGTACTACAAGGTCATCAAGAACATGGATTTGACCAGTGACCCTATCGAGAATATGACAAAAGAAATGGATCTTTTGTATGAGGCAAACAAGGATAACTTGATTAGTGTTGCCTGTATTTCTCAAGACGGTGCACTCATATCTGCTGCGCCAATTGCAACCCGCAAGGGTGGTGTGGATTTGACAGAGCAGGAGTGGTTTTTAAATACTGAAGAGCGCATCGAAAACTTTCATTTTTCAGCACCACACGTGCAAAATATTTTTGAGAGCAGTAACTACCGTTATTATTGGGTAGTGTCTTTGAGCCGTAGTGTGGAGCTTAATTACATGGGTCACACTAGGAGAGGTATCCTTCTTGTAGACATGAACTATTCCTCTATCGAGCAGATGTTTTCCAAGGTTAACGAGCAGGGCATGGGCTACGTGTACCTAATTGATTCCAACGGAAATATCATATTCCATCCAAAGCAGAAGGCAATCTACAACGGTCTTGCCAAAGAAAACAACATTGAGGCAGCAAGCTACGATGATGGCAACTACATGGAAAACTTCGATGGAGAGAACCGTGCTGTTGTTGTCAAAACAATAGGCTATACAGGATGGAAGATTGTATCTGTGGTTCCGATGTCGGATTTGGCCGTTGAGTACAATCAGCTTAGAGTGTTCATGCTGATTATCATTACCGTTACTATCTTTTTGATTCTGTTTGGTAATCTGTTTATTTCAAGGATTGTTACCGACCCAATTCGTCAGCTTGAGCGTTCCCTTACAGATATCGAAGGCGGTATTTTTGATGCGGAAAAAATATACATCGGTGGTTCACACGAAATCAGGCACTTGGGGCGCACCATCAAATCCTTGGTTGTGCAGATGCGCAATCTTATGGACGAGCAGGTGGCAGAGCAAAAGGAAAAGCGAAAGTCCGAGCTCAACGCGTTGCAGGCTCAGATTAATCCGCACTTCTTGTATAACACCTTGGATTCTGTTGTGTGGATGATAGAGGCTGAAAAGTACCCAGAAGCAATATCCATGATAACAAGTCTTGCTTCTTTATTTAGAATCAGTCTCAGCAAGGGAAGCAACATAATCACTATCAAGGACGAAATCACCCATGCCAAGAACTATCTTGCAATCCAAAAGGTTCGCTACAAAAACAAATTTGAAGCAAACATCAAGGTTGATCCTGCAATTGAAAATTGCATCACAATCAAGCTTATCATCCAACCGCTGATTGAAAATGCTATTTATCACGCAGTAGGAGATTTGGATGACGAAGGTATAATCGATGTGGAGGCTTACGAAAAGGACGGAGACATCTACATCGAGGTGCGAGACAATGGAATGGGAATTCCACCAGAGGTACTAGAGAATCTCCTAGTAGAAAAAACAACTTCTACGGGCAAGGGCTCTGGAATAGGACTTTGGAACATTAATCAACGTATCAATTTGTATTTTAAGGAGGATTATGGTCTAACAATAACTAGTGAGCTAGATGAAGGTACTACAGCAACAATCCGACTTCCAAAGCTCACTTATGATGAGTACATGAAAGGAGCGGAAGATGAGAAAAAATAAGCTTTTAATCGGTTTCTTTCTGGCTCTCTTAGGACTAATTATTGTGGAGTACTATATCTACACCAACTACAGTAAGCTCACTCGTGAGACCATTAAGATTTCCTTTGTTGTAAGCGACGACAACCTAGATCGCTGGGACAATATGCAATACGGAGCAGAGGCGGCAGCCTCAGATAACGATTGCATTGTTACTTTTGTTAATAGCCCTAGGGATGCAGGTCCTGAGGGAGAACTAGATGTTATAAGCCGTCAGTTTAGTGAAGGGGCTGACTATGTGGCGGTTGCAAGCGGATATTACGGCAAGGTTCGGGAGCTTGTTAAAGCAAAGAGCTTTGCCAGTAGTGTTATCTTTGTCAAAACTGGCAACGTCAAAAGTGACTACAACAACTTGATGGTAGACGAATACAGCTTGGGCCGGGATTTGGCACAGCACATCATCGATGCTAAAGAGTCATATAATTTGCTCTTGCTAGGTGGTTCCGAATCCGCAAATGCGAATCTTGCAATTGATGGTTTGAAGGATGCTTTAGATAAATCAGATATAGAATACGAGCTTGCATTAAGCAAAGATTCTGCTGAGTTGGTTAACAATGTTTATCAGCTGCGCTATGCGTTAAGGTACGATGGAGTTGTTGCATTGGATTCTGCAACAATCGATATGATTGCATCCAAAAAGGACTATCTTTTAGATGCGATATCCGTATATGCGATAGATAACAGACAGGAATCAGTTTACTATTTAGATTCATCCTTGGTAGATGCCTTGGCATATGAGGATGATTATTCCTTGGGGTATATTACAGTTGAGCATTTTTTGGATGGTAAATCATTGACGAGAATTGCCAAAGGTGTGCCGCTATACTATATAGTAGACAAGGAGTCTATGTATTCAGAGCAGATGGAAAAGGTGCTATTTCCATTTGTTAAGTAATTCAATCTGGATAAAGTAATATAAATGTAGCATCATCATTTTTAGGAGTAGATATGTTAAAAAGGTTTTGCGGTCTCTTGTTAACTCTTGCAATTGCCACTTCATTTGTTGGCTGCAAGAAAGAGGCTTTACAAGAAAGAGACAGGCTATCAATCAAGGTTGGCGTCACCATGTACAGCGAGTTCGATCCATTCACCGAGGATATACGTCACAACATTGAAGACTATCTTACTGAGTATGGACAGAAAAAGGATATCGATATTACGACTACAGTGGTTTATTCTGGTAAGAATCAGCTTGTTCAAAATGACCAGGTGGAGGATTTCATCGAAAAGAATTATGATGTTATCTGCGTAAATATTGTCGATAGAACCGATGCCACAGTTATAATCGAAAAGGCAAAGTCTGCAGATATTCCAATCATCTTTTTCAATCGTGAGGTTGTTGAGGATGATTTGAATCGATTTAACAAGCTATACTATGTTGGAGCCAAGCCAGAGGAAAGCGGACAGATTCAAGGCGAGATAGTGTTGTCTGAGCTCAAGACCAGATTTGCTGATGTAGATTTAAATCAAGATGGTGTTATTCAATACGTTATGCTTGAGGGCGAGGCGGGGCACCAGGATTCCATTGTCAGAAGTCGCGTTAGCGTAGAGACTATTGTAAATGGCGGGGTAGAGCTAGAGCGCCTGGGAGATGAGATTGCAAATTGGGATAGGCAACAGGCTCATACCAAGCTGACAGCGCTGCTTCAGGGTTATCCACGGCAGATAGAGCTTGTTATTGCAAACGATGACAATATGGCGCTTGGCGCTGTTGATGCACTTAAGCAGTTTGGTGTTCAGACAATGCCTATGGTTGTAGGAGTCAATGGCCAGCAGGAGGCCATGGAAGAGATTAGCAATGGCAATATAATCGGCACTGCTTTAAATGACGCGGATGCGAAGGGCAAAATAATCGCAAAAATGGCGATAGGAATTGCCGTATCTGGACAGGTGCCAAAGGACATCAAGCTAGACCAAGATAAGTATTACTATGTACCATATGTGAAAATTGATAGAAATAATGTTGAAACTTATCTAAAATAGATATTTTTGGTTGCGGTGATAGGCTTTAAAGGGTTATAATCTTTAAAGTCTATTATTATGTCTACGTGTAGTTACTGGAGGTATTATTTTGATAGATAAGCTTGAAAAGAAATTCGGAAAATACGCTATTAAAAACTTAATAATATATTTGTTGGCAGGCTATGCCCTTGGCTATCTGTTCTATTTTGGAACAAGATTTACTGGCTTTAATTATCTTAGTTACTTAACTTTAGAGCCATATTTCATCATCCATAAGTTCCAGATTTGGAGATTGTTTACTTGGATTATTATTCCACCAAACGACAATATTATTTTCGCTCTAATCATGTTCATGCTTTATTATCAGCTTGGTAGGTCATTAGAGTATAGCTGGGGCTCCTTCAAGTTCAACATATTTATGTTTGGCGGCATGTTCTTTACCATAATCGGCGCCTTTATTACCTACGCTATTTATGGCGGAGATTTGCCTGTAGGCATAATCGGAAGCACCATCAGCACAATGTATGTCAACCTTTCGATATTCTTGGCATTTTCCATCTGCTTTCCAAACATGCAGGTTTTGCTATATTTCATCATACCTATCAAGATGAAATGGATGTCGATAGTTTACGTTGCAATCATAGGTTTCAACATAATCCAGGCTATCATTGGCGGACAGCTCTTCATAGCTATTCCAATCATAGCATCGTTGCTAAACGTACTTATATTCTTTGTTCTTACTAGAAAGACAGCTAGGTTCAACCCAAAGGATATACACAGACGAGCAGAGTTCAAGCGCAACGTCACACCGCCTCGCACTCAGTACCGCGACGGTACACCGATTGCAAGACACAAATGTGCAGTGTGCGGTCGGACCGAGCTTACCAATCCAGAGCTAGAATTCAGGTTCTGCAGTAAGTGCGACGGCAATTACGAATATTGTAGTGATCATTTGTTTACTCACAAGCATATTAAAAAATAGCTGCAATGCAGCATATCCTAATAATAATATGAAGGGACAATTATTCAATGAGTGAAGAAGTAGTTAGCAAAAATTTTATCGAGGTAGAAATCGATAAGGACTTAAAGGAGGGCGTTTACGATCACGTATGTACGCGCTTCCCACCAGAGCCTAATGGCTATTTACATATTGGTCATGCCAAGTCCATCATCCTTAACTATGGTCTTGCTAAAAAGTACAATGGCGAGTTCCATATGCGATTTGATGACACCAATCCTACCAAGGAAAAGATTGAGTTCGTAGATTCAATCAAGGCTGATATCCAGTGGCTAGGAGCAGACTGGGGCGACCACTTATATTTTGCTTCTAATTATTTCGACAAGATGTACGAAGTGGCTGTTGATTTGATAAAAAAGGGCTTGGCTTATGTTTCAGATTTGCCAGCAGACAAGATGCGTGAGTACAGAGGTGATTTCGAACACCCAGGTAAAGAAGACCCTAGTAGAAATCGTTCGGTGGAAGAAAACCTTCAGCTTTTTGAAGATATGAAGGCGGGCAAGTTCGAGGACGGTTCACACACACTTAGGGCCAAAATCGATATGGCTAGCCCAAATATCAACATGAGAGATCCAATTCTTTACAGAGTTGCTCACATGACACATCACAACACAGGTGATAAGTGGTGCATCTATCCTATGTACGATTTCGCCCATCCACTTGAGGATGCTTTCGAGGGAGTTACACACTCTATCTGTACATTGGAGTTCGAGGACCACAGACCACTATACGACTGGGTGGTTAAGTCAGCAGGCTTTCCTCATCCACCTCGTCAGATTGAGTTTGCAAAGATGTACCTTACAAATGTTGTTACTGGCAAGCGCTACATCAAAAAGCTTGTAGAGGATGGCATAGTAGATGGTTGGGACGATCCACGTCTTGTTTCAATTGCAGCACTTCGACGCCGTGGATTCACACCAGCTTCAATCCAGAAGTTTGTTGAGCTTTCCGGCATTTCAAAGGCTAATTCTTCATCAGACTATGCGATGCTTGAGTATTGCATCCGTGAAGACTTAAAGACTACAAGAAGCCGCGTGATGGGTGTTCTTGATCCAGTAAAGCTTGTTATCGACAACTATGAAAGTGATGAGCTTGAGTGGCTCGATGTTCCAAACAACCTTGAGAACGAATCACTTGGCAGTCGTCAGGTGCCATTTGGTAAAGAGCTTTACATCGATAGAGAGGATTTCATGATTGAGCCTCCAAAGAAGTACTTTAGACTTTATCCAGGTAACGAGGTTCGCCTTATGAACGCCTACTTTGTTACATGTACATCATATGAAACAGACGAAGACGGCAAGGTTACTTGCATTCACTGTACATACGACCCAGCAACCAAGGGGGGCGATAGCCCAGATGGTCGCAAGGTCAAAGGAACAATACATTGGGTAGCTGCCAAGACAGCACTTCAGGTAGAAGTTCGTCTATATGAAAACATTGTAGACGAAGAAAAAGGAGTGTATAATGAAGATGGTAGTTTGAATCTCAATCCAAACTCACTTAAAGTTCTTAAGAATTGCCTTGTAGAGCCATCTTTAAAGGATGCCAAGGCTTATGACAGTTTCCAATTTGTTCGTCAGGGATTCTTCTGCGTTGATGCCAAGGATTCAAAGCCTGATTCACTTGTATTCAACCGAATTGTCTCTCTTAAGAGCTCATTCAAGTTACCTACAACTAATAATTAATTAAAAGGACGAGTTATGAATCTACTTTCAGGAATGGAAAAGTTTGGTTTCTCAATGGATGGGGAACTAGATATATTGGCAGATGAAACAGCCAAAAAGGGTGATGCATCTGCAGGTCAGACAGCTGCACCAGTTGTCAAAGAGGAAAAGGATTTTATCCTCGATAAAAAGGTTAGATGTCCTGTTTGCGACAAGGATTTCCCGATCAAGGCAGTTCTTGCTACCAAGCTCAAAAGACTAGAACCTGATTTCGACCTCAGACCTAATTACGAGTATGTTGACAAGTGCAAATACGACTTTTTGTCATGTCCACACTGTGGCTATTCGGCGTTGGATACAACATTTTCCAAAATCGATACAGCCCGTGTAAAGCTTATTCGCGCAGATTTCTGCCCAAGCTTCAAGCCTCAGCAGGGCGAGACTTTGCCAGATATCTATTCCTACGATTATTCTGTAGAAAAGTTCAAGCTTGCACTTATTTGCACCATGAAAAAGCGTGCTAAGATGTCAGAAAAGGCATATGTATGTCTCAAGATAGCATGGCTTCGCCGCTCTCAGCTCAAGGAGCTACAAAATGCCAAGGATCCAGATCCAAAGGTTGTAGATTATGTCACCAAAGAATACGAGGGCTTCTACAAGCAGGCATACGAGGGCTTTATGAAGGCAATCGGTACCGAAACACCTCCATATTGCGGAATGGCATCAGAGGCTGTTGAGTATATGCTCGCCAACATGTCTATGCATTACAAAAAATACGACGCTGCGATGAAGCTTATCGCTCGTTTGATTCAGTCTCCAAGCACTTCTAGAAAGCTTAAAGACAAATGCTTAGACCTCAAAGAAGAGATTACAGCAAAGGCTGCAGCCGCCAAGGCACAAGCTGAATAACTTGTTAATTTCACATATCAGGGTTTTCCCTGATATGTGTTTTCATGTCACGAGGATTTAAAATGAACTGGATTAAGTACTCAATTAACACAACTACCGAGGCGGAGGATTTTATCAGTGCTGCCTTAATGGAGCTTGGCATTGTCTCAGTAGAAATAGAGAACAATGTGCCTGTCCCAGGAGATAACCAAGGCGGAGAGTTCAAGGAGCTCCAACCAGATTTACCAGAGGACAACGGTTTATCCAAGGTGTCATTCTATTTGTCTGATGACGAGGATCACGAATCGCTTTTACAGCAGGTAAAGACTTCTCTTTCTGAGTTAAAAGAGACTATGGACATAGGTGAGGCAACAATCGACACCTCCGTCACCAAACAAGAAGATTGGATTAACAATTGGAAGCAGTTCTTTAAATCCTTTTATATTGATGATATTCTTATCAAGCCTACTTGGGAGGATATAGAACCTTCCGATAAGGGCAAGATATTTGTAGAGATAGATCCAGGCGTTTCTTTTGGAACGGGTAAACACGAGACCACGCAGCTTTGTATTCGTCAGCTCAAAAAATACCTCAAGCCTGGAGATGAAATCCTTGATATAGGATGTGGTAGCGGTATTCTTTCTATCATAGCAAGCAAGCTTTTAAATGGAGATTGCCATTTGGTAGGCACAGATATTGATGAAGACTGTATCGCATCCACCTATGACAACTTTGAAGTCAACCACATACCAAAGAGTCAGGGTGATTTTTATGTGGGCAACCTTACTGACGACAAAGAGTTGCAGGACAAGGTTGGCTACGAAAAGTACGACGTTGTTGTTGCCAATATTTTGGCAGATATAATTATAGGAATGGCACCAGCTGTTCCTCCAACATTAAAGCAAGGTGGATACTTTATCACTTCCGGAATCATCGATTTTAAAGAGGATGAAGTAAAGGCTGCCCTTGAGGCAGTGGGATTTACAATAGTAGAGATTAATCATCAGGGAGAGTGGGTAAACATTACCGCTCAGAAATAAGCCTATGCAGCAAGTATTTATTAACGAAACACCAGTCAATGGTGAAATAACAATTACAGGACAGGACGCACATCATCTAATTCGCGTGGTGCGGCTCAAGACTGGCGAAAAGATTAGAGTGTCATTGGCTGATGGCACAAACTATATCTGCGCTGTCAAAGAAGCTTTGGACAAAGAGCTTGTGGTATCTATTTTGGAAGAAGTTCTATCCACGGAGTTGCCAAACAAAATCTATCTGTTTCAGGCGCTTCCAAAGGGAGACAGAATGGAAACCATCATCGAAAAATGTGTTGAGTTAGGTGTCTTCGAAATCATTCCTGTTCAGATGAAAAACTGCATAGTTAAGCTTGATGACAAAAAGAAAAAGTCAAAAAGAGAAAGATATCAAGCTATTGCCGGGGCTGCGGCAAAGCAGTCAAAGCGGTCAATCATTCCGCAGATAAATAGCTTTATGTCATTTAAAGAGGCGTTTGAATATGCCAAGAATCTTGATGTTATCTTGCTCCCTTATGAAAGTAAGAATGGAATGCAGGATACCTTTGATGCGCTTAATGGTCTAGAAAAGGGACAAAGCATCGGTGTATTCATCGGCCCAGAGGGAGGCTTTGATTCTTCTGAAATAGTACTTGTTAAAGACAGTGTTAAGCTGATTTCTCTTGGAAAGAGAATACTTAGAACTGATACAGCAGCAATTTGCACACTCAGTGCGTTGATGCTTAGATGTGAGGAAATGTAATGATTTATTTTGACAATTCAGCCACCACCAGATGCTCTGATGGGGCTATGAAGATAATGCAGGAGTGTTTGCAGGACAATTTTGGCAACCCATCATCTTTGCATAGTATGGGATTTAAAGCTAAGGATTATCTTAAGGATTCTAGAGATATCATCTCATCAATCTTAAAGGTTCAGGCCAAAGAAATATATTTTACATCAGGCGGCACCGAGGGAAACAATCTGGCAATCAAGGGTGGTGTTGCAGCCAAAAAGCGTCGAGGCAATCATATAATTACTACAAGGATTGAGCATGCCAGTGTGGCAAATCCTATAAAGGCACTTGAGCGAGAAGGCTTTGAGGTTACTTATCTTGGCACAGATGAATATGGCGTCATTTCATTAGATGAACTAAAGGCTGCTCTCAAAGAGGATACTATATTTGTGTCAATTATGATGGTAAACAACGAGATTGGTTCAGTTCAGCCTATCGCTGAGGCAGGTAAAATCATCAAAGATTTCAATAAAGACATTCTTTTTCATGTGGATGCAATCCAAGCCTTCGGCAAGATGAAAATATTACCTAAAAAGATGAACGTTGATTTGTTGACTGTCAGTGGTCACAAGATTCATGGTCCAAAGGGATCAGGCTTTATCTATATAAATGAGAGTATCTTCAACATCATGGTTCCTCAAATCCTCGGCGGAGGCCACGAGAGGGGCATGCGTTCGGGCACTGAAAACGTACCAGCCATCGCAGGTCTTGGTGTGGCAGCAAAGGAAGCCTACGACAATCTTGACAGCAACCGAGAGCACATGTATGCTATGAGACGGCGATTAATCGAAGGTGTTAGTGTCATAGACGGTGTTAGCGTCAATGGTCACACCGATGAAGCCAGCGCACCTCACGTGGTGAGTGTTTCAATAAAGGGCAATAGAACTAGAGCCCAAGTTATTCTAAATGCACTTCAGGATGGATACGATGTGTTTGTATCTGCTGGGTCAGCTTGCTCATCAAACAAGCCAGCTATCAGCGAGACTCTCAAATCAATCGGTCTTGAAAAGGATTTGTTGGAGCGCACAATTCGCTTCAGCTTTAGTCCAGACAACACAATGGATGAGGTTGAAAAGGCAATCAGGGCTCTTGAGGCACTTGTTCCCATGATGACTAAGTAAAGAGTCTTAGCATATTACTATTTAGAGGAGTTTGTAATGAATTATCAGGCATTTTTGATTAAGTATTCTGAGATTGGAGTTAAGGGCAAAAACAGATATGTTTTTGAGGATGCTCTTGTTCGTCAGATTAAGAGAGCATTAGATAAAGTAGAAGGCAAGTTTATTGTTAAAAAGCAAAGCGGCCGTATCTTTATAGAAGTAGAAGGTGAGTACGATTATGACGAGGCTGTCGAGGCTTTGCAGCGAGTTTTTGGCATCAGTGCAATCTGTCCAACTGTAGTTGTTCCAGATGAAGGTTTCGACAAGATGGCAGAAGCAGCTATCAAATATGTTGATGAAGAATTCCCTGATAAAAACTTCTCGTTCAAGGTTATGGGCCGTCGCGCCAACAAGCGATATCCAATGACATCTATGGAGGTTGCTGCGGAAATCGGCGCAAGACTTATCGACGCATTTCCAGAGATGCATGTTGATGTTCATAATCCAGATAGAATCATCTATGTTGAGGTGAGGGAGAATATCGCTATTTACTCAACTGAGATTCCAGGTCCTCACGGAATGCCAGTTGGTACAGCGGGCAAGGCTATGCTTCTTTTGTCTGGTGGTATAGATTCTCCTGTTGCAGGCTATATGGTTGCAAAGCGTGGTGTTACACTTTCGGCAACATATTTCCACGCACCACCTTATACTTCCGAACAAGCCAAGAACAAGGTTGTAGATTTGGCAAAGCTTGTGGCAAAGTATTCAGGCCCAATCGATTTACACATTGTAAACTTTACTGATATTCAGCTTTATATATACGAGCAGTGTGCTCACGATGAGCTTACTATCATCATGCGTAGATATATGATGAGAATAGCAGAGCACTTTGCAAAGGAAAATGATTGCCTTGGACTTATTACCGGCGAGTCAATCGGACAGGTGGCAAGCCAGACTATGCAATCCCTTAATTGCACCAATGCAGTTTGTTCGCTTCCTGTATACAGACCACTTATCGCATTTGACAAGCAGGATATTATCGATATCTCTGAAAAGATTGATACATACGAGACATCGATTTTGCCATACGAGGATTGCTGTACAATCTTTGTGGCTAAGCATCCTGTTACAAAGCCAAAGCTTGAGGTTATTGAGAAGCATGAGCACAACCTTGATGAAAAGATAGATGAGCTTATGAAGCAGGCCATCGAAACAGTGGAAATTGTCAAAGTAAGATAAAATTCATAGGAATTACAGAGTGATTTTTTATAAAGAAAAAAGGAGCTTTGCAATCAGGCAAAGCTCCTAATATTTACAGCTTTATGTGGATTAAACGATGTAATCCTTTAATGTTGACATAACGTCCTCTGCATCTCCCTCAGCGTGAACTGTGAGATCGATTGGCTTAGATAAATCAAGAGAGAAAATACCCATGATTGATTTAGCATCGATAACATAACGTCCACTAACAAGATCAAAATCATAGTCGAACTGGCTGATTGTGTTGACGAATGACTTTACTTTGTCGATTGAGTTAAGTGAAATTTGAACTGTTTTCATGCTGCTGCCTCCTCAAAAGAATTTGTAATATATCTATAGGTAATACTAAAGCAAAGGTACCTAAAAGTCAACAAAACTATTGAATTATTACTGTAATCAGAAAGGTTTTAAATACAATGAAAAAAGCTGCTTTACACAACCTTGGTTGTAAGGTAAATGCATATGAGACCGAAGCTATGGAAGAGCTTTTGAAAAAGGATGGTTTTACTATCGTTAGCTTTGACGAAGTAGCTGATGTATACGTTATAAATACATGCTCTGTTACCAACATTGCTGACAGAAAATCTCGTCAGATGATTCACAAGTGCAAGAAGATTAATCCTGACGCTTGTGTTGTTGCTGCAGGCTGCTATGTTCAAAATTTTGGCAAGGATATTCCAGAAGAGCTTGGGGCGGACATCATACTTGGAAACAACAAGAAAAACGATTTGGTCGCAAAGATTCATGAGTACTTTGAATCACTTGGAGGCGAACCAATTGTTGATTATATAGATATCAACAACGGAACAGTTGATTACGAAAACATGCATATCGAAAAGGATTCCGAGCACACCAGAGCTTTTGTGAAGGTACAGGATGGCTGCAATCAGTTTTGTAGCTATTGCATCATTCCATTTGCTCGCGGTCGCATCAGAAGTCGCGATATAGAGGATGTTGTAGAAGAGGTTACAGGACTTGCTAAAAACGGCTACAAGGAAGTTGTCATCAACGGCATACATCTTAGCTCATATGGCAGTGGCAAGGATTACACTTTGATAGAGCTTCTTGAAGCGGTTGAAAAGATAGATGGTATTGAAAGAATCAGGCTTGGATCCTTAGAGCCTCAGATTGTGACAGAGGATTTTGCAAAGAGAGTTTCTGCTCTTACCAAAATCTGTCCGCACTTTCATTTATCTCTTCAGTCTGGCTGCGATACAGTTTTAGTTCGAATGAACAGAAAATACACAATTGAACAGTATACTAAGGGAGTAGAAATTCTTAGGAGATATTTCGACGACCCTGCAATCACTACTGATATCATCGTAGGATTCCCAGGTGAAACAGAAGAGGAGTATGCAATCACAGAGGATTACGTTAGACAGATTGCATTCTACGAGTTACATGTATTTGCTTACTCTAAGCGTGCTGGAACCAAAGCAGCAACAATGCCAGGGCAGATTACTAACGCTATTAAAAAGCAGCGTAGTGCAAGCTTAATAACAGTTGGGAATCAGTGCACCAAGGAGTACAGATTAAAGCATGTTGGACAGCAATTGGATATTCTCTTTGAAGAGAGAACTAGCATCGATGGTCAGGATTATTTTGTCGGTTTTTCAAGAGAGTATATCAAGTGCGCAATCAAAGCTCAGGGTGATCAGGATTACACCAACTGTATAATCAAGGCCTCAGGCAAGGCGTTAACAGAGGACGGACAGTACTTGGTTGTTGAAATTTAAGGCTTTCTATATTACAATGTAACTACTAATGAATGCTTGGTGTGATAAGAGACGAGGTAATTATGGCAGATTTAAGTAACACACAATATTTCAAGGTTCAAAAGGACAACCCTGTTGGAGTCAAAGAAGTTATCGAACAGGTTTATAGTGCCTTATCAGAAAAGGGTTACAATCCTGTGAACCAGATTGTGGGATACATTATGTCTGGTGATCCTACATATATTACCAGTCATAATAATGCTAGAAGCCTTATTATGAAGGTTGAACGTGATGAGCTCGTGGAAGAGCTTTTAAAGGAATATATTTCTAGTGAGAGCTGGAGCAAGTAATGGCAAATAGAATTCTTGGTCTAGATTATGGAACAAAAACTGTTGGGGTCGCTATTAGTGACCCTTTGCTTTTGACTGCGCAAGAGCTTGAAACCATTACTCGTGACAGAGCTAGTGCCCTTCGGCACACTCTCGTTAGAATCAAAGAAATTTGCGAAGAATACAGCGTTGAACAAATTGTCCTTGGCTATCCTCGTAACATGGATGATAGCGAGGGCTTTCGTTGTGAGGAGACATTAAAATTTAAAGAGCTTCTTGAAAAGCGTGTAGATATTCCAATCACGCTAGTGGACGAGCGCCTTACTACCGTATATGCGGATGAGATTCTTGAGGAATCTGGCGTAGCCAAAAAGGATCGCAAAAAGGTAATCGACCAAATTGCAGCCGCTATTATTTTACAAGATTATTTAGATAATAGTGTTAACAAATGAGCTGGTAGCTATCAAGCAGTGTTAACAAATGAGCTGGTAGCTATCAAGCTATAAGTTTTCTAAAGTGAATTATTAAAGGACTGGTAGCCATAACCGGCAGATTAGGAGTAATATGGAAAAGATAGTATTATCTGGCGCTGACGGAGAGGATTTGGAATTCTTCGTCCTCGAAGAGACTCAGCTTTCAGGAATCAAATATTTATTAGTATGCGATAGCGAAGATGAAAACGAAGATAGTGAAGCAACTATCTTAAAAGAAGTTACAGAGGAAGGCGACAGTGTTGTCTACGAGTTCGTAGAAAACGATGTCGAATTCGATGCTGTGGCAAAACTTTTTGAAGAATTAGTTGGCGACGATGCTGACATTGATTATTAAGATTTAAATATATAGGAGGTTTATTTTTTTGAAGACTAAAACTGAACAGACAGCTGAAAGGCTAAAGATTATTCCACTTGGAGGTCTTGAGCAAATCGGCATGAATATTACTGCTTTCCAGTATGGAGACAGTATTATTGTGGTGGATTGCGGACTTTCATTTCCTGAGGATGATATGTTGGGCGTGGATCTGGTTATTCCAGATATAACATATCTCAAGGAGAATCAAGACAAGCTTAAGGGATTCTTTATCACCCACGGTCATGAGGACCACATCGGTGCAATCCCTTATGTTTTTAAGGAGCTTAATTGTTGTCCAATTTATTCAACAAAGCTTACTAACGGTCTTATCGAGCACAAGCTTGAGGAGCACAAGCTGCTTTCCAAGGTAAAACGCAAGGTAGTTAAATATGGAACACACATCAACGCTGGCGATTTTAGAGTTGAATTCATCCGTACCAATCACAGTATTCAGGATGCTGCAGCTCTTGCGATTTATTCACCAGCCGGTATTGTTGTGCATACAGGAGACTTTAAGGTCGATTACACACCTGTTTACGGTGATCCAATCGACCTACAACGTTTTGGTGAAATTGGTAAAAAGGGTGTACTTGCCCTTATGTGTGATAGTACAAATGCAGAGCGCCCAGGATTTACTGCATCTGAAAAAACTGTCGGCAAAACAATTGATTCAATCTTTGCCGACAACGACAAGAGTCGTATCATCATCGCAACATTCGCATCAAATGTAGATAGAGTTCAGCAGATTATTAATTCTGCAGACAAATATGGCCGCAAGGTTTGTGTGGAAGGTCGTTCAATGGTTAACACTATTGATACAGCCCAAAAGCTTGGATATCTTCAGATTCCAGCCAACACACTTATCGATATCGAATCACTCAAGGCATACCCAGATGAAAAGGTCGTACTTGTTACAACTGGTTCTCAGGGTGAATCTATGGCGGCTCTTTCTCGTATGGCAAACGGTACCCACAAAAAGGTACAGATCAAGCCAGGAGATTTAATCGTATTTTCTTCTCATCCAATACCTGGTAATGAGAAGGCTGTTTCAAACGTTATCAACGATTTGACAATGCGCGGCGCGCAAATCGTCATGCAGGATGTTCATGTTTCTGGACATGCTTGCGCCGAGGAAATCAAGCTTATTTATTCGCTTGTTCGCCCTCAGTATGCAATCCCTGTTCACGGCGAGTTCAAGCATCTGACAGCTCAGGCCAAGATTGCCGAAGCTTTAGGATGGGATCACGACCACATCAAGATTATCCGTTCAGGAGATATTCTTGAGCTTGGGGACAATTATTCCAAGGTTACAGGTCATGTTCACACTGGTGCAATCATGGTTGATGGTATTGGCGTCGGTGATGTTGGAAACATCGTTCTTAGAGATAGACAGAAGCTTGCAGAGGATGGAATCATTATCGTGGTTCTTACACTTGATTCAGCATCAGGCACAGTTCTTGCTGGTCCAGATATTGTTTCTCGAGGCTTCGTTTATGTGAGAGATTCCGAGGATCTTATGGATAGCGCTCGCGCTGTTTTGGCAGATACAATGGATTATCTCGAGGAAAAGAGTATTACTGATTGGAACAAAATCAAATCAGACATCAGAGACAATCTTTCTGATTTCGTATGGCATGAAACTCAGCGCCGTCCAATGATTATTCCAATCATCATGGAAGTATAAAATGATTGTTGATGAAAGATATACCACTTATCTAAACAGCCTTTATCCAGAGCTTAGTCCTGTTCTTAAAGAGATTCAGCAGGAGGCAATCGAAAGCTACGTTCCTATCATCAGGGACGAAACAATCAATCTGCTTCAGCTGCTTCTCAAGATGAACAAGCCAAAGAGCATTCTTGAGGTAGGGGCTGCTATAGGTTTTTCCGCCAATATTATGGCAGAAACTGTTGGTGACGATGTACCAATTACAACAATTGAAAACTACGAGCCTCGTATTCCTATCGCAAATGCGAATTTCAAGAGAACTGGCAGGGACAAACAAATCACTTTAATCGCAGGTGATGCTATGGATATTTTACCGACTCTTGAAGGTCCATATGATTTTATATTCATGGATGCGGCAAAGGGGCAGTACATCAATTTTTGGCCAGAGATCAAGCGCCTTATTGCAAAGAGCGGAGTGGTTGTGACAGACAATGTTTTGCAGGATGGAGATATTATAGAGTCTCGTTTTGCGATAACCCGGAGAAATAGAACCATTCATAAGCGCATGAGGGACTACTTGTATGAGTTGACTCATGATGAAGGTTTTTCTACTACGATTCTTCCATTGGGGGATGGAGTTAGTATTAGCGTGAAAGGATGATAATGAGAAATACAGAGTTATTAGTTCCAGCAAGCAGCCTAGAAGTACTTAAGGTTGCTGTTATCTATGGAGCAGATGCAGTTTATATTGGTGGAGAGGTCTACGGTCTTAGGGCAAAGGCTAAAAACTTTTCCAAGGAAGACATGATTGAGGGAATCAAATTTGCCCACGACCATGGAGTAAAGGTATATGTTACTGCAAATATTTTAGCTCACAATGAAGATCTAGAGGGCGTTAAGGAATACTTCAAAGAGCTCAAGGAAATTGGTCCAGATGGACTTATCATCGCAGATCCAGCGGTGTTTATGCTTGCAAAGGAAATCTGTCCTGAGATAGAGCGTCACGTTAGTACCCAAGCTAACAACACCAACTATGGAACATATAAATTCTGGTACGATCTAGGTGCCACAAGAGTCGTTTCCGCCAGAGAATTATCTCTTGCAGAAATCAAAGAAATCAGAGCAAACATTCCTGATGATTTAGAAATAGAAACATTCATTCATGGTGCTATGTGTATTTCTTATTCAGGCAGATGCCTTCTTTCAAATTATTTCGTTGGAAGAGATGCCAATCACGGCGAGTGCACACATCCATGTCGTTGGAAGTATGCTGTTGTTGAAGAACAGCGCCCAGGTGAGTATCTCCCAGTTGAAGAAAACGAAAGAGGCACATATATTTTCAACTCCAAGGATCTTTGTATGATAGAGCATGTTCCAGATTTGCTTGACTCAGGTATCGACAGCTTCAAGATTGAAGGACGTATGAAGACAGCTTTATATGTTGCAACAGTTGCTCGTACATATCGCAAAGCCATCGACGATTGCAAAGAATCAAAGGAGAAATATTTTGCAAATCTAGATTGGTACAAGGAACAAATTGCAGCTTGTACTTATCGTCAGTTTACAACAGGATTCTTCTATGGCAAGCCATCGGAGGAGTCTCAGATTTACGACAACAATACCTACAATATCGGATACACGTATTTAGGTATTGCAGGTCCTAGCAATTCAGAGGGCTACTTCGAAATAGAGCAGCGTAATAAATTTTCAGTGGGCGAAACTATTGAAATTATGAAGCCAAACGGTGATAATATAGAGGTAGAGGTACTAGGTATCAAAAACGAAGATGGTGAAGATATGGACAGCTGCCCACATCCAAAGCAAAAGCTATTTATCAAGCTCAGCACAACACCAGACGAATTTGATATCCTAAGACGCAAAGAGGACTAACCAAACTACGAGGAGGAGGGTATATGGCAGATAGTAAATACGTGGCTTACGTTGGTACATACACTCACGAGACAAGCGTTGGTATCTATGTATACAATGTTGATCCAGAGACAGGGGTTCTTACCGAGCAAAGTGTTGCTCCAATCAACAATCCATCAGATATTATCAATTCCAAGGACAACAAGTTCCTTTATTCAATAGCTGATGAGGGAGTTGCTTCTTTTAAGATTTTAGAAAATGGGGATTTAGAGAAAATCAATCAGGAATGGATTGGCGGCATGCGTGGCTGCAATCTTTGTGTTGATTCGCAAAACCGTTTCTTGTTTGTTGCAGGATATCATGATGGTCGTGTATCAATGATGACCCTCAATAAAGATGGTAGTATCGGTGGTATAGCTGATGGTGTTTTCCATCAGGGTGTTGGTAAATCCGTAGCCGATAGACCTTTATATCCGCACTGCACATGCGTAGAGCTTACTCCAGATGAAAAGTATTTATGTGTAGTTGAAAACGGATTACATCAGATTAAAATCTACGAAGTTGATTACACTCTTGGCAAGCTTCGTCTTGTGGATATAGTTAGATGTGCAATGGGGTCAGCTCCAATCAGAATGAAGTTTTCTCCAGATGGCAAATACGCATACGTTATCACCGAAATGTCCAACCAGATTTTGGTGTACGACTATCACATCATAGATGGTCAGCCTGATTTCGAAAACATCCAAACAGTATCATTGCTTGTAGGTGTGGACGAAGAAATCAGTACTGGTACCAATGTCAGATTTGGTGAGGATCCAAAGTTCCTCTATGCTAGCGTTGATGGTTTGAATGCTGTTTGCATGTACAAGCGGGATGTTAAATCTGGCAAAATCGAATATTTCTCTCACAGCTATATCAGTGGAGATTATCCAAAGAGCTTTGCTGTTTTGCCAGGAGACAAATACTATGTATCTCTCAATCACGATACAAACGAAATCCGTTGCTTTACCATAGACAAAAAGGAAGGTCACTCTCTCATGAAGAATGCACCTATCAAGATTGCAAAGCCAAACAGCATTGTTATTACAAAGATTAAATAGCACAAATGGGGGCTGTGAATGCAGCCTCTTTTTTAATAGGAGGTCTAAATGGCAGGTTCTACATTCGGAAGCAGAATTTCAGTTACTACATGGGGCGAGTCCCACGGAGAGGCTCTAGGCGTTGTTATCGACGGTTTTCCAGCGGGTCTCAAGCTTGGTACAGAGGATATTCAAGAATACTTGGACAGAAGAAAACCAGGACAATCAAGATTTACCACAGCTAGAGCAGAAGGCGACAAGGTTGAGATTCTTTCAGGTGTTTTTGAAGGACAAACCACAGGAACACCGATTGCCTTGATGGTTAGAAATACCGACCAGCATTCAAAGGATTATGGCAACATCGCAACCACCTTTAGACCAGGTCATGCTGATTACAGTTTCTTTGAAAAGTTTGGTTTTAGGGATTACAGGGGTGGCGGACGTTCCTCTGGAAGAGAAACCATAGGCAGAGTTGCCGCAGGTGCTGTATGTGCCAAGCTTTTAAAGGAGCTTGGAATCGAAGTGTTCGCATATACGAAGAAAATCGGAGACATCTCTGTAGAGGAATTCCAGCTTGGTGAAAGAGACATGAATCCTCTTGCTATGCCAGATGCTGAAGCGGCTAAAAAAGCGCAAGAATATCTCGATGCATGTATGTTTAACAAAGACAGCGCAGGTGGTGTTGTCGAGTGTGTTATCACAGGCGTGCCGGCAGGGGTGGGCGACCCTGTATTTGAAAAGCTCGATGCCAAGCTAGCTCAGGCTCTTGTTTCAATAGGTGCTGTGAAGGGTGTTGAAATAGGAGATGGCTTTGGTGTTGCAACCACCACAGGAAGCATCAACAACGACGAGTTTTTCATGTCAGAATCCGGCATCCAAAAGGAAACCAATCACAGTGGAGGTATTCTTGGAGGTATTTCTGACGGAGACGACATTATTGTTAGAGCTGCTATCAAGCCAACACCATCGATTTCTCAAAAGCAGCATACTGTTAATGAAGACATGGAAGAGGTAGATATCGAAATATCAGGTCGTCACGATCCTATTATTGTTCCAAGGGCAGTTGTTGTAGTAGAGGCGATGTGCGCCATTACAATTTGCGACGCAATTCTAGGTCATATGACTGATAGAGTTGATTACATTAAGGAGTTTTATAAAATTTGAAGTACGAGTTATTAAAAACTGAGGGAAGAGCAAAGCGTGGCAGGTTGCATACTGTTCACGGAGTGATAGAAACTCCTGTATTTATGAACGTAGGTACAGTTGCTGCCATCAAGGGTGCTGTTTCCACAGATGATCTAAAAGATATAAAGTGTCAGGTGCAGCTTTCTAACACCTACCATCTGCATGTCAGAACAGGCGACAAGCTAATCAAGGAACTAGGTGGCCTCCATAGGTTTATGAATTGGGATAGACCAATTCTTACCGACTCTGGCGGATTTCAGGTGTTTTCATTGGCAGGCATTCGTAAAATCAAAGAAGAGGGTGTTACATTCAATTCTCATATTGATGGGCGCAAGATTTTCATGGGGCCAGAGGAATCAATGCAGATTCAGTCCAATCTGGGTTCTACAATAGCTATGGCATTTGATGAGTGTCCACCAGCCCTTGCTGACCGTAAATACGTAGAAGATTCTGTTGCACGTACAACAAGATGGCTAGAAAGATGTAAGCTTGAAATGGCCAGACTCAACTCGTTAGATGATACTGTCAACAAGGAGCAGCTTTTATTTGGAATCAACCAAGGTGCAATCTTTAATGACATCCGCATAGAACATGCCAAAACTATTTCAGAGTTTGATTTACCTGGCTATGCTATCGGCGGTCTTGCAGTAGGCGAAACTCACGAGCAGATGTACGATGTGCTTGATAATGTAGTACCGTATTTGCCTCAAAACAAGCCAACATACCTGATGGGTGTTGGTACACCTGCCAACATTCTTGAGGCAGTCGAGAGAGGAGTGGATTTCTTTGATTGTGTTTATCCTAGCCGAAACGGTAGACACGGCCATGTATACACCAACCACGGCAAGCTAAATCTTTTCAATCAAAAATTCGAAAAGGATATGCGTCCTATAGAGGAGGGCTGCGGCTGTCCTACCTGCAAGAGCTACTCTAGAGCCTATGTGCGTCACCTTCTAAAGGCAAAGGAGATGCTTGGCATGAGGCTTTGTGTTCTGCACAATCTGTATTTCTATAACACAATGATGGAAGAAATTAGAGATGCCTTAGACGAAGGCAGATTTGCTGAATATAAAAAGCAAAAGCTAGAGAGTATGGCTACACCGCTAGATTAGACAATTATATATCGAAATCACGATAAAAAAAGAGTTTTGCGTAAGCAAAACTCTTAAAAATTATTTCTTTTTCTTGTCATCTTTTGATTTCTTGTCATCCTTTGATTCTTCAACCTTAATTGCATCTTCAGGTTTCTCGACAGCTGAGATAGCGGCCTTCTGCATTGGAATTCTGCAGTTCTTATTGCTACCGAACTCAACGATAACTGTATCCTCTTCAAGAGCGATAACAACGCCATAAAAACCACTGGTTGTAAGTACTGTATCGCCAACTGCAAGAGCGTTTAACATAGCAGCTTTTTGCTTTTGCTCTTTGTTCTGAGGACGAATCATTAAGAAGTAAAGAACAGCGAACATTACAACTGTTACAATCAACATTGATGACATTGATGAACCATTTTGCATTAAATTAATCCTCCTATAATCGACTAAATAGTCTTTTACACTGAAATCTATTCTACCTAAATATATCATCTAAGGCAAGATAAATTCTAAGTATTCATAATTATTTTAGACTTCTTGGTCTAGAACAATAGAATTTCCCAATATCCTAAGGAATTTCCCCGCAAAAATTACAGCTTTTAGACAATATTAACAAAAAGTTGTTATAAAAATTTCATAACAAGTCAAACTTTCTAAAATAAAGCGAAAGATTATTGCGTAAATGTGACAAGTATGTGAAAATATACTCGTTGCACAAGGGGTGGTAAGTTTTACGCATCTCTTTTATATCAAAATTTTATAGAAAGAGAGGATTTTCAGATGAGAAACAAAAAGTTATTATCATTTGCGATGATGTTAGCTGTTACTGCTTCAACAATAGTTGCTACAACAGATAATGTCGTTGCAAAATCACATCATTGTTGTCCATGGAAGGCGCAGGATGTAAAAACTACAGAGGTTACTGCTGAGGCTGAGGCGGAAGAAGTTGCTGAAGAAGCTACTCCTGCCGTAGATAACGCGGCTCTTATGGAGAAGTGCAAAAACCTTACACCATATACACGAATCAATGATGAAATTCCACAAGAGCGTATGATGATTGTTGAGACTAAGACAGGTGTTAACATATATCGCGAGTATGCATATATCGATTACACTCAAGTAATGGCCGACGAATACAATCTAGATGAAACATATTACAATGCCACAATAAACAATCCTGAGGATTTGGAATTGGTTTATTCTACAGATGGCAATGATGATTTGAGTGATATTCATATCGTTTGTGAGGTTGGTTTGTTCAAGATTGCAGGCGAAGAGCTTAAGCAAGAAGGTTATAAGGCTTTTGAAACAGTTGATATTGATAATGGAATAGAGGGCAATGATTGGGATCTTGATTCTAGCTATTTTAAGGTTGCTGCTTTGAACCAGGAGGAAGGATGCCTCACAGGAAAGGTTACATGCACAAAACCATCTTCAAAGGTTAAATATCACTTTGGCGAAGGCTTGTATGGCGGTGGATATGTCTTCTATTCACAGTTCCAAGAGAACAGTGATTATGTAGACTGCAATGTAGGCTATGACATCCAAGTTAATCCAGATAGCACAATCAAGCTTACAATTGGAGCATACAACGAAGAAGAGAACTTTGCTACAACAGTAGAGTACAACCTTGTGCCTGGCATGATTGCATATGGCACATATGCTGGCCAATAATCTGATAAAGAAAGTTTTCTGCTGGCAATTTTTGCCAGCAGAAATTTTAAAATAAGCTGGAATAGTACAATTATTTCTGGCAGATAGTCTAATATGAACGAGTTGTTGGATTTATTTCTAGAAAAGTATTACTAAGTTTGATTCAGTATTGACAGTAGTACTTGATGTGAGTAATATGTGTTGCTTTTGAGAGAAAGCATTTAGCAAAAGTATTACAATTGATGATTTAGTATTGTCAGTAATACTTGATGAGAGTAATATGTGTTGCTTTTGAGAGAAAGCATTTAGCAAAAGTATTACAATTGATGATTTAGTATGGTCAGTAATACTCGATGTGAGTAATATGTGCTGCTTTTGAGAGAAATCATTTAGCAA
>DBWZ01000022.1 GCA_002309345.1 Pseudobutyrivibrio sp. UBA1225
AAGTGCGTGGAGGAAGTCTTAATTTGCGGCAAACCGCCAGCACTAGTGCGACGGTACTGGCCTCCATTCCCAACAATACCTCTCTTGTACTGGAAACTGTAAATGGCCAAAATGCATGGTTTAAAACCAGCTATAATGGCGAAAACGGCTATGTTGTTGCACAGTATATCGCGATCACCAGCGGCGTAGATACTTGTACCGTAACTACTGCTTCCGGGTCGCTGAATATCCGTAAAACGCCTTCAAACGGCGCAAGTGTAATATATACTGCTGCGAGGAATTCCCTGTTGTATCTTCTCGATTCCACCTCTATAACTGATTGGTATCGAGTAAGCAGTTCTTCTGGTACTGGCTGGGCCATGTCTTCTTTCCTGACTATTGGTGGTAATAATACAGAGCCCCCAAGCACCAACTTGTCTGTTGATGATTATATCGCTAATCTTCAGAGTTTCTGTAACTGCGGATGGACATATATGCCATCTGGCTGTAATACTAATAATAAAACCATTGATTGTGCTCATTACCCATACAAAGCACGTAATAGTCAAGGCGGAAAAGGCTGTACGACAGAGTATAACAGCTATCTTTCTTCAAAAGGTCTGATTTCTGACCTTGGCGGCTATAATGGCTTGCAGCGAGGCATGGAAGTATTTCAGCAAGATGCAGATGATCCTTCCAAAAAAAGTCACATGGGAGTTTATGCAGGCAAAATCATGATCAATGGCGTTGAATATCATGGGGTATATCAGTCCTGTAGCTCTCACAACACTATAGCAACTGTTTATAACAATGGCGTTCCTGGAGACTCCGGTCCTAATCTGACAGAAATGAAAAATGGCAAATGGAAATACTGGGGTTGGTCACAATACATAAATCATTTATAATATCAGCAGGAGGCTCACACACGAGCCTCTTGTTTTCTCTTGAGTTTTCAAATGAGTGTATTTTGATTCTCCCTTACCATTCGATCTTAACAGCCCACTCATTATATACTTTTCCCTTGAAATCCTTTCCGACAATTACGAGGGATGTTGTCTTTTCAATTGTAACAAAGCTATCGTAAAATGTACCGTCATCTTCTTTTGTCTCAATGGTATAAAGCTCTTTGCCACTGATGCCATCATAAACAATAAGTGCTATAAGCTCTTCTGTGATAGGACAATTCTTCGCTGGTTTTATTTTAATACTAATATTCGAGGTGGCCTCATCATATGTTAGAATACCTTCTAAAACAGGTATGTCGCCAACTGGCCAGTCACGCAAATCAAATTGCATATAGGTCCTTAAGTCAGTTGTTGGCACAAAGCCTCGCAACACATCACCTGTGGTACTTTCAATATATGCCCAATTATCCATTGTTGCTAAACAAGTTACCCAGCAGCCTTCCGGAAGGGTAAGAAGATTAGCTTTCGATAATAAAGGGTCATCTGTGATAGATGTAGTTTTGTTTGTGTATGCAGTTATGTGCGAAAAATCTAAATCTTCTACTTTGGCTCCTTCTGGCATATCCTGTTCAGGAATCCAACCAATACGCATATGGGTATCGCTGATAGCATATTGAATCATGACCCACCCATTTTCCTTACCGAACACCTGAATCCAATCGCTTGTTGATACTACAGCTTTTCCATTTGCACCACGCATGTATTCCTCCCCAGGGCCTGAATAAACAGCTAATAATTTCTTATCGGGAAAACGGAGCCTTTCCGCTGTTAATGTAATATCAGGAATAGAGGATGTTACGCTAAAGCCTTCTGCATTTCCGATAGCAAGCAAATCAAAAAGTATTGCCAGAACACATGTGAGTAATAAAAGAATTCTCATTTTTCTCCTCCATATTCATTGAGATGATGGACAGCAAGTAACGTAATACCTTTTTCTCCGAAAAACATCCTATGGCAATCGTTGCCATTTGCGGATTCATAGAGGACATTGGGAAACACATTGAATTTTTATTTGACCAGTTTTATTTCCTCGATGATTGATAATACAATGCCGACGTAGTCTTTCTACCTGTGTATACCATAGCGTGTTCGACCCATCTGGAAATATCTAGCAGTCAGATCTATACACATGTCGATTGAATAGCTTTAAAATTGATGCCAACGGCCATAATTCTTTTATGAGACTTAATTGCCTATTAGCATCTTTCTAATGCTTGACGCATTTCTGATGCTGAAGAATAGCGCATCTTGGGATCAAAAGTGCAAGCTTTGAGTATAACATCTTGCAGACGATGGCTTGTTTTGGGGATGCGAGGAATCTGCTCACCTGCTATTCTTCTGGATAACGCCGTATTTCTTTCACTAGACGAGTAGGGATATGGCCCTTCTGGCATAAAAGGAAGTCGATTGTCATTAAGCAAGTAATACATTACTATTCCTAGGGAATATATATCAGCATTAAACGAATAAGGCTCCCCTCTAAATACTTCTGGAGCAGCGTATTGCGGTGTAAAAACACGATCAGCATTAGACAAGCTACTAACGGTGGTTGAAGCGCCAAAATCACCAAGCTTATACTCACCCCATGATGAAACATAGATGTTTTCAGGCTTAACATCTCTATGAATTATACCAAGAGAATGGCAGGATTCCAAAGCCTTGCAAATATCGATCCCAATTTTTACTATATTTTTTTGACTCATTTGATTTTCTGTTAAGCTCTTTGTTATAGGCGTAAGTAGTTCCATTCGAATAATTAAATCGCGGCTTCCATCTTCTAATTCAACTACTTCGTGATCCTCATAACAAGTAATATGTGATCTCCCTTGCAATGCCTGCAATATAGCAACTTCTCCATATATGCTTCGGAATAGCTGCCAATCAAAACCGTTTTTCTCTTCAGTCGCCTGTTTTTCAGCCACTGTATTTACATGAATGATTTTAATTGCTGCTTTTTGCGTAACTCCGTATTCCTCCCTTATAGCTTCATAAACAGACCCAACAGAACCTTTTCCAAGTAAGTAGGATAATTTCCAATGTCTCAGTACAATATTCCCCGTTTTGTAGTTGCCATTTTGGATATGTGTCTCAGGGTTGACAAGCGAGTGTATGTTTATCCGGTCAATAAAGGTTTTCTCCTCGTCTGCAATTGGGACGCTCTTTAATATGTTGCTTTGATATATGGTCATAGCGCAAGTTTTTTCTATGATATCTGGAAGACGATTAATTAGAGAATTCAGCTTTTCTACCATCTCAGATAATTCCGTTTGATGACTCATCAAAGGAGACTCTACCTGAGTTGAAGATTCTAATTGCTTAACACAAGGCTGGAGATAATACCCTATCCCGTTAAAAGGAACTATCATCCGAGTTTTAAGAATTGCATTTAGTCCAGAGACTATTTTTCGAATGGAGTCATTAGATATACATTCGTCAACGTATGCCCTTCCTTCTGGGAGCGTTTTAGAAAAATCATCATTCGGTACAAAAGCATCATGAATACGGTTTTCCATAAGAAGAAGTAAAGATAGATATAATTGTCGTCTGAGTCGAACAGCGACACCGTTTACCTCTACAGATCCATTTCTTGTATTAACAATTACCGAGTTTCCTATTGAATACTTTCCATCAAGTGAAGTGCTAAACACAGAATCCTCCCTCCTACATTCCAAATAATTAATATCACATGAATGTCACATGTATTTCATGTTTTTATCCTGCCGATTTGATAAGCTGGTCTCGGATCCGAGAGAAAGGGTTCCGCCATTCTCAGCAACAACCGGCATTTTTAATATTTACATTATACACGGTCAGCAGCTTTTTTCAAAATTCAACACGAAGATTTGCTGATAAGACCCAAGTCAGTAGAGCAAGAAAAGCCGGGGAATGATCACGAGATGCAGCTTTCAAAAGAAAAAGTGGCGGAAACCCATCTCAAAAGATTACACAATAAGATACCAAAAAACAGGAGGCTTATCTATCATGAAAAACACAGTAAATACCGGAATTGTTACGGTTGGCACGGCTGCAATTACTACATTGCTTGGCGCATGGGATAATGCGCTTGAAATTCTTTTGATCGTAATGGCCCTTGACTACATCACGGGTATTATCGCTGCATTTATGCAAAAAAAGCTAAAGGCATCCACTGGCTATGAAGGGCTGATAAAAAAGGGCTCGATGTTTTTAGTTGTAATTCTTGCTGCTCAGGTTGACAGACTCACGGGAAACAGCAACACAGTCTTCCGTACGTGTACTGCTTTCTTCTTCATTGCAAATGAATCTCTTTCAGTAATTGAGAATGCTCGGGAAATCGGCATTGAACTCCCTGCGTTTCTTGAGAAATATATTAGGAGAATTAAAAAGGAAAACAATGATCACACGGAATCGCTAACGAACAATTGTGATAATTCTAAAGAACAAGATCCCCAGAATTCTTCTAATGACAAAAAGCAATGACTTCATTATAAGAACGCAGGCCATTATTCCCTAGCGTTAGGTTTCGCTATTGATACACCATGGCTTTTGCGAAAAAAGGTGTCATAGCATCCTATTGCATCTAACAAAAGCTAGCATTATTTACTTCAATACACACTTTCCCTCTTCTGAACTATATATATAAGGAGGAAGTTTACAATGCTGCATGATAAAACTCTCACCACAATCGAAGAGCAGGTTAAGCGTTTGTTCCGGCAAAACCTGGAGTCTGACCGTTTTGCAGTTGAGATGACGCTTCGACACAATGGGAAAAACGTAACTCCTCAACTTCAGGAAAGCCTAGATCGAATCGCGCTGCTGCAAGCGGGAACAGATGTGCTATATAATCTGCTTTCTGAAAATGAAAAAATTGTAATTCGCTATCATTATATTCAAGGGTTGGACTGGGACTGTGTGAATGGTGAATTTGAGAAAAGGTGGGGCTCTGGAGCCTTGAAAAGCAAACGTAGCATGATTAACTATCAGAATAAAGCATTTCGTAAGATGGCACAGTACATTCAAAACAACAAAAACACTTATGATTTTTCTTGGCTTGAAAGATTATAAAACAAAAGATGAAATCTTTGTTAGCTGCATAGATAAGGTTGAAACAAAAATCTCTGGCGGCCATTAAGAGTAGCCAGAGTTTTCTTTTGTGAGAATAGAGGAGATAGATCACTACCTGCTTTTGCTTACTCCCAAAAGACAATTACTGGCACGGCCTATTTGACCACATGGTCAACGGCTTAACAGCATCTTCAACCAAAGTATCATGAAAATCAAACATTTCAACTGGATAACTACGGATGAGTTTCTCAAAAGATGCGACTCTCTTTAGCCTAACAACTTCCACGCTGATTATTTTCAGTTTCTGTATTTTCAAGAATAATCTGGTCTCCAGGCTTGATTCTTTGTCTATTTTCATCATTGCATCTGATTTCAGTATACTCTGTTCCTTTTTCCAATTCTTCAAAGTGCTCTGGAAGTAATTTCATCCGGAATTGATTCATATACATACCTCCACAATATATTGTACAACAACGATAGATTGAACGCATTAATCTTTTTCTCGGACGCATTTTGTTTTTCGCGATTGCATAAAAGACATTTCAACGCCTTTTGCCTTTTTTGTTCTTACTCAACTGTCAAACTGTCAAACTTCCGCGCATAGGCCTGCTTTCTACATCACCGCAGAGGCCTGCTTTCTACATCACCGCAGATTGAATATCAGG
>DBWZ01000026.1 GCA_002309345.1 Pseudobutyrivibrio sp. UBA1225
AATGCGCTGCAATTGCTACTAAGCTAGTTTTGTGGAACTATTATGGTTAAATAAATTTTCATGTCCGTTCAGGGACAAAGTTTTCCGATAGAATTGTAAACAGTTGAACGAACACCCACGAATAAGAATGGTGGCGTTAGCATTTTTAGAAAATCATAATCTTATGCGACGTATGAGGAGGCGGGTGAGGGCGCCCGAGCTGGGCAGGGGGTGCAGATAGTGTGTTTGGACTAGCCAGTAGTTGGGGAAGTGTGAATATTTTTTCGTTTTGAGGTTTTAATTATGGCTTTCTTATGGTAATATAATCACCGGTGTTTTTTATTATTTTTGGAAACATTATATGTTTTGAGGTAGTTTTATGAGCAAAGTTGCGATACTTACAGATAGCAATAGTGGCATTACTCAGGCGCAGGCGAAAGAGTTGGGCGTTTTTGTTGAGCCGATGCCTTTCTATATTGATGGACAGTTGTATTATGAGGATATTGATCTTACGCAAGAGCAGTTCTATGAGAAGCTTACGCAGGGTGGCGAGATTAAGACTTCAATGCCTATTACGGGCAATTTGATGGATACCTGGGATAAAATCCTCAAGGATTATGACGAGCTTGTTTACATTCCGATGTCGTCTGGACTTTCATCTTCATGTGCAACGGCCAAGATGCTTGCAGACGATTACGATGGCAAGGTTGTTGTCGTTGATAATCAGCGTATTTCTGTTACACAAAAGCTTTCAGCTTTGGAGGCCAAGAAGCTTGCTGATATGGGCAAGAGTGCACAGGAAATCTGTGATGAGCTTATGGCGATTAAGCTTCAGTCGAGAATCTACATTACGGTTGATACACTTGAATACCTTAAAAAGGGCGGTCGTCTTACTCCAGCGGTAGCGGCAATTGGTTCTCTTCTAAAGATTAAGCCGGTGCTTTCAATATACGGTGAGAAGCTAGACAAGTACAGCATGGCTCGTACTGTAAAGGCGGCCAAGTCGACAATGATTGATGCCTTACAAAAAGATATAAAAGAATATCTTGATGTAGACAGTATGGATCAGGTTATGATTTCCATCGCACATACGCAAAATCTTGAAGCGGCTGAAAAATTCAAAGAAGAGCTGCTTGAAGTTTTCCCTGGTAAAGATATTTGGATTGACCCATTATCGCTTTCTGTTTCTTGCCATATTGGACCTGGCGCACTTGCGTGCACAGTGACCAAGAAACTTGTAGAGCTTGATTAATTTTGGTTTATTCAAGGCGTTTTTGCCTTGTTATAAATAATAGAACTTTTCTAGGAGGATAATTATGGTAAAAGCTGTTGTAGGTGCCAATTGGGGCGATGAAGGCAAAGGAAAGATTACTGACATGATGGCTGCTGATGCAGACATTATCGTTCGCTTCCAGGGTGGAGCAAACGCAGGTCACACTATCGTAAACAACTACGGTAAATTCGCTCTTCACACATTACCTTCAGGTGTATTTTATAATCACACCACAAGTATTATTGGCAATGGTGTTGCTCTTAATATTCCAGTTCTCATGAATGAGATTCATTCCATTGAGGAAAAGGGAGTACCTGCACCACACATTCTAGTTTCAGATAGAGCACAGATTGTAATGCCATATCACATTCTTTTTGACCAGTACGAAGAAGAGCGCTTAGGCAAGGCTTCGTTCGGTTCTACAAAGAGTGGTATCGCTCCTTTCTATTCAGATAAATATGCAAAGGTTGGTTATCAGGTTCAGGAGCTATTCGATGAAGAGCTTCTCAAAGAAAAGGTTGTTCGTACTTGTGATCAAAAGAACGTTCTTTTAGAGCACCTTTATCATAAGCCACTTCTCAAGCCTGAAGATATCCTTGCAACTCTTCACGAGTACAGAGATATGATAGCTCCATACGTATGCGATACTTCTGCATACCTTTGGAACGCAATCAAAGAAAACAAGACAATCCTTCTTGAAGGACAGCTTGGTACTTTAAAGGATCCAGATCACGGTATTTATCCTATGGTAACATCATCATCAACACTTGCACCTTACGGTTGCATCGGTGCTGGTATTCCTGCACAGGAACTTAAGCAGGTTGTTACTGTATGTAAAGCATATTCATCAGCTGTTGGTGCTGGTGCATTCGTATCAGAAATCTTCGGCGATGAAGCAGACGAGCTTAGACGTCGCGGTGGTGACGGTGGCGAGTTCGGAGCTACAACAGGTCGTCCACGTCGTATGGGATGGTTTGACTGTGTGGCTTCTAAGTATGGTTGTAGAATGCAGGGTACAACAGATGTTGCCTTTACTGTAGTTGACGTACTTGGATATCTCGATGAAATCCCAGTTTGTGTTGGATATGAAATCGACGGTGAGGTTACAACAGATTTCCCTGTTACAAGCAAGCTTGAAAAGGCTAAGCCGGTTCTCAAGACACTTCCAGGATGGAAGAGCGATATTCGCGGCATCAAAAAATACGAAGACCTTCCAGAAAACTGTCGCAAATATATCGAATTCATTGAAAAGGAAATCGGATTCCCAATCACAATGGTTTCAAACGGACCAGGCAGAGACGACATTATTTATAGATAATATTCAAAGAATGCTTTACAATATTTTGTAAAGCATTCTTTTTTTGAGAAGGAGAGTATATGGAAAATTTTTTACAGTCGAAAAAGGCTAAAGTAATCATTATAATTGCAGCCTTAATCTTAATTATTATTTTTGCAGTATCTGTTATTAACCATGGAGGTTTGTCTTTAACATCCGATGATGGCGAGGCACAAACAACCTCGGATGATAATAAGGACTCCTCTGCAGACGATAAAACAGACTCAGCAGATGCAAGTGACAATGGCAAAGAAGATTTGTCTGACATCAAATTCGAAGAAACCGAAGAGGAGGAGGGGATTCAGGCCTTCTTCATTCCGGCAGAGGATATTTATACGTTTTCAATGACTGACGAAAGTGGGGCGGTTTTATCCTTCAAACGTCAACAATCAGAATGGATATACGCTGGTGATGAATCCGTAGATGTGGATGAAAAGCAAATCGACAAGCTGTTAAGCTCTTTATGTGACATTTACTATACCGATGTTATAGACTCCAAGGATGGCTCTGAATACGGCTTAAGCAAAAGCTCCAAAAGATATGAACTTGCAGATTCCTCTGGCAGTTCTACAATTATTTCCGTTGGAAATGCCGTAGACGGCCAAGAATCAAAAGTATACTTTGCCCTAAACTATGACTTTACAAAGATTTACGTCAACAATGACAAACTATCAAAAATCACAGCGAACTCACTCCAAGATTTTGAATAAAGCTTGCAAAACCTTACTATTCACAGTTTACGAATATATAGAAAGGGCACCAGCCCAAGTCTTCACTTACTATATTTCAGCCCGGCACGCCCTACCTGCACCCCCCAGGGGGACCTGCTGACATAGCATAAGAT
>DBWZ01000004.1:0-52571 GCA_002309345.1 Pseudobutyrivibrio sp. UBA1225
TTCGAATTGTAAAATCGACGAACACACACCCGATAGAAGCTCCCTTTTGGCATTAAGAAAATCTATAATCTTAGCTAAATTGTAAGCGAGCTAGCCATGGAGGGCTGGGGTGGAGGTGGCGGGGGCATATAAGTTTTGTGGTGTGAATAGTGATTAATAATGGGTGGTACGTGTTGTTAAACGACGGCAAATGGTCTAAAATATAAGACATGAATGTTAAGGTTCTTTGTGTGGGAAAGATTAAAGAAAAGTTTTATAGTCAGGCTATTGATGAGTATTGTAAGCGGCTATCAAAATATTGTTCTTTGGATATAGTTCAGGTGCCCGATGAGAAGACGGCGGAGAATTTATCTGATGTCGAGATAAATCTTATTAAAGACACAGAGGGGGAGAAGATTCTTAAGCATATCAATGACCGTGATTTTGTCATTGCGTTGGCGATTTTAGGTAAGCAATTGGATTCAGTTGCTTTTTCTAAATATATTCAAGATCTTATGATTCAAGGAAACAGTTCAATAGTTTTCGTGATTGGCGGTTCCCTTGGTTTATCTGATAAGGTCTTATCTAGGGCAAACTATTTGCTATCATTTTCAAAAATGACATTCCCACATCAGCTTATGCGAGTTGTTTTACTTGAGCAGATTTATCGAGCAATGCGTATTATGAAAAACGAACCATATCATAAATAATTACGAGGGGTAGTTTGAATATGAGAATGTACGATTTAATCGAAAAGAAAAAACTTGGTCAGGAGCTTTCAACTGAAGAGATTTACCACATCATAGATGGCTATACCAAGGGCGAAATACCTGATTATCAGATATCGGCTCTTTTGATGGCAATCTATTTCAAGGGCATGAATGTTAGAGAACGATATGATCTCACTATGGCCATGAGAGACTCTGGGGATATCCTCGATTTATCATCCATTGATGGAGTAAAAATCGACAAGCATTCTACCGGTGGAGTGGGTGATAAGGTTACACTTGTGCTTGGACCGATTATTGCATCAATTGGCGTTCCGGTAGCCAAGATGAGCGGTAGGGGGTTAGGGCACACAGGTGGTACTATTGACAAGCTTGAAGCTTTTCCAGGCTTTAATGCGTCTCTTTCAGAGGAAGATTTCATCAACCAGGTCAATTCCATAAAGATTGCTGTTACAGGGCAATCAAAGAATCTTGCACCTGCAGACAAAAAGCTGTATGCACTTAGAGATGTTACTGCAACAGTTGATGAAATTTCGTTAATCACTAGTTCCGTTATGTCAAAGAAGCTGGCAGCTGGAACTGATGCAATTGTTTTGGATGTCACGGTTGGCGATGGCGCCTTCATGAAAAACAAAGAGTCTGCACTTGAGCTTGCTCGCTCAATGGTTGACATAGGAAAAAAGGCTGACAAGAAAATAGCAGCTTTTCTCACTAATATGGATGAACCATTAGGCTTTGCGGTTGGTAATGACTTAGAGGTTATCGAGGCGATTAACGCACTTAAGGGACAAGGTCCTTCTGATTTGATGGAGGTTGTCTATGCTCTTGGTTCTCAGATGATAGTTTTCTCTGGCATCGAGCCTGATAAGGCTAAGGCAAGAAAGCTAATGGAACAGGCTGTTGCCGACGGCAGTGCTTACAACAAGTTTATAGAATTCATCAAAACCCAAGGCGGTGATGATAGCTTTGCCAAAGACACAGGCAAATTTGTTCCGGCAAAACACATCATCCCTGTCGAGGCGGTGCAATCTGGCTATATTCACGGTCTAAAGGCTGAAGCTATCGGACTTGCATCAATGTACCTCGGAGGCGGTAGAGAGACCTTTGAGGACGTTATAGACATGTCTGTAGGTGTTGTTTTAAACAAAAAGGTTGGAGATCAGATTAATGCCGGCGAGCCAATCTGTTTTATCCATGCAAATGATTTAGATAAAGCTAAGCATGCAGAAGAGATGATTAGAAAAGCTACCACCATTTCTTCTGAAAAATGCGACCACATGAAACTAATAATTGATATTGTAGAGTAATATGAGTGACTATTCTTTAAACATCAATATTCCTTCAGAGCATATTGATAATATATTCGGGCAATTTGATAAGAACATAAAAGCCATAGAAAAGGGCATGAACATTTCTTTTATCTTGCGAGACGACAACGTCAAGCTCATAGGTGAAAGAGACCACGTCGAGCATGCCAACATTATCGTAGAAGAGCTTTTAGCCTTGGCTAAAGCCGGAAATACTATAACAATTCAGGATGTAAATTACGTTATGTCAATTGAACAAGAAAAACTTGAAAATCACGATGTTTCCGAGGCGAGAGGCGAGATTATATGCCACACAACCACAGGTAAGCCTGTAGCTCCCAAGACACTCGGACAAAAAAAATACGTAGATGCCATTACAAACAACATGATTGTCTTTGGAGTAGGCCCGGCTGGTACAGGTAAGACCTATCTTGCTATGGCAAAAGCAATTACCGCATTTAAAAACGAAGAGGTCTCTAGAATCATCCTTACTAGACCTGCAATAGAAGCGGGAGAGAAGCTTGGATTTTTGCCAGGTGATTTACAGAGTAAGGTTGATCCTTATCTTAGACCTTTATACGATGCTCTTTATCAAATCATGGGTGGCGAAGCGTTTCAACGCAACATGGAAAAGGGGCTTATAGAGGTTGCACCTTTAGCATACATGCGAGGACGCACCTTAGATAATGCCTTCATCATTTTAGATGAAGCTCAAAATACTACTCCAGCTCAAATGAAGATGTTTTTAACTCGTATCGGATTTGGTTCAAAGGCAGTTATCACAGGTGACCAAACCCAAAAGGATTTGCCATCTGGAGTTAAATCTGGTCTGGATGATGCCATGAAAATTCTTAAAAACATTGATGATATCAAAGTATGCACTCTAGATTCAAAGGATGTTGTAAGACATCCTCTTGTGCAAAAAATCGTAAATGCGTATGAGGTTCATGACAAGAAAATAAAAGGGGAGGGCAAGAGTAAAAAGACAGGAAGATGAAGCATACTAATAGATTCTCAGCGACTAGACTTGGATATGCAATAGGCATGGCTTTGATTTTTATAATAGGCAATATTATTATTTGCGGTCTTGCCTCGGTTTTGATTGATAAATTTGTTTGCATTATATCAATCAATATATGTTTTTTCTTTATTTTCTTACTGTTAATCATCAGAAAAAGGTTAACAGGAAAATTACCTGAGTTTAACTACGTAACTTATGGTAAAATAACATTGGTTGTTTTAATTGAGTGGATACTTGTTATATTGTTTGCTCGATTTTCGCCAGATTTCTTTGCACCATTTATTGTGCTTCCAATAGTGGCGGCCACGGTGCTTGAAGATACTGGAGCTAATGCTCTTAGCTTATATTTTGTAGTTCTTGTATCTATTTGCTACGACTACAATGTATATATGATATTAGGCTATGTGACTATGATTGTCTTTGGCAATATGATGTCGCAGCTTATCAAATCCAAAGAAATGATTCAAAGGCTTTTTTCTTTGATAATCATTTTTTCAACTACAACTTTAGTTTCGATAATTTTCTATTACTTTAATTATCTGGAGCTTCCACTTGTTGTTTTTGCATATGGATTATTTAATGGTCTAATAGCTTGTGCAATTTCAGTTGTATTTGTTCCTGTTTTGGGACGATACGTCGAAGTATCTCAAACAGAATCCTACGAAGAGTTCTTAAGTCCTGCGTTTGATTTGTATCAAGAGATTCGCAATTTCTCATTTATAGAGTTTACACATGCTAATCGTGTTTCTAATTTGGCGAGAAAGTGCGCCGAAGCGATCAATTGCAATGTGGGACTTGCTGCATGTAGTGGATTCTACTACAGACTTGGAAAAATTGTTGGAGAACCAATGATTGACAACGCTCTAAAGCTTGCCAATGACTATTGTTTTCCAAATGATGTTATCCAGATTCTAGCTGAGTATGGTGGTGTTGTTTACTTGCCTAGCACCAAGGAGTCAGCTATAGTTCACATGGTAGATGCAGTCACTACAAAGGTCGAACTTTTTGATTCCGATTCCATGAGCAGCAACTGGAATCAAAATATGGTTATCTATCAAACCATCAACGAGCTTTCTCAAAAGGGATTCTATGATAATTCGGGACTTACCATGAATCAGTTCCTTATCATCAGAGAAATACTTGCAAAAGAGGATATATTGGCATGACAATACTTATTGAAAACGAAGTCGATGCTGAATTCGATTTTGATTACACGAAAATTGCAAATGATGTGATTAACACTTCAATGGATTTATTACAATTTCCTTTTGAAGCGGAAGTTAGCATTACAATTACTGACAACCAGGGAATTCAATCTATCAACAAAGAATTCCGAGACATAGATTCACCTACGGATGTTCTTTCATTTCCGATGATTGATTATGATACACCAGGTGATTTCACTGGCATAGAGGCCAATGACGATTTATTTAACCCCGAGACAGGAGAAGTAATTCTTGGAGATATAGTTTTGTGTGTAGACCGTATTTATTCTCAAGCAGAAGAGTATGGACACTCAATACTTCGAGAGTATGCTTTTCTTATAACCCATAGTATGTTACATTTATTTGGGTTTGATCATATGACTGAGGCAGAAGCCAACGTCATGGAAGAAAAACAAAGAGAAATACTTGAAACCCTTAATATTTCTCGCGACTTAGCAAAGGAGAACTAATCTATGAAGAAAAAGCTAGTATCTACAATGCTCATCCTTTCAATGGCGATATCAATGATTGCATGCGGCAAGAAGGATGCTGACAAAGATAAGGATGATTCAGGTGCTAATCAATCTGCTGCTGATATTCAGCCGGTGGATGACTCTGTTGCCTTTTGGGAGCAGACATCTGAGGATGGAAAGGTTCGTAGTTATTTGACAGGTGAATTTATTGATCCTGAACTTAGAAATCAACGACCAAAGGCTATAATGATTGAAAATACAAAGGCCGCTATTCCACAATATGGTATCGAGAATGCTGGTATTATTTATGAATGCGTTGTCGAAGGTGGAATTACTCGTATGATGGGTATATTTGACACTTATACCGGTATGGATCAAATTGGTAACGTTAGAAGCTCTCGTCCTTACTTTGTATATTTCGCAAGTGAGTATGATGCTATTTACACACATGCTGGTGGTAACCCTGCAGCTTTTGAGCTTATTGATGACAAACATTTAGTTGAAAATATCAACCTTCTTAAAAACGAAGGCAAGAAGGGTGTTAATGCTGGATATCGTACAGGTAAGAGTGAACACACACTTTACACTTACTCTGAAGGTATAGACAAGGGCATCGAAAAGCAAGGCTATGACAGAGCTCTTCCAGAAGGATATGAACCTCACTTCAAGTTTGCTGCAGAGGGCAACAACCTTGAGAATGGTCAGGATTGCCAAGCAATTCAGCTTTACTATTACACCAACAAGCCTTATTGGATTTACAATCCAGATGATGGCTTATACTACAGATATGAGTACAATAAAAAACAAGTTGATGGTCTCACAGGCAACCAGCTCACAGCTAAAAACATCATCATCCAAAATGTTGAATGGTTCACATATCAAGGTTCACAGTATTTAGGATATCTTCTCTCTTACAATTCTGGTGCAGGTAAGTACATCACAAACGGTAAGATGATTGACATCAGATGGGAAAAGATGGCTGATACTGATATTACTCATTACTATAATGCTGAAACAGGTGAAGAAATCCAGCTTAATGTTGGTAATACATGGATTCAGGCTGTTCAGGGTGCCGGCGAAGGCGATTTCACTGACGGTAATGAATACTATGCAGACAAATCTCAATTTAGTAAGGCGCAATAATTAATTTATGGCAAATAGAAACAAAAACAGCGATGCTAGTTTTCTTATGCAAGGATCGATTCTTGCAATTGCCTCAATAATAAGCCGTATAGTGGGATTCATATATAGAATCCCACTTACGGATATTCTTGGTGATAAAGGAAATAATTACTATAGCACCGCATACGAAATTTACAACATATTATTAATCATATCTTCCTATAGTATTCCTCTTGCAGTATCTAAGCTAGTATCTGCAAGAATGGCTAAAGGGCAAGCTAAGGACGCAAAACGAGTATTACAAAGCGCCCTTCTTTTTGCGTTTACAAGTGGATTGATAGCGACACTTGTCTTGTATATTGGTTCTGAGTTTTTCTGTGGCTCAATGCTGAAAACTCCATTGGCTGCAATAGCCGTCAAGGTTCTTGCTCCAACAATATTTATATTCGCTATCTTAAGTGTTTTAAGAGGATTCTTTAATGGTTTAGGAACCATGATTCCTACAGCGGTATCTCAGGTTCTAGAGCAGATAGTTAACGCAGTTGTTTCTGTTGTTGCTGCTGGTATTTTATTTAAATATGGTAAAAAAGTGGGAGGAGTTCTTGGTCATCCTCAAAAATATGCTGCAGCATTTGGTGCTGCCGGTGGTACTTTAGGCACGCTTTTGGGTGCAGTATTTGCACTTATATTTATGTGCTTTGTGTTTTTTGCTTTTAAAAATGTTTTTGCCAAAATGCTGGCAAGAGATAAGCACAAACGCAGTGAAGGCTATTATGACATTTTAGTCTCATTACTTTTGACTATTTTCCCTGTGCTTCTTAGCACAACGGTTTACAATATAAACGCAATCATTGATAACGGTATTTATAAAAACCTTGCAATGCTTCAAGGCTACAAGGAAAACTTCATTGAAATCAGCTGGGGTATCTTTGGAGGAAAATACAAGGTTCTTATAAATGTTCCTATTGCGATTGCTTCATCAATGGCTGCATCAGCTGTGCCAAGTCTGACAGCAGCTATACATTCTGGCGACAACGCCTTGGTTAGGCGCAGAATTAATATGGCAAACAGATTTATTATGGTTATTGCATTCCCATGCGCTGTTGGTCTATCTGTTCTAGCATCCCCAATTTTGATTTCTTTATGGGGGGATACGAGAGAGATGTCAGCTAGAATGCTTATGCTAGGCGGATGTACAGTAATATTTACATCCCTATCAACCTTATCCAACGGTGTCTTGCAGGGTATCAATCAGATGATGATTCCTGTCAAAAATGCGTTGTTGTCTTTGGTTGCCCATGTAGCGGTATTGTTTTTATTGATGGAAGTATTCCATTTACATATTTACGCAGTTATTATTTCTCAGGCATTCTACAGTTTGATGATGTGTTTCCTAAATCAATCTGCAGTGGCTCGTTTTTCTGGCTCATATATCAACGTCAGAAAGGTTATCATTGCGCCTCTTGAGGCCAGTGCCGTGATGGGCTTAGTTGTGTATTTGATTTACAAAATGTTTAATGCAATTTTTGCGTTGGGTATTTCTTCTGTGAGAATGACTAATCTATTGTCCTGCGTAATTGCAATAGTTATTGGCGTGGTAGTGTACTTTATTTCTCTATTTGTCTTTAAAGGAATTGATGAAGAGACCTTACTCAAGTTCCCAGGTGGAAATAAATTATGCAATATTGCGTATAGCTTACATTTGCTGAGGTAGTTTTATGACTGATAAAAAGCTTTATGATGTATGTATAATTGGTGCCGGATATTCAGGACTTGTTCTTGCAATCAAACTTGCAAGGGCAGGTCTTTTGGTCTGTTTAACGGACTTAAATCGCATTATTGGTAGACGCATTTTGTCTACTGGCAATGGCAGATGTAATTTCTTAAACAGTCGTATGGGCAACGAATATTACTACAGCAATTCCAAGGTGGATTTTATTAAGGATAATCATCAGGATATTCTTCAATTTATAAAAGGGCTTGGAGTTGTTGAAAGAGAATTGGACGGATACTATTATCCAATTACTAATCAAGCCAAGACTATTCGTGAAGCTTTCGAAAATGAGATTGAGGCTCTTTCTGTAGATGTATTTTTAGATAATAGAGTTACAGATGTTTCAAAGGATGAGGTTTTTACAGTCTCAACAAATCGACAGCAAATAAATGCTAAAGCTGTGGTTGTAAGCTCCGGCGGCCTATCAGCAGCGACTCTTGGTTCGTCTAAGATAGGTTATAAGATTGCTCAAAAATTTGGACTCAAACTCACAAAGCTTGCACCTTCTTTAGTTGGAGCTACATCTAAGGATATTTGTCTCAAAGAATTAGCTGGAGTTAGGGCACTGGGCAAGGTGTTCTACAAAGACAATTCCTGTGAGGGTGAAATTCAGTTTAACAAGGACGGTGTCTCTGGATATCCAGTTATGTGCATCAGCCGATTTATTGGATTTGATGAATTGAGTAAGTCTGTTGGAAATTTAACTATAGATTTTACATCCTACATCTCCGAGGACGACCTTAAAGCTGAAATAAAAAAACGCTTTGAAAATCACCCTAAGCAAACAATCCTAAAGGCTCTCGTTGGGCTTTGTAATGAAAAAGTAATCGAAGTTGTCGTTAGCTATTCAAAAATCTATGGTGATACAATCGTTGAAAAGCTTGACGAGGAGGATATTGAAAATATAATCTACAACCTGAAACACTTTTCTATTTCTCTCACAGGAACAAAGGGGTTTGATAGCTCGCAGGTTACCGCTGGCGGTGTAGATTTATCCGATATAGATATGACTTCCATGGAGGCAAAGCTGTGCCCTGGTTTATATTTCACAGGAGAGGTACTTGATATTGATGGAATCTGCGGTGGTTACAATTTATCGTGGGCTTATACATCTGCAGATATTGCAGCTAGGCATATTATAAATAATCATTGATGAGATTGATAATAAAAATCTTATAGTGTTTCAATATTTCAGAGGTTTTCATGATTAAAATAGATCAAGTAAAGCTTTCGATTACAGCTGATGACAACCAAATCAAAGAAGCTGTTGCCAAGAAGCTTAAAGCACAAATCAAAGATTTTAAAGAGTTTACTATTCTTAAAAAGTCAGTTGATGCTAGAAAAAAGCCAGATGTTTACTTCGTATATTCGGTAATGGTTAAGCTTAATTCCAAGTTGGAATCTAAAATCTTATCTAAATTAAAAAAGGATAATAACGTAAATACGTATAAACCTAAAAGCTATAGGATTCCTCTAAATAGTCGAGAGGATAATAGCCCAATAGTGGTTGGCGCTGGTCCAGCAGGCTTGTTTGCAGCATATATTTTTGCTCTAAATCATATGAATCCTATAATTTTTGAGCGTGGTAAGAGAGTAGAAGATAGGACTGTTGATATTCTTAATTTTTGGGAAACAGGAGTGCTTGATGTTACGTCTAACGTTCAGTTTGGTGAAGGCGGTGCCGGAACTTTTTCAGATGGCAAATTAAACACTCTTGTTAATGATAAGCTAGGGCGCAACAAGTTTGTCCTTGAAACCTTTGTTAAGTTTGGCGCGCCATCATCTATCCTTTACGATTACAAGCCACATATTGGAACAGATATTCTCAAAATCGTAATTACGAATCTTAGAAATGAGATTATTAACCTGGGTGGTCAGTTTTATTTTGAGACACAGGTTGATGATTTTATTATAGAAAATGACACTATTGCAGGTGTTATTGCTGGAGGCAAGGAATATCACTCTGAATCTGTGATTCTTGCTATTGGACATAGTGCAAGAGATACATTTTACAAGCTTCATGATCTAGGTTTTAAAATGGAAGCCAAGGATTTTGCTGTTGGATTTCGAATAGAGCATCCTCAAAAGATGATTTCAGAATCCATGTATGGACAAGCATATAAAAGCATGGAGCCTGCTGCCTATAAGCTTGCTGCCAATCTTGCTAATAAGCGAGGGGTTTATTCTTTCTGTATGTGTCCAGGTGGTTATGTGGTCAATTCTTCTTCAGAAGAAAACAAGCTTGTAGTTAATGGAATGAGCTATTCTAAACGAGATAGCAGTAATGCAAATAGTGCTATTGTAGTTACAGTTGGGGAAAGGGAATTCGATAAGTCAAATCCTCTGTCAGGGATAGAGTTCCAGCGCGATATAGAGTCAAAGGCTTTTGAATTATGTAAAGGTAGAATTCCTCAACAGCTTTATGGGGATTTTAAGGACAATCGTTTAAGCGATTCATATGGGGATTTTTCCTCTGAGGCTAAAGGAAAAACAGCCTTTGGTATGCTTTCTGAGATATTTTCTCATGAAATCAACCAATCTATTATTGACGCAATGGGCATCTTTGGTACTAAAATAAAAGGGTTCGATAGATTAGATTCAATTCTATCTGGAGTGGAAAGCAGAACCTCATCTCCGGTTAGGATTAATCGAAATGAATTATTTATGTCAAATATAAAAGGCCTCTATCCTTGCGGAGAGGGCGCTGGATATGCAGGTGGAATTACATCGGCAGCGATGGATGGACTTAAGGTCGCCGAAGCGGTTATCGCATATGCGAATTCATAAAACATAGAATAGGTGGGAATAACAGTGGCAGAATACACTCCAATGATGCAGGAGTATCTTAAGACAAAAGAAGAATATAAGGACTGTATTTTATTTTATCGTTTGGGAGATTTTTACGAGATGTTCTTTGAGGATGCCAAGACGGTATCCAAAGAACTAGAACTCACTCTTACTGGTAAAGCATGCGGAGCAGAAGAGAGAGCGCCTATGTGCGGCGTTCCGTTTCATGCTGCAGACACATATATAAACAGACTAATCTCAAAGGGCTTTAAGGTGGCAATCTGCGAGCAGGTTGAGGATCCTAAAGAAGCCAAAGGTCTTGTGAAACGCGAGGTTATCCGAGTTGTCACACCAGGAACCAACATCGACCAGATGGCTCTTGAAGAGGGGAGCAACAATTATATCATGTGTCTCTATTATAACCGAGGCTTATTTGGCGTTGCTTCTTGTGATGTATCTACTGCAGATTTTTATCTTACGGAAGTAAATGATTTGCGAAAGATTACAGACGAAATTTTTCGCTTCAATCCAGCTGAAATCATCTACTCCAAAACAATATTTGAATCAGGAATTGATATAAATGAGATTGCAGAAAAGCTTCAATGTTCTTGCTCAAAGCTTGACGATTCATACTTCGATGAAACCTTAAGCACCAGAGAGCTCCTCAATCACTTTAAGGCTCATTCGCTAGAGGGGCTTGGGCTAATTGATTTTGCTGTTGGCAGAATTTCTGCAGGTTCGCTTTTATTATATCTCAAGGAGACGCAGAAGACAGAGCTTGCTCATTTGACGCATATTACGCCTTACACAGATGGCAAATTTATGCTTTTAGATAATTCTACACGCAGAAATCTTGAGCTCACCGAAACTATGCGAGACAAACAAAAGCGCGGTTCTCTTCTATGGGTATTAGACAAGACTAAGACGGCAATGGGGGCTCGGCAGTTAAAAGGATTTATTGAGCAGCCTCTCGTATCAGTTGATGAAATCATCAAAAGACAGGATGCGATAGAAGAGTTTAACGGTGCTTTGATAGACAGAGAAGAACTCAGAGAATATCTTTCATCTGTTTATGATTTGGAGCGTCTTATTACAAAGATATCATATCAGTCTGCAAACCCTAGGGATTTAATAGCCTTTAAGCAATCAATCGGAATGCTTACACCAATAAAGACTCTACTTAGTGGTTTTCATTCTCACTTGATTAAAGATATAGATGCTGACATAGATGATATGAAGGACTTATTCATGCTTATCGATTCTGCCATAGACGATGAGCCGCCTATTTCTTCACGAGACGGGGATATAATTAAGGCTGGATATAATCAAGAGGTTGATAGACTTCGCTCTGCCAAAATTGATGGCAAAAAATGGCTTGCAGAATTAGAGGCAAAGGAGCGAGATAAAACTGGTATCAAAAATCTCAAGATAAAATTTAATAAAGTTTTTGGTTTTTATCTTGAGGTTACAAATTCGTATAAAGATTTGGTGCCGGATTACTACGTTAGAAAACAAACTTTGGCTAATGCCGAAAGATATTACACTCCAGAGCTTAAAGAGCTTGAGGACAGTATTTTAGGGGCTGAGGATAGACTTAATACAATCGAATATGAATTTTTCAAAAGTGTTAGAGACACAATTGCCGGTGAGGTGGATAGAATACAAATTAGCGCCAAGGCAATTGCTCTTTTAGATGCAATCATTTCTCTTTCGGTTGTTGCTGAAAAGAATCATTATACTCGTCCTGTGATTAACAATCGCGGAGTTATTGAAATTAAAGATGGCAGACATCCTGTTGTTGAACAGATGATAAATGCAGACCAATTTATTTCAAATGACTGTTATCTTGACATTGATAGCAACACAATTGCTATTATTACAGGACCGAATATGGCTGGTAAATCAACCTATATGCGTCAGGTTGCGCTGATAGTATTAATGGCTCAAATAGGAAGCTTTGTTCCAGCTGCATCAGCGCAAATAGGCGTTGTAGATAGAATCTTTACTAGAGTTGGAGCATCTGACGATTTATCAACTGGTCAATCTACTTTCATGGTTGAGATGAATGAGGTGGCAAACATCCTTAACAATGCAAGCAATAAATCCTTATTGATTTTGGACGAAATCGGTCGTGGAACATCCACTTACGATGGTCTTTCTATTGCTTGGTCTGTTGTGGAGCATATTGCTTACAATATTGGAGCCAAATCCCTTTTTGCAACTCACTATCATGAACTTACCGAGCTTGAGGGACAGATTAAGGGTGTTCATAATTACTGCATTGCAGTTCAAGAACTTGGTGAAGATATTATTTTCCTCAGAAAGATTATTCCAGGAGGAGCAGATCAAAGCTATGGTATTCAGGTCGCCAGATTAGCTGGACTTCCAGAAGATGTTTTAGACAGAGCCAAGACCATAGTTAATTCATTGAATGAAAATGATATTGCTGCAGTATCAGACAGAATTGCAATTCGCGAACACATCGAAGAAAAGCTCAAAGAAATTGAAGGAATTACCATTTCCGAAAATGAAGCTGAAATAATTGCGGGGCTTAAAAATCTAGATGTGACAAAAATTACGCCACTTGAGGCTATGAATATTTTGTATGATTTTCATAATAAGGTGAATGAGTAATGGGAATTATTAACGTACTGAGTCAGGAAACAATAGATAAAATAGCGGCAGGGGAAGTTGTTGAACGTCCTGCATCTGTTGCAAAGGAGCTTATCGAAAACAGTATTGATGCTGGAGCGACAGCTATTTCTGTAGAGATAAAGGGCGGCGGTGTAGAATACCTTAGAGTCACTGACAATGGTTCAGGAATCGACAAGGATCAAATTCAAATCGCTTTTTTGCGTCATTCTACAAGTAAGATTAGCAATGCAAATGATTTAGATAATGTGCGCTCTTTAGGTTTTAGAGGTGAAGCTCTTTCAAGTATAGCTGCTGTTTCTAAGGTAGAGTTAATCACTAAAACGCAGGATTCTCTTTTGGGCGCTAGCTACATCATCGAAGGAGCAAACGAGGTGTCCTTAACAGATGTTGGAGCGCCAGATGGTACCACATTTATTATTCGACAGCTGTTTTACAATACTCCTGCAAGAAAGAAATTCCTTAAGGCAGAAAGTACTGAGGGTAGTTATGTTTTTGATGTAGTGGAACATCTCGCCTTATCTCATCCGGAAATCTCTTTTAAATTTATATTAAATGGCAAGGAAAAGCTTATAACTAGTGGAAACGGAGTATTATCTGACACAATCTATCAAATCTACGGAAGGCAGATTGCATCTAACGTTTTAGATTTACAATACGAAGATGATAATGTCATGATATCTGGCTTCATAGGTCTATCAGTTATTGCAAGAGGTAACAGAGCATTTGAGCATTTCTTTGTGAATAACAGATATATCAAGAGCAACAATCTTTCTAGAGCTTGTGAGGAGGGGTACTACGGATTTTTGATGGGACATCAGTATCCGTTTTTTGTTATCAATATCGTATTTACGAATTCATCTGTAGATGTAAATGTTCATCCTACGAAGCAAGAGGTTAGATTTGAAAATGAATCAGAGATTTGCCAAATCTTAACCAAGATAATCAACGAAAGATTACGTCGAAGAGAAGATGTTTTAGAGGCTCATGTTGAGGAACCAACAAGCAAGATAGAGCCTATTGTTAACGCTAATTTTTCTATGCCTAAACCTGAAGCAGTATCGGTTGATTTGCCTAAGGAAACAACAGTAAAGCTAAAGCTTCCTGAACCATTTGAAGCTTCTAGATTAGAACAAACAAAAGCAAATATTACTGAGCATATTCATGCTGATACAACCTTTGAAAACAAGTTTCAGGCTCAAAATCGTGGCGGCGAAAAATATGAGCAGATTAGCTTTTTAGATAAAGAGGCAATCAAGGAACACAAAATAATCGGTCAGGTTTTTGATACTTACTGGATTGTTGAATTCGATGGATGTATGTATGTTATTGATCAGCATGCTGCCCACGAAAAGGTTCTATTTGAAAAGTTTATGGCACGACTAAAAAATAATGACATGACTTCTCAAATGGTTAGTCCACCAGTTATTGTTTCATTGGCGCCCCAAGATATTTTATTATTCGAAAAATACAAGGACGCTTTTGAACATATAGGTTTTAGAATTGAATCCTTTGGGGGCAATGAAATTGCAATCAATGGCGTTCCAGGTAACATGTTAAACCTCGACCCAAAGAGCTTTTTTTTAGAAATACTTGCAGATTGCTCTTCATACAAGGCTAGCGATTCCTTCGATATGATAGTTGAGCGAGTTGCGACTATGTCTTGTAAGGCTGCGGTCAAGGGCAACAATCGTCTATCAATTCCAGAGATTAAAACTCTGATAGATGATTTACTAAAACTAGAAAATCCATATCATTGTCCACATGGACGTCCAACAATGATATCATTTACAGAGTACGAGTTGGCTAAAAAGTTTAAGAGGATTATCTAAATGAAAGATTTAATTATTCTTACTGGTCCTACTGCAGTTGGAAAGACTGCTTTATCTATAAATCTTGCTAAGGCTGTGGGTGGCGAGATTATTTCTGCTGATAGTATGCAGGTTTATAAGCATATGGATATCGGCACGGCAAAAGTTACGCCCGAAGAGATGGACGGTGTAAAGCATTATCTTATTGATGCAATCAATCCTACTGAAGATTTTCACGTGGTTCGTTTTAAAGAGATGGTTTTAAGTGCCATGGATGAAATTTATGCCAAGGGTAAAATCCCTATCATCTGCGGCGGCACAGGCTTTTATATTCAAGCTATCTTATATGACATTCAATTTACAGAACAAGAGATAGACTGTGCCTACAGGCGTTCTCTTGAAAAATTTGCTGAGGAAAAGGGCAATGAAGCCCTTCACGACAAACTTAAAGAAATAGATCCGGAATCTGCGGAGTCAATTCCTGCAGCCAACCGAAAAAGAGTAATTAGGGCTTTAGAGTACCATCATCAAACAGGTGAGAAGATTTCAGTTCACAATGCGAGAGAGAAGGAGCGAAAAAGCCCTTATAATTTTGCATATTTTGTGCTAAATGATGATAGAAAGCTGTTGTATAATCGCATAGATAAAAGAGTTGATATAATGATGGAGTCAGGTTTGCTTGATGAGGTTAAGGCTCTTATGGAAATGGGTTGCAAAGCTGGTATGACATCGATGGACGCTATTGGATACAAGGAATTACTAGCGTATTTTTCTAACGATATTTCTTTAGAGGATGCTGTGGAGCTTATCAAGAAAAACTCTAGAAATTATGCTAAGCGTCAGCTTACCTGGTTTCGAAGGGAAAAAGAAGTTGTTTGGTTGGATAAAACCATCTTAAAATCTGATTCTGAAATTTTAGATTCTATAATGACAACTCTTAAAGAGAAAGGAATTATTTAAAGTGTTTAGTATTTATAAAGATTTTGGTATTTCTAAGGAAGTGTACGACTTCGGAGAAAAGGTTTTAAAAAATCTTGAGGGCAGATTCAAAGAAATAGACGAAGTTGCCGAATACAATCAACTAAAAGTTTTAAAGGCGATGCAGGAGCACAAGGTTGCTGCAGAATGCTTTAACACATCAACTGGTTACGGCTACGATGATGTGGGACGTGACACATTAGAAAAGGTTTATGCCTCTGTTTTCAAAGCTGAGGATGCTTTGGTGCGGCCACAAATCACATGTGGAACACATGCACTTGCCCTTGCTTTAATGAGCAATCTAAGACCGGGGGACGAGCTTCTATCACCTGTAGGTAAGCCTTACGACACTCTAGAAGAAGTCATTGGAATTAGACCATCAAATGGTTCTCTTGCAGAATACGGCATCACCTACTCGCAAGTTGATTTACTTGAAGATGGTGGTTTTGATTTTGATGGAATAAAGGCAGCAATCAATGACAAAACTAAGCTTGTCACAATTCAACGTTCAAAGGGTTATGCCAACAGGCCAACTCTTTCGGTTGAACAAATAGGAGAGCTTATTTCTTTTATTAAAAATATCAAATCAGACATTATTTGTATGGTTGATAACTGCTATGGTGAATTCGTTGAAAAAATCGAACCAATCGAAGTGGGAGCAGATATGTGTGTTGGTTCTCTCATAAAAAATCCCGGTGGTGGTTTAGCTCCTATTGGTGGATATATTGTTGGGAAAAAAGAATGTATCGAAAACGCAGCGCATAGACTTACAAGTCCAGGACTTGGAAAGGAAGTAGGCGCTTCTCTTGGAATTATGCAATCTTTTTATCAGGGATTTTTCCTTGCGCCAACAGTAGTAGCTGGAGCACTTAAGGGTGCTATATTTGCAGCAAATATTTATGAAAAACTTGGTTATCTTTGTATTCCAAACTCAACTGAGCCTAGGTACGATATTATTCAGGCTGTTTCATTTTTAAAGCCAGAAGGTTTAATTGCTTTTTGCGAGGGCATTCAGGCGGCTGCTCCAGTAGATTCTTACGTGTCTCCAGAGCCATGGGATATGCCAGGCTATGACAGCCAAGTAATCATGGCTGCAGGCGCATTTGTACAGGGCTCATCTATTGAATTATCAGCAGATGGACCACTTAGAGAACCTTACACAGCTTTCTTCCAAGGAGGCCTTACTTGGAACCATGCAAAGGTAGGAATATTGAAGTCTCTTCAAAAACTTGTGGAGGCTTGCCTTGTGAACACATCCCAACTGTGTTAGAATTTTAAAAGGTTTGTATTAAAGCAGAGAAAATGGAGGATAATCATGGCCAATTCATTTGGTATCGATATAGGAACACAAAATCTCAAGATTTTTGGCGGTTCAAGTAATCAGATCACAAATATCAAAAACACAATTGCAGTCGTTAACAAAAACCAGATGTATTCATATGGTGACAATGCATATTGCATGTATGAAAAAGCACCAGAACTAATAGATGTATCATTTCCAATTGTCTCAGGTGTTATTGCAGATTTCGACAATATGCAGACGATGCTTTTTGAAGTCCTTGAAAAAGATCTCAAGGGCAAAATCAAAGGAGCTGATATCGTAGTTGCAGTTCCAACTGATATCACAGAAGTAGAGAAGAAAGCCTTCTCAGATTTATTTAGCAAATCAAAGAACAAACCACATTCAATCAAAGTTTGTGAAAAGCCTATCGCATGTGCAATCGGTATGGGCTTAGATGTTGATGAACCTACAGGTATTATGATTGTTGATTTAGGTGCAGATACTACAGAAATCTCTATCATTTCTCTTGGTGGTCTTGTTCTTTCAGAATTACTTCCATTCGGTGGAAATCAGATTGATGAATCAATCGTTACTTATCTTAAAAGAACATACAACTTAGTTATTGGACAAAAGACAGCAAAGCAGCTCAAAGAAGAAATAGGCTCAGCAATGAAGGGCTTAGGAGAGAAGCTTACAGTTGTAGGTCGTGATGTTGTCAGCGGTCTTCCAATTGAAATGGAAATCGATAGCGATGTTATTTACAATGCTATGAAGCCAGACCTAGAGAGCTTCTGTACCAACGTAAGACTTATTCTTGAGAAGGTTCCACCAGAACTTGCCAGGGATATTGTACATTCTGGTATTTATCTTACAGGCGGAACATCAAAGCTCAATCAATTGGCTGAGTTATTTAAGGATTTCACTAAAATAAGAGTCAATGATTGTGAAGATCCAGAAGAGGCATGTGTCAGAGGTTTAGGTCAGATACTTTCTGATAGCAAATACAAAAAGTATGCCTACAACATGAGAACAAGAATTTTCAAATAATCTAGGACTTTTGTCCTTTACATTGAGGTAATATGAGACAAAAAAAATCAGGTGGAGGAGTACAAAGTAAATATCTGCTAATGATACTTTCAATCATGTGCGTTATGCTTTTGTTCTTTAGCTATTCCACTGGATTTACTGGTGGACCACTAGAGACCATAGCAAATCACATTTTTATACCTATGCAAAAGGGTATAGATTATATTGGAAGCAGTATTACTTTCTCATCTGCTGACACCAAAACAAGACAGCAGCTTGTTGCTGAAAACGAAGATTTACAAAATCAAGTTGAAGCACTTAAGGCTCAAATCAACATTATGGAGCTCAAGCTTAATGAACTTGATGATTTACAAAAGTTATATGATTTAGACAAAAACTACTTAGATTACGAAACAACCGGTGCTAGAATCATCGGTCGTGGTACATCTAATTGGTTCAATACATTTACAATCGATAAAGGCTCAAAGGACGGCATCAAGGTCAATATGAATGTCATTGCAGACGGTGGCTTGGTTGGTATAGTCACTTCTGTTGGCGATTCCTACGCCGTAGTTCGTGCCATTATCGATGATACAGCCAATGTTACAGCTACAATACAATCAACAGAAGACAACTGTATTGTTAGCGGTTCCCTTGAGAATATGAAAGAATCCAACATGATTCTATTTTCATATTTATATGATGAAGACGACAAAGTAGCTATTGGAGATGCTGTAGTTACTTCGAATATTTCTGACAAGTTTTTGCCAGGTTTGATGATAGGCTACGTTTCATCAGTTGACAAAGATGAAAATGAGCTCACTAAATCCGGTACAATAACTCCAGTAGTAGACTTTAAACATTTAAATGACGTGCTTGTTATTTTGCAGCTAAAGGAGTCACATAAAGTTGAATAATTTCAAGCTATATTTCAAAAGAGTATTAATAATAGCTCTTGTAATATATATATGCTATATATTACAGACAAGTATATTCCCACAGTATCAAATTGCAGGCGGTATTTCGCCTAATATTTTGCTGTGTGTTGTAGCTACCTATGGTTTTATGAAGGGTAGAAGATACGGTATTTTAATTGGATTTTTTACTGGCTTACTTCTTGATACTTTTACAAGTAACCTATTTGGCATGTACGCTTTGCTCTACATGTATATAGGTTATCTCAATGGTCTATTTAAAAAGCAATTTTATGGGGATGATCTTAGACTTCCGATGATTCTTATTGGAACTAGTGATTTCTTATATGGAGTTGTTTTTTATATTAAATCCTATATAGAATCTAGTACAAAATACAAATTTTCCTATTACCTGATTAACATAATACTTCCAGAAGTAGCCTACACACTTGTTGTGGCTATATTTGTGTACTATGTAATTCTCCATTTGAATAATCTTATGGAAAAAATCGAAAAGAAAGGTTCTGATAGAATTGGAAATTATTAAGGACTTTTTTAGAAATCACTTTTCTTCGCGAATTCGAGTTGTATCAGCAGTAATGCTTTTTTTTGCTGCTGTTCTTATTTTACGTCTATTTTACTTACAGATTGTCAATGGTAGCGAATTCCAAGATCACTACAATTTAAAGCTCGAAAAGAACGAAACGATACCAGCCACACGTGGCAATATCTATGATAGAAACGGCAAACCTCTTGCTGAAAACAAGCTAGTTTACGCCGTTACTATTCAAGATAATGGTACATATAGTTCTAAAAAAGAGAGAAATGAACTACTTAATAAAGAAATAGCTAAAATCATTACAAAGCTGGAAGAAAATGATGATACCATCAATAACGATTTTGGTATCTACATGGATTCTTCTGGCAATTTTCAGTTCATTTACGATCAAGAAAAAAATAAAACTGCACTCCAAAGATTTAGAGCAGATGTATTTGGCAAGACAAACCCTGACGAATTGGGTTACAACGAGAAGCTTGCAATTGACGAAGCTACTTCTACACCAGAACAAATAATTGACTATCTTTCTGGTGAGTCAAAATACGACATATCTACCAAATATGATAGAAAGCTTAGGTACAAAATCCTTGTCGTTCGTTACAATATGGCGCAAAATTTTTATCAGAAATATATCTCTACTGTAATTGCATCTGATATTTCCGAAGAATCAGTTGCATTTATTAAAGAGAATATTAACGAGCTTACTGGTGTAGATATTGAGCAAAAGTCACTTAGAAGATACAATGATAGCGAGTACTTTGCTCATATTGTTGGTTATACTGGTCAGATTTCTACAGTTGAATATAACGAGCTTTCCAAGAAAAACAAAAAGATAGAAGCTACGGACGTTGTTGGTAAAGCTGGCATCGAAAAATACATGAACGATCAGCTTTCTGGTACGAAGGGCCATCAGACACTTTATGTAGATAGCATGGGTAACACTATCAAAACTGGTGAAGTAGTAGAGGCAGTTTCTGGTAATGATGTTTATCTTTCTATCGATGCTGACTTGCAGAAGGCTGCATATATTCTTCTTGAACAAGAAATTGCTGGTATTTTATATTCAAAGATTGTAAACACCAAAGAATACGTTCCTACAGAGGATTCATCTGGTTCTGATGTAGTTGTGCCTATTTATGATGTTTATTATTCCTTGATTAAAAATGGAATTATTGATACACAAGCATTTGAGGACAAAGATGCTAGCGCCACAGAAAAGGCCGTCCTGAGTGCATATAAAGGCAAAGAGACCTCCGTATTAAACACTCTTAAAAGCCAACTAAAATATTCCAATGAAACAATCTATGCTGAGTTGCCTAAAGAGTATCAGGCTTATTCTACGTATATTGTTCAAGCTCTCAAGGACAAAGGTATTTTTGATAAAAATGCTATTGATAAAGCTGATGAGACTCAGGTGCAGTGGTCTTCTGAGCAGATGGCTGTCAACAAATATTTGCTTTATGCAATAGAGAAAAACTGGATTGATATCACTAAATACACCAAAGAAGCGAAATTTGCCGACACTGAGGAGTATTACAACGATTTAGTTGATTATATAATTGAATATTTAGCTAAAGACAAAGGTTTCGAAAGATTAGTCTATAAATATCTTTTGTTGGATGATGAGATATCAGGCAATCAGCTATGTATGATTTTATATGATCAAGGCGTGTTAGACGCAGAAGAAGATGATATGTACAAGAGATTATCTAGCGGTTCTGTATCTGGATTTGAGTTTATTCGAGCAAAGATCAAATCTCTTGAGCTCACACCTGGTCAATTAGCCCTTGATCCTTGCTCTGGTTCAACAGTTGTCATGGATTCGAAGACTGGTGAAGTGCTTGCAATGGTTACATATCCTGGTTACGATAATAACAAATTGGCCAACTCGGTTGATTCTGATTATTATTCTTACCTTACAACTAATGGCGCTAATCCACTTTACAACTATGCGACCCAGCAGAGAACAGCTCCTGGTTCTACCTTCAAGATTGTCAGCTCAACAGCTGGTTTGAAAGAAGGTGTAATCACAACTACATCAGAAATCGTGGATAAGGGTGCTTTTGAAAAGACACCAGATCATCCTAAATGTTGGATTTCACCAGGAACTCATGGTAGTATCAATGTATCTGAAGCTATCAGAGATTCTTGTAACTACTTCTTCTACGAAGTTGGTTGGAGATTGTCTAATGGTTCTGGTGGTGAAAACTTATCAGAAGATTCTGATGAAGAGGAAAAGTCAAAAGCCAAATATCATTATCAAGAAGATGTGGGTGTTGAAAAGATTAACAAATATGCGACCATGTATGGCTTCAACGAAAAGTCAGGACTTGAAATAGAAGAGAACACACCACAAATAGCAGATAAGCTTCCAATTGCCGCTGCGATTGGTCAGTCTAACCACAACTTTACAACAGTCAGCTTGGCGCGCTATGTCACAGCTGTTGCTAGCAAAGGTAATGTTTACAATCTAACATTACTTAATAGCGTACAAGATTCCGATCATAATGTAATTGAGTCTTATGGTCCATCCGTTCGAAATCGAGTAGATGTTTTAAATGGAGAGCAGTGGGGTGCGATTTATAGTGGTATGCGCATGGTTTGTGAAGAGCTAAAGTGCTTTGATAATTGTCCAATTCCTGTAGCCGGCAAAACAGGTACCGCTCAGGAAGGTAAGCGACCTAACCACGCTTTATTTATCGGTTTTGCACCTTATGACGATCCAGAAATCACAATAGCTACTCGTATTGCTCGAGGTTACACATCTCACAACGCAGCTGCTGTTTCAAAAGATATTTTGTCATATTACTTTGGCGTGAATGCAGCTGAAGAGTTGCTTAATGGTGAGGCTAGTACTGTTACTGATTCAGGTGATGAATTTGTTGGAGACTAAGGGAAATAATTATGAGTAATGAACCAGTAATTTTAAAAAGTAATAAGCATGGATTAACATTGCAGCTTGATGCAACTATCCCTTTTGAGGATTTAGTTAGAGCAGTGTGCAAAAAATTTGCTCAATCTGCAGAGTTCTTTGGGGAGACTTCGATGGTTCTTGAGACCTTTGGTAGAGAGCTTACTTCAGAAGAAGGACTCATATTAATCCAAGCTATAGAGCTTAATTCAAAAATAAAAGTTATTCTTTTACACGAGAATAATGAATATAAAGATATCCGAATGCTTGGTCAAATCGATAGATTCTACAAGGATGACATCTTCGAAAACGCCAAGATTATCAGAGGATCTATCTACAAGGATGACATTGTAGAATCAGATTCATCTGTTATTGTTCTTGGAGATGTCAAATCCAAGGCAACAATCCAAGCTAAAGGAAATGTTATAGTACTTGGTAATTTGGCAGGGCGAGCATTTGCTGGATTCCCTGACAACACAGGCTGCTATATTGTTGCAGGTGAGCTTACATCAAAGGATATTCACATTGGTAATGTGACAGGAGAAGTTAACATCCAAGAAAAATGGTCTCTCAGGGTTCATCGAAGCCAGACGGAACCAGTTGGTATTACTGTCTGGAATAAAGAACTGCTCTGCGAGCCTATAAGCAGTGGTTTATTAAAAAGGATTTAATAATGTTTCATAATTACAAATTTAAAAACCTAGATTTTAAGTTAATAATTGCGATAATCGCCCTTACAATTATAGGTGTATTGATTATCGGAAGTGCCAACCAATCCAACCAGCAAAAGCAAATCATTGGTATGATTCTTGGCGTAGTTGTAATGGGTGTAATGGCGTTGGTTGATTATGATTTCATCCTTCACTTTCATTGGATTTTCTATGCATTTGCCAACGCATTGCTTATTTCAGTATTACTAGCTGGAGATGATGCTGGTGGTGCTAAAAGATGGATTGAAGTTGGTATCAGATTCCAACCGTCCGAGGCAGGCAAAATCCTTCTTATATTGTTTTTTGCTTGGTTTTTAATGATGCATGAAGATGATATTAATAAGCCCAAGGTTTTGGCGTTAACTATTGCTTTATCAGCACTTCCACTTATTTTAATACAAAAAGAGCCAGATTTATCTACTACAATTGTCACAATGATGATTATTTGTGTTATGATGTTTGTAGTAGGGTTAAGTTATAAAATTGTTGCAATAGTACTAGGAGTTTCTGTTCCGTCTATTGGGCTTTTGTTGTTCCTTGTTTCGCGGCAAGGGCAGACTATTTTACAAGGCTATCAGGGTATCCGTATTCTTGCGTGGCTGCACCCAGAGGATTATCCTGAAAGTTCATATCAACAGCAGAATTCTATCATGGCTATAGGTTCAGGTCAGTTCTTTGGAAAGGGTCTTGGAAACGATGCCTTTGATTCTGTTAAAAATGGTAATTACATTTCCGAACCACATACTGACTTTATCTTCGCGGTAGCAGGAGAGGAGATGGGATTTCTAGGAACAGTTCTGATTATTGCCCTTATTTTCTTTATTACTATCGAAATATTACTTATCGCAAAGAGAGCAAAGGATATTGCAGGTAAGCTGATTTGTATAGGTATGGCTACACTTATTGGTTTCCAGAGCTTTGTAAACATTTGCGTAGTTACAGGATTGATGCCTAACACAGGAATTCCACTTCCTTTTGTTAGTTACGGCTTGACGTCACTGGTTACCATCTACTTTGGTATGGGAATAGTGCTGAATGTTGGTCTTCAATCTAAAAATGTTAATGGGAGGCTATTTTAAATGAACATTGGTTTAGTTGCACATGATTCTAAAAAGAAGCTTATGCAAAACTTCTGTATTGCATACAGGGGAATACTTAGTAAAAATGAAATTTTCGCAACTGGAACAACCGGCAGACTTGTTGAAGAAGTCACTAATCTTAGTGTGCACAAATATTTAGCTGGTCATCTTGGTGGTACTCAACAATTGGGCGCCCAGATCGAGCAAAACGAAATTGATTTGGTTATTTTCTTAAGAGATCCTCTTACAGTGAAATCTCATGAGCCAGATGTAAACAATATTGTTAGAATCTGTGACGCTAATAATATTCCACTTGCCACAAATTTGGCTACAGCAGAGTTACTGATCAAATCACTTGACAGAGGGGATCTTGAATGGCGTGAAATGTATAAATAAATTCCTTTCACTTTTGATTATCGCAGTCATCTCAATCAATCTTTTTGGTTGCGGTAAAAGCGAAGATGTTACAAAATACAATGTCTATGATTCATCATTTATCTACGGAATTACAAGTAGTGGTGCAAGCTCTAATGTAGAGCTTTTTGCCAAGGATTTGTGTGTTGCTGGCCCTGAAGATGTTGGCGTGTCTAGCGTTGATTCTCAGGTCGCATCTGGTGCAGGTGCTTTCAACATTGATGAAGGCAGCGTTTTATATTCACAAAGCTTGCACGAAAAGATGTATCCGGCATCTACAACCAAAATCCTTACATGCTATATTGCTTGTACCGAAGGTAATCTTGATGATTACTATACAGTTAGCGCTCACGCTGTGGATCAAGCTAGCGATTCCTCAGTGGCAGGGCTAAAAGAAGGAGATGTTATATCTCTTAGAGATTTGCTTTACGGACTTATGCTTCGTTCTGGAAACGACGCTGCTGTGGCAATAGCTGAAGGCATCAGCGGAGATGAAGAGTCATTCGCAACTTTGATGAATGAAACAGCCAAATCTCTTGGAGCTACCAACTCCAATTTCATAACTCCTAATGGTTTGCATGACGCAGATCATTACACTACAGTTTATGATATGTATTTAATTTTAAATACTGCTCTTCAAAACGAGGATTTTTATAAGATATTTACATCTGAAAAATATACAGCTAGCTACACCAGTGGCGGACAAGCAAAGACCGCTGAATGGGGCACAACCAACCAATACAAGACAGGCAACATTAAAACACCTGTTGGATTCAATGTTTTGGGAGGCAAAACAGGCACTACTGGCGCAGCTGGTTACTGCTTGGTTCTTCTTTCAGAAAACGAAGAGCATGAAAGAATTATCTCAATTGTATACAATGCCGATTGTCGTTCTAATCTTTACTTGTTAATGAATGAAATTTTAAGCGAATTTTGCATATAATCTAACAATTTATATTTAGGTTTTAATATCAATATGCTAAAATGAAATCAGGGATGAGGGTGATGTCTATTCACGATTTATTCCATAATAAGTATAGGGAGGTATTTTGACATGGTGGAGATAATTTCAGGCGAAAAGGGCAAGGGCAAAACAAAGTATTTACTTGAAAAAGTTAATAATGACATTCGCAAGGTCGATGGTTCTATAGTTTACATCGACAAAAACACAAAACACATGTATGAACTTGATTCAAAGATTCGTTTGATTAATATGGGGGATTATCCAATCGAATCTACAGACGAGTTCCTAGGCTTCCTCAGCGGGGTGTTATCGCAGAATTCAGACATCCAGGAAGTATTTCTAGATAGTTTCCTAACAGTATCTTATGCAGATACCAATGAAGGCGTTTCAGATGCCCTTGATAAGCTTGATAAAATTTGCAACATGTTTGATGTTAAATTTGTTCTCTCGGTTAGTAAAAACGAAAAAGACTTGCCAGAAAGTGCTAAAGGTAAGATTGTAGTTTCGTTATAATTATTGATTTTTAGGGGCACTTTATAGTGTCCCTTTTATTGCTTATATATACAAATAATATATTAGTAATATTGTAGCTCTAATTGTTCTATGGATTTATTGAATTATAGGGATTATTTTTAATTAAATGGGTAGACGAAAGACTTCAAGTAACAACAAAACAATAATTAAATATCCTAAGCAATATCATATCTCTATTGGTTTTATCATTATCGGCGTAATGTTTATTTATATTGTTTATCATATATTTACATTTGTCACCGCCGACAATACCACTATTTACGAGGTTTCTCAGGGTTCTATTTCATCAAATTTGGAATATAACGCCTTGGCTATCAGGCAGGAGCAGGTTGTAAATGCCGAAAACAATGGAGATGTTTTATATATAGCTGAAAACTTTGGACGAGTTGGCGCCAAATCAAAGGTCTATGCCTTAGATACATCTGGAGATATTCTTTCTTCTCTTAAGAAATCCAGTGAGAATGCTTCAACAAAGCTTAACCCTGAGGATTACACTAAGCTGTCAAACAGCGTATCCAACTATGTTATCGATTTTGATAATATTAATTTTAACAAGATTTATTCCTTTAAGACAGAGCTTGAGTCTCAGGTCGAGCAGCTTTATACTGTTTCAGCCATGGAAAATATGGGTGAGTCCTTAGATGCAGCAATTGCATCTGGAACATTCAATATCTACAACAGTCCTGCACCGGGTTTGGTAGTATATTCGGTGGATGGCTTGGAGGATTTAACTGTAGATTCCTTTGTATCAGATTCTCTTGATATATCCAAGTATTCAGTCACCAACCTTAAAGCGCAGGAAACCATCAGTGCTGGACAGCCAGTATACAAGATTATTACTTCGGATCACTGGGAGCTTGTCTGTGAAGTTGATCAAACTCTCTATGAGACATTAAAGGATGAAACTTATCTTAAGATACGTTTCTTAGAAGATGAGGTTGAAACCTGGTCAACAATCAGTTTTAAAGAACAAGCTGGTAAATACTATCTGATACTATCATTAGATGATTCTATGGATAGATATGCCGATTCTAGGTATGTTCATATCAAGCTAATAGATAACAATATATCCGGTCTTAAAATTCCTAATTCTTCAATTGTTGAAAAGGATTTTTACACTTTGCCTAAGTCATATATGATGCAGGGCAATAATGATGATGAAATGGGCTTTGTTTTAGCTGCAGGCTCTGATAAAAAATATATCACTCCGACCATCTACTATGAGACAGACGACTTCTACTATGTTGATGGAACAGATGTTAAACGTGGCGACAAAATAATAAAGCCAAATTCTAATGAGCAATATGTTGTTGGTTCCGACATGGGCAAACTAAAGGGAGTTTACAATGTCAACAAGGGTTATGCTGTATTTAAGCAGATTGAGATCCTTTACCAAAACAATGATTATTCGATTATTAAAACCGGAACCAAATACGGTATATCAATGTATGACCACATAGTTCTTCAAGGGAACGAGGTTCAGGAAAATTCAATTATAAATTAGCTAGAGGAGATAAACATGAGAAGCGAAGAATTACAAACAAATTTAGCCAGTGTTGAAAAGAGAGTAGCAGAAGCTTGCAAGAGAGCAGGAAGAGATAGAAGTGAAGTTACTTTAATCGCTGTTAGTAAGACAAAGCCAGTGGAGGATTTACAGGTTATTTATGATGCTGGTGTACGTCAATTTGGAGAGAATAAAGTTCAAGAGCTAACAGGAAAGATACCAGAGATGCCATCTGATATTGATTGGCACTTGATAGGTCACCTTCAAAGAAACAAAGTAAAATATATTGTTGATAAGGTTAAGTTGATTCACTCTGTTGATAGCTATAGATTAGCGGAAGAGATTAATATTCAGGCAAAAAAGAGGGGTGTTGTCGCTGATATCCTTATTGAAGTGAACGCAGCCAACGAAGCAACCAAGTTTGGCGTCAAATTAGAGGAGGCAGAACAATTGTGCGAAGAAATCTCTCATTTAGACGGTGTTCACATCATGGGATTGATGACAATAGCACCAAATGTTGTGGTTTCAGAAGAAAATCGGGCAATTTTTCACAAAATAAAGGATTTATCAGTTGACATCGACAACAAAAAGTTTGATAATGTAGATATGAAAGTTTTATCTATGGGCATGACCAACGATTTCGAGGTTGCCATAGAGGAAGGCGCTACTCACGTTAGAGTTGGCACTGCAATTTTCGGAGAAAGAAACTATAATATCCATAGTTAGTAAAACAAAGGAGTATGTTATGTTTGAAAGAATGCTTGACGCAATGCATCTCAGCGACGACTACGACGATTACGATGACGACGAATTATTCGATGAAGAAGAAAAACCTTCTTTCTTTAACAAGTTCACTAAAAACGATGACGAAAGACGTCCAGTTTTAAATAAGCCTTCTGAGAGGGAGCCTAGAGCTTCTAAGCCAGCGCCAAAGATTACACCAATGCGAGGTAAAGGGAAAGGAACAGTCATGGAGGTATGCGTTATTAAGCCATCTTCGTTTGAGGATGCTCGCGAGATATCAGAGACATTGCTAGCTGATAGAACTGTCCTTCTTAACATGAAAGGATTAGATTTAGGAGTAGCTCAGCGAATTATCGACTTCACTTGCGGTACTTGCTATGCTATCGATGGTAACCTACAGAGAATCGAGGATTATATCTTTATTATCACACCTGCAGGAGTAGAGTTATCTGGTGATTTAGCAGGAATAGTCGATGCGTTTGATTTCACAGGAATTCAAACAGGATTTTAAATGAATCTTTTAGCACCAGATGATATCTGGTGCTTTTCTTTTTTTGTTGTTAAAGATTTTTGCAGAGCAAAACTCTTTATTATGACTTCCTATGTACAGAAGTTATGTGCAAAATATAATTACGAATTAATAAATATAGTTACTACAGGAGATATCATGGCTAAGGAACTCAACATAAATTATCAAGGAGAATATAGCTATACAATTGCTATTAGACCTAATTTCGACGATTTACTATCTCTTTTAAATGAAAAGGTGGGTAAGACATATGACAATATTTGTATCGTTACTGATTCCAATGTTGCGGGTTACTATTTAAAAGAAGTATTAGATATATTTAATCAAACAGACAGCAACATTACATCATTCAGCTTTACAGCTGGAGAAGAATCAAAGAATCTTGATACTGTTAAAATGTTATATGAACATTTAATTATCAAGAAATTCACCAGAAAATCCCTTCTTGTAGCACTTGGAGGTGGAGTGGTAGGAGATTTGACAGGTTTTGCTGCAAGCACCTATCTTAGAGGAATAGATTTCATACAAGTTCCTACAACATTGCTATCTCAAGTAGACAGCTCTGTCGGAGGTAAAACAGGCGTTGATTTTGATGGCTACAAAAATATGATTGGAGCCTTTTACATGCCTCGTTTGGTGTACATGAACCTTACCACATTAAACTCTCTAGATGATTATAATTTTGCTTGTGGTATGGGCGAGGTTATTAAGAGCGGATTAATTGCTGACAAGGATTTTTATAATTGGTTAAAGGAAAAAGATGTTGTAAACAAGCTTAAAGCAAAGGATTTTGAAGCTTTAGAGCACTGTGTTTACAGCTGCTGTAAAATAAAAGGACATGTTGTAGAGGTAGATCCAACTGAAAAGGGAATCAGAGCATACCTTAACTTTGGTCATACATTAGGACACGCTATAGAAAAGCACTCTAATTTTTCAATTGGGCATGGCCAATGCGTAAGTTTAGGAATGGTATGCGCAAGCTTTTTATCAAATAAGCTTGGATATATTACTGCTGATGAAGCTTCAGATATAACAAACACATGTCTATTATATGATTTACCAATTAAGGTTTCAGGAATGACATCTGCCCAGGTTTTAGAGGCATCGAAATCAGACAAAAAGATGCAGGGAACTAAGATTAAATTTACAGTTTTAAAGGCTATAGGTGAAGCTGCTTCTTATTTGGATTTTACAGATGAAGATCTAGTTGAGGCTATAGAAAAGGTATTGGATTAATGTTTTATAAATACAAAAGATCAACTGCAATTATATATAGCATAGTTCTAATTGTAGCTCTAATAATATTAGATCAATATACCAAGCATTTGGCAGTTAGTCACCTTATGAACAAGGCGGACATCAATCTTATCCCTGGTGTATTGCAGCTTCATTATTTGGAAAACACCGGGGCAGCATTTTCTATGCTAGAAGGCAAGCAAATACTATTTGCAGTGCTTACTCCAGTGTTGTTAATTATACTTTTAATAATATTATTTAGAATTCCACAAGAAAAGAAGTTCTTATATCTGGATTATATTATTGTGTTTATCATTGCAGGAGCAATAGGAAACTATATTGATCGTATTTCTAACAACTATGTTATAGACTTTATTTATTTTTCACTTATAAATTTTCCTGTTTTTAATGTTGCAGATATCTACGTAACAGTAGCTATGATTTTCTTCTTTGTTCTTATTATTTTTTATTATAAGGATGAAGATTTGGAAGAGATTAAGTGTTCATTAAAGGTAAAGAAGAATGGATGAATATTCAATTGTGATTGAAGAACCTTCTGAAGAGGGAATACGTATTGACAAATTTCTAGCAACTTCATTTCCAGACAAATCACGAAGCCATTATCAAAAATCAATTGATAATGGCCTTGTTTTAGTTAATGGAAATATTGTAAAAAGCAAATATCAGACAAAGCTAGGTGATGAAATTGTAATTACTGAAGAACCTGTGAAGGAAGTAGACATCCTTCCAGAGGATATTCCTATTGATATCTTATATGAGGATGAAGATGTAATTGTTGTTAACAAACCAAAAGGGATGGTTGTTCATCCTGCTCCAGGTCACTATAGTGGAACGTTGGTTAATGCCTTGATGTTTCATTGTAAAGATTCTTTATCTGGAATCAACGGAGAAATTCGTCCAGGTATCGTGCATCGTATTGATATGAATACAACCGGTTCCTTATTAGTCTGCAAAAACGACAATGCCCACAATAAAATAGCAGCTCAAATAAAAGAGCATTCGGTAAATAGAATTTATAAAGGAATTGTTATTGGGAATTTTAAAAATGAAGCAGGCACAGTAGATGCTCCTATTGGACGAAATCCAAAGGATCGTAAGAAAATGGCTGTTGTAGCCAATGGAAGAGAAGCAATTACTCATTACAGAGTTCTAGAGCAGTTTAAAGGCTTTTCATATGTGGAATTTAAGCTTGAAACAGGACGTACTCACCAAATACGTGTCCACATGGCATCCAAAGGCCATCCTCTACTTGGTGATGACGTGTATGGTAAGCCGGTCAAATCCTTGCAAGGACAAACACTTCACGCCGAAACACTAGGATTTATCCAACCAACCACTGGAGAATATGTAGAGGTAGCAGCTCCTTTGCCACAATACATGGTTGATTTGTTGGAAAAGTACCGTAGGATGACTTAATAATTGGTGGCTAGAGAATATCTTGTCTTCAAAAAAGTTTATTTATCTTTTTTAGAGAAATCTACTGCATTGCGGGCCAATCGCTTGTGTTCGTCTTCGATGGCAGCATAATAATCGATAGTAGTATTAATATTTTCATGGCCCAATACATCCGCTACAAGTCGGATATCCCCTGTTTCGCGGTAGAGGGCAGTACCATAAGTACTTCTAAGCTTATGAGGTGTAATTTTCTTATTAGGAACCACGATTTTGGCGTATTTCTTTACTAAATTTTCAATTGCATCAACGCTAATTCTTCTGCCTTGAAGGGAATAGAAGAGGGCGTTTTCATGACCTTCACGGGCATTAATGTATTCGCGTTCTCCGTTAATATAGTCCTTTAGAGTAGCAGCGACAGAGTCGTTGAAGTAGATTATATCTTGTCCACCGCCTTTTCTGACGATTGTTAAAGAATTAACATTAAAATCGACATCATTTAAATCTAGACCATTGCATTCACTAACACGAATTCCAGTATTTAACATAAGAGTGAGTATAGCTAGGTCGCGACCTCTAGTTTTTTGGTTATATTTACGTTGACGTTCGCTAGTATAGGCATTTCCATTATCGATAGCTTCAAGTATAGCCTGAACCTCATAGTTGTTCATGCGAACGATATTTTTATCTTTTTTGAGTTTTGGCAATGCAACTAATTGAGTTGGATCCTTTTTAATGTATTCGCGCTGTAATAAATATTTGTACATGCTTCGCAATGGAGACATTTTGCGCGCAATCGCTTTTTTACCATTTTCATGTTGCTCACCAACGACGTTTAATTCAAGATAACGTTGGTATTCCTCAATATCATCTGCAGTAATTTTATCTAAGAGCTCATAATCAATTTTTTTTACATCTAAACCTGTAATTGTAGGGTTAGAGGCTATTAAAAATCGAAAGAAAGTTAACAGATCATAACTATATGAAATTAGCGTGCTAGTTTGAGTTGTTTGTTCTTTGGAATAAATAAAATCTACAGCAGGCTTTGGAAGCTGCGAAATGAGTTCGCGTAGTTTTATTTTTTGCTGTTTAGCTTTTGATTTGTAGAATTCTGAATCCTTACCCATATAAAATACCTCCAATTGAAATCTATTTGAAAATAGTAGATATATAAGAAATCCCTTGTTTATAGGGTTTTTAAATACGTTCTATCGGAAAAACAGATATTTATCCGATAGATATCTATACCATTATATTACTCTCTTTTATCTCAAAGTACAAGTTTATTTTTAAAATTTTAGTGGAACAAAATGAAAAAAAGTATTTTTTGAAATATAAAAAAACCAGAAGTTATATTCAACAACCTCTGGTTTTTTAAGAGTATATTCTTTGCTTTTCATTTATCATTCATAATATATTTAACATATCAAATGCTATATCGTTTATTCTGTTTTTTATTTTGAGATTTGGCAATAATAGTTGCTAATTTTCTATCATAATATTGCTCGTTCTCAAATTTTTTGTTGTTATTTTGTGGAATAGATTTTGTTGAAGCATTTTTAGTAATACTATCTTCTACTTTTCTGTCTTTATTATTATATTGCGCATTCACAAAAAGACTTGTTGAAGCATTATTCATTAAACCCCATGCTGTGCTGTATTGCACTAGTCTTCTCTCTTCCTATAAGCCTTTGCATCAGTTCAAAGGATACGTTAACAGCTGTCTGCGGGCAATAAGATGTAATGATATTATTATCAATTACGATTGGTTCATTCACTACGTCAACGCCAAAGGTGGCAAGCTCCTTTTGCCTGTAGGCGTCGCATAAATGATATGTAGTACCTCTTCTGCCCCTTAATGCACCACTCTTTCCTATTGGAAGAGCTGCTACACAAATACTTGCTATTATTTTTCCGCTGTCGTTAAAATGTCTAATGAGCTCAAGAAATCTTTCGTCGTAAGCTTCTTCAAAATAGCCATAAATATGGTCTCCTCCAGGTATTGCCAGTGCATCGTAATCATCAACATTAATTTCTGAAATAAGCTTATCAACCTTAATCTGCGTACTCCAAAATGCACTTGGGACTGACTTATTAAATCCGCAGGTTTCAACTTCCACATCGTAGCCGAATTCACTTTTAGCCCAACCAGCTAAATCGTAAAATGGAGCAAACTCCATCATTTCAAAACCTTTGCAACAAAAAATAAGTATCTTCATAATCAAAATATCTTCTTTCCTAATTTGATCTTTATTATTCCATTCTTGCTTTATTCAAGAATAATTAAACACACTTATTATAGGTGTATTTATGCCTATTTTAAAGACATATTAAAGATTAATAAGTGAGATTAATAAATATTTAGGAGGTTAGAACTCTAATGAAAACATCATTTCCTATATGCTTGGTGGAATTATGACTAGCATATGTATGTGGTCTGGGCAAACCTCCGCTTCTATTATTTCTACACCTTTTCTCTTGCATAATGTACTTAGTATATTTGCTATATCCGCCTTTAGTTGACCATATGCAATCTTCCTTATGAATTTGGGCTTAAAAACCATATGATACTTACACTCCCATTTAGTGTGTGATAAACTATTCATGTCCATTAGGGACTACCTCCTTTGTTATTTTACTTGGCTGACGAACCATAGTAATTCTAGCATTGGAGGTATTTTTCTGTAAGCTGAAGCATTTTTCCACCACCCGCAGAGCAGGTGGTTTTTATTCTTTTTTCAAAACTTTATATCTCATTAAATGTTAAACTTAACGATTTGAAAAAGAGGGCCTTGCCCTACAATAAAAACCAGAAGTTATATTTAACTTCTGGTTCTATAAACGTATAAAAAATTAATAAAGTAAGATTCATAAAATATTTTTTGTGATAATATCCAATAAAAACATCAAATTTTTAAATCTACCATCTAATCGGTCCGCTACGCCCCTGTGATTGAGTACTTCTTTCATGTGCTCGGTTTCTAGTATTTGATCTATTGAGTTCTTCATGTGACGTATTGTATACAGCTCCTGAAAATCTTTCTCGTGGCCTAATTTCACTGTCATTCGACCGATTGGATTCAGAAGTTGTTGAAACATTATCAAGTGTCTGGCCATTTCTTTGTTGTAACTGATTAAGTTCTGCGTCTTGTCTTTGTTGTAACCGATTAAACTCTGCACTATATCTTTGTTGTAATTGATTAAACTCTTCATTAAATCTTTGTTGTAACTGATTAAACTCTGCATTAAATCTTTGTTGTAGCTGAATAAACACTGCACTAAATCTTTGTGGTGACTGATTATGCTCGGCTAATCTTGTCTGTACCAGTCGCGTATTATTCTCTAAGCTATTCGAAAGAGAATAATTGATTTCACTGTTATTCGACCGATTAGATTCAGAAGTTGTTGAAACATTATCAAGTGTCTGATCATTTCTTTGTTGTAACCGATTATCCCTTGCAATATCAATATCTGATATTGTGCTAGGAGACCCAAAACCTCCTGTAACTTGCTCTCTATTCGTTTCATCATCACTATCATTAATAAAATCGTGATAACTTAAAAATGGAGATGGAGAAAAATTTTTTTGTAGTTTTAGCGGTTCTTTTTCTTTTATCATTATTTTCTTTTTCCTTTCTTTAAAAAATTATGTAAAGAGAATTAATAATACTTCTTTACGCAATCTATACTACATTTTCTCTTTACTCTTAATATTTTTATTATTTTTTGATGATTTTTATTTCATCTCTTCATTACTTATTCAATAAAAACTAATCATTTTTTTCCATTTAGATTAAAAAATTAAAAATAAGACCTCTCTCCTATTTGGAAAGAGGTCGAAAGATTATTTAATGCCATATTCTAGATGAACTGTAATTGAAGCGGTTTTGTTTCTTGAGTGAGTATCAAATGCTCCATCGTAAGAGTAGTCGCTGGTGCCTGAGTTCTGTGCTGTGATCTGGAAAACTCCAAGGTTGGAATTTTTTAACTTGCCGATTTTAGCACCAGAATTCTTTGCAATAATATCAATTCTTTCTTTTGCATTCTTTGATGCTTTGTCGATAAGATCTAGCTTTAACTCATCAAGCTTTGAATAGTAATATTCAGGTGAATAAGACTCTAGTTCTACTCCATCATCTAATAGAGATGAGATTTCTCTAGAAACCTTTTCTATATTATCAATATCTTTAGATGATACTTCAAACTCTTGTCTTAGTTCGTATCCATCTGCTACAGAGCCAACATAATCACCTTCTTCGTTATATTGCTCGGTGTAGGTTCTTGAAATATCAACAGAATTAAAAACTATTTCATCCTTTTTGATTCCGTTATCTGTGAGGTATGCTTTAACTCTGCTAGAATCTTCTTTAATTTTGTTGTAGGCTTCCTGAGGTGTATAAGCACTTTGGGAGAAACATCCTCTCCAAATGACTGTATCCGCTTCAAAATCTACGCTTGCACTTCCTGTTGCTGTAATATGCTGATTGCTATCGGATTTAAAGTGATAAAAACCAAATGCGATTGCTATACAGCTTATAATAACGCACAATCCAATAATTAAAGTGTTAATCCAGCTTTTGTTTTTTGATTCCAATTTTCCATACCTCCTAAATTTCGTGATGTGCTTCTATACTATCGTATATCCGATGCGATGTAAATGAACATTAGAAAAGTTTTTAGGAAAATTTGGTATCAAATATTATTCTACACTCTTAAGTGCTTCTGTCATTGGAATCCTTCGAATTCTACGCATATCAAGTACTAATACTACAAGATAAGCGATGATTACCATAATAACCATTCTTCCATAATCCTTCCACTCAACATAGAATTCAAACCATCCATTCAATCGATTCAACACATGCCTCCAGAGCTGCTGTAATGCCAAATCACTAACGTAAGTTGCTATTAAAGCAGATATAACTACTACAATCGTAGTTAGACGGATATACAAGCTGTTAATTTCGGCGCTAAAATAGCCCAAAACCTTTAACATAGAAATAGATACAGTATTTTTTTCGATGATAATCTTTGTTAGCAGAAGCATTAAAAGTACAGCTAAAACAATACACGCGTAGCCAAAATAATCCATATATGAGCCCATGGAATGATCGAGTTGGTTTACCATCTTTAGAATGTCATCGCCCGTGATTATTGATAAGATATAATCTTCATCTATATCATCTAACTTATTATTTGATAAGAATCCAGTAAAATGGTCATTTTCATAATCAAATGTCTTGTTGAAATGATTATTTGGCATAAATATAGCCATTATTCCAGGCTGATTGTATATGTCTTTAACAACAAAATCATATGTGTCGTTGGTATAATTTTCTTTTAGTGTAATCGTATCACCTTTATTTAATGAAAACTTCTTGGCATAACCTTCAGATACCCACACCTCGTTGCTTTTAACATTGTAAGTCAAATCGATGTATTTGCTATTCTTATTGAAACCATAGGCTGTAATTTCTTCATCTACATGGGGACCGTCAATAGTAAGTAACACTCTTGAACTATACTTTTCCGCCGATGATTCATCGGTGGTGATATCATCTCCGTTCTTATCAAGGGTATTTTTCAATACATATTGATAATCAGATAACATATATTCTTTGGCATGAGATTTGTAATTATCAAGTGTTGCAGGTAATCCTACAGCAAAATTCAATAGAATCATTACGAAACATATTCCTAAGAATAAAGTAAAATATCCGGAAATGTTTTGCATAAGTATTCTAAGTCTAAAGCGTTTAAAGAACTTCCATCTAGGTAATCTGATAGCTTTAGAGCGCTTAGTTTTCGTTAAATCTCTTCGTAAAAACTTAAGCGGAGAAAACTGTAGCTTAGAAGAAATAACAAGTGAATTGATTATTAAAACTATCAATACCGGATATACGGTAGTTTTGATGAAAGCATCAGAATTCCAAAGAGTTTCATAGGTTGCAAGACTATAGGAATTATAGTACATGTCTACAACGGAATTCTTGAAAAAGGTATATCCCAAAGCATTACCGACTATAGCAGCTAATAGTGTTACGATTATAGGCATAGACATATAGTGTCTTAACAGCTCTCCTTTTGTGTAGCCAGAGGCTCTTAGAGTACCAATCACAGATGCTTCTTTAACTATAGTATTGCTCTCAGTAATCGCAAATATAAAAGAAATAACAGCTATTAAAACAATTAAAAGAGTTTCGCCTAAGGCTTTATCATTTCCAAAATCATCTATTGCGAAATGTATACCTTGATTTAGGTATTCTGGAAGATATCCAGTAACTTCATTCATGTTTTCGAAATCTGGGTTGTCCTCATCTCCGCCTGTAGCAGATAGTTTATATAGTCTTTCGACAAAATCATCTGATTTTTCCTTCTTATCTGCTTTATCAATCGGAGTTTCATCATAATCGAAGGCGTATTCGTATACTGTTGCACCTTTAAGATTATTGAAGCCAGCATTAGTAACTAGGGCGACATCAAATGAAATTGCATTAAAAACGATTTCACTGTTATCTTCATAAAGAGCGCTATAATCAGGCAACGCAATAAAGCCTGTAACCCTCATTTTTGCGCCATCAACTTTTATAGTATCACCAATTTTAATGCCTACATTATCTGCGTGCATTCTATCGATTACTATCTCGTCTTTTGTAGATGGATATTCACCCTTTAAAAGGCTAGACTTATTAATCTTATCTCTAAGCTTAAAAACTCTAACTTCTGATTTTTCAGCCTTAGGCTTGTCAATTTGCCTTTCTTTAACCTGTTTGTAATATTGCTTATAAACAGTTACACCTTCGTCTTCTATGGCGTCTATAAGCTTATCTGACGCCTCCTCCTTTAATATAAAGTGACTATCCTCGATGTTATATTTCTCAAAACCATCATTGCATGATTTTTCCATGCTATTATTGGCAACAAGCATTCCTGATACAAATCCAATTGTAACAGTCATAATTGCAAACAAAGCAAAATATTTCTTCCATTCGGCCAAGAGCTCTCGTGGAACACGTTTCTTTAGTGGTGATTTCATAACCTTGCTCTCCTATCCTACCAATCAAGCTCTGCTGCGCTTATTTTGTTTTCGTTAATAATGTTCTTTCTTACTACACCATCTCTTAATTTGATAGTATGATCAGCCATGTGGGATATCGCTTCGTTATGAGTAACCATGATTATCGTATTTCCGTATCTCTGATTTACGTTTTCAATAAGACCTAAAATTTCCTTTGAAGTATTGTAATCCAAAGCACCTGTAGGCTCGTCACAAAGTAAAATATTTGGATTTTTAACAATAGCTCTACCTATAGATGTGCGCTGCTGCTGACCGCCAGAAAGCTGATTTGGCAACTTGTATCTGTGCTCATATAATCCAAGAGTATTTAATAAATCGTCTATCTCAAGTGGATTATCTGAAAGATATGCCCCTACCTCAATATTCTCTTTGACATTTAGATTTGGAATCAAATTGTAGAGTTGAAAAACGTAACCTAGATGCTTTCTACGATAGTTCGTCAAAGCCTTTTCGTTCATATCTTCTAGCTTTTCACCGTCAATTGAAATGTAACCTGAATCTGCATTATCGATACCGCCGATGATATTTAACAATGTTGATTTTCCTGAACCTGAAGGTCCGAGTAAGACACAAAATTCTCCCTTGGTAACTGTAAAATCTGTTCCTTTAAGTACTTCCTGTTTGCTGTCACCAGAACCGTAAGCTTTAAAAATATCTTTGACCTCTAAAAAATTTTCTGGCATATATATTTCCTCCTAACCCTTATGCTAACTCCTGTTAGAAACATCTAACTTTATATATATTACTCCTTTTATTTTATTATATCAATAAGAGACATAGTAATTTCATACTTCATGATAATAAAAGTTAAATACTCTTTAGTTTTCTAATAAGATAAAAATAGGTTGCTTCTCAAAAATCTTGCTGAACAAAAAATACCTCTAGGCACTGGCATACCTAGAGGCTGTAAAAGGAGTCTAATAACTTCCCCAAGAAACCCGGTTAGAAACTCAGGGAAAAGGAAATTAGCATATTAAATTGCTGCAGCTAATGCTTTGCCGAGATCTTTGCAAGCTTCTTCGGCTGCTCCGTCTGGAGCTTCTTGGCACATAACGCCCTCGCCATTAACTACAGTTGCGCCTGCGGCTGTCATACGATCAACCCAATCGCGCATCCATTGACCGTCTCCCCAGCCATATGAGCCGAAAAGACCGATTGTCTTACCTGAGACAAAACCTTCAAGACTAGCTACGAATGGCTCCATCTCTGCTTCCTCAAGAACCTCAGCACCCATTGCTGGACAACCAAGTGCAAAAGCCTTTGCATTCTTGAGATCATCTATTGATGCATCGCCAACAAAAACAACGTTGGCTTCCTTACCTGCTTCTGTGACACCTGCCCCGACGGCATTTGCCATACTCTCAGTGTTTCCTGACTGAGACCAAAAAACGATATTTACTTTACTCATGACAACTCTCTCCTTTTAAATAAAGTTTGCGAACCATTTCGTCCTTTACCTTATCGAATCTAGCGAAAAGCTTTCGAGCCTCATCTACATTATCATATACCTTCCAATAGCCCGAATAGACGAAGTCGTCGCCGTTATTATCTATGAAGCCCTTCACATCACATAAGGGGTATCCCAAGAAAACTCCCATTTCGTGAGGAAATTCCTTTCTGTTTTTGATATAGGCCAAATACCTATCCTTGAATTGTCTTAAAGACTCTCCGAAGCTTTTGGTATTGTAGCCATAATCCAAAAGGAATTGTTTTACTTCATAGCAAGACAAGTAATTAATGAGCATTTCTTTATTGAACACTAGGAAAACGACTCTATATCTATCGTAGACCAATCGATACCCCAACAATCGAGAATGTCTTAATACATATCTGACGCTATCCTCTTGCTCCTTAGAGACAATAAGAAGATTTGAAGTTTTTAAACCGGCAATTGTTGGTGCGCATTGTAATATAATCTGTAATTCTATTTTTTGCCGATTCATAGAACATAACATTCCAAACACTTCTTCACTCATTGTTACTCTCTCTTATTTCTTTTAGTTAGCCTCTGCTAACTGTGGTTATGATATACTAATGAATAAGTGAAGTCAACATCTTTTTTTATATTTTTTATTTATTGAGAAATCCTCTCATGATTTTAGAAAATATAACTTCTTTTATATCATGAGAAATATCTTTTACGCGGTGTGTATTTTTTTATAGGATTGGGCGACAAGACTCGTCCTTCACATGAACAGCGTGTGTTTTGCTTCATTGAAATTACAGAGTAATTTTCTAATAAAGTGAAAAAATCCTGCACATGCAGGATTTAAAAAACTAATCTAGTATTTTCATTGATGAATTTTTATTTATTTATTACATCTCCTATTGCCTGCCCCATTTCAACGGGTATTTCTTCGCCAATTTGGGATGCTTTAAGTATCTTTTGGTCAATAATAACCTTGTCCTTTGGAATAAGAACAATAATTGTGGATCCGCCATATTCAAAGTGCCCTTTTTCTTCTCCACGAATAACATCGTAAGGTTCAGGATTATCGTTTACAATTCTTCCCACAAGCATGGCTCCGACTTCCATCTGTACACATCTGCCTAATTTGGCTGTATCAATAACAGAATAAACACGGCTATTCTGAACAAATACAGGGCCATTCTCTAGCGCGATAGGTCGAACTGTGTGATATACGCCGGGAATAGTAACATCCTTTTGCTTGTGGCCAGATTCAAAGTAGGCATATCTATGGTAATGATTAACGCATAGACGATACACTAGGCAATACCCTCCCTCTAATTCATTTGCTAAACTCTCATTATTGAGCAAATCTTTTATAGAGTACCGACTTTGTTTAACAGGTAAGACCACTTTATTATTGATTGGATATACCTTTAACAATCCATCGCATGGAGTGATGAGTTTGGTTTCATCCATATCTATTGGTCGAAGCTCCTTTTTGATCCTTCGGCAAAAGAAATCATTGAAACAATTGATATCATCCAATATATAGTCATCAAGATTGATGCTGTTTTTGCTCGCAAAGGATTTGATAATAAGCTTTGATAATCTTGAATCTAAAATTGCTCCGGAAAGGGATGAAATAGGTTTTGAAATTAAAGGGCGAAGTAATATTCGCCCTATCTTTGTCTTATATAAAAATTCTAAGCAATCCATGTTTTTAACCATATAAAATGAATAAAGTAGCTATAAGTTCGACAAGTCCAATTATAATTATAACTGCAAACTGTTTTTTATTAGGCTTTGGCACCTTTAGATTTGAAATGAAGAAAATACCAATTATAAATAGTACCCAGAAATAAAATACAGTAAGATCTGCCTTAGCAAACCAATGCACCACGAGTGTCAAAGGGAAAACTAAAGCTGCAGTGGTGACAGGAAGACCTGTGAAGTATTCTTTGCCCTTTTCCTTTGCCTCTTCTGCTCTTTCCTCGCATGTGGCATTAAAATAAGCTAATCTAATGAGTGCAGCAAGAACATAGAATACTGCAATGGAAACAAGAAGTAAAACCAAAGAATAATTGTCTGGCCTAGAACCTCTTTTAAACTCAGTAAGAATACCACTAACTCTAAGCTGTGCCATACCGATAGATGCAGGAAGCACACCAAAACAAATCAAATCTGATAAAGAATCAATTTGAACACCAAATCGTTTTTCAAATTCAGATCTGTTTTTCTTGGTTCTGGCAACTTTACCATCAAATCCATCAAGTAAACCGGATACCATCAAGAATAAAATACCACAATAAGGGTGCCCTATTCCTGTCATCGTAATGATGATTCCTACTACGCCAGAAATAGTAGAAAGATAGGTTAAAATAACCGTATAATCAAAAACTCCTATCATTTTTTCTTCCTCCCGATAAGATAACCTACAAGTGTAACAATACCACTAACAGCTACACATATATAAAAAGTGATACCACGACTAATCATATCCAGTTGAAAAGCCTGGGCTCTAGTCATAAGCTTTGAAAAACCATCAATCATAAGGAAATCCGAAATACCCATTGCACCAGGTATTGGAACGTAATTATAGCCTATGGTGATTAAGCATTGTTTTGAAAATAAAACCTTGGAAGAAATCTTTTCTCCACCAAGAGAAAGATAAACCAAAGTAGGCACAATAATCTGCGATGCTCGCTGGATAATATTCCAGAAAAATGCCTTATGTAATATTTTGGATTGACCGGCCATAATAATGGCACAGTTATCGTAATCGTTCTGTATCTTGTGAAGCTTTTCGATTTTGTGCTCTACCCTATGGATAATTTTCTTTTTATAGAGGAAATTAATAAGCTTTTCCGCCACTCCAAAGAGTTTATCGCCTCTTTTAAGAACAACAAAGAAAAATCCTGTAAGCACTGATAGCCCGATAAATCCAATAACTATAAGTATCTTAGATGATAAACGAAAGCCTAAAAATGCTTTGGGTGCTAAAATTATAGCGATAATGCCAAGGGCAATAATTGAGGCGTTGTACATCATAAGATTGAGTACTAACGATGCAGATACAACTCCTGCGGGGATGCCATCTCTATGCATGAAATATGCGCTGGCAGGCTGTCCTCCCGTGGCTGATGGTGTTATTGCAGAAAAATAAATATCTGACGTGCTATATACAAGGCCTTTTCCAAGGCTTCTTTTATATGAAAGTCCTTTTAAAATGGAGCAAATAGCGATTGCTTCAAATACTATGTAGCATCCAGCTGATAGAAAAGCTAATAACATCCAGCGCTTATCAGCATGGATAACGATGTTGATCAAATCGTTGATAGACATGTCTTCGCTTTGTCTTAGAACTGCCCAAATAGTCAGTAGAGAAAGCACTAGAGAAAAACACATCCAAAAGATTTTCTTCTTTTGAGATTTATCCATTACATTATTCCTATTTCCAAATTTTTCTTTAATAAAAATATTATATACAAGCAAGGGTGTACTAACAAGAGAACATTTGAAAAAAAGCAACTTCTTAAGGCAAAAACAAAAAGAAGCTGCTCAAAATCATCTGTTATCTACTTTTTCAGGATACATATCATGATTTGCCAATCTATCAAAGGCAACCTGCTCCCATTTTGTGCCTGGCTTGCCATAATTACAATATGGATCGATTGAAATGCCGCCTCTTGGTGTAAACTTTCCCCAAACTTCAATGTATTTAGGATCCATAAGTTTGATTAAGTCCTTCATGATTATATTTACGCAATCTTCGTGGAAATCACCGTGATTTCTGAAGCTAAATAAGTATAGCTTTAAAGATTTGCTTTCAACCATCTTTTCACCAGGTACATAAGAAATGATAATATTTGCAAAATCCGGCTGACCAGTGATTGGGCAAAGTGATGTAAACTCTGGACAGTTAAATTTTACGAAATAATCATTATCAGGATGCTTATTTATAAAGGTTTGAAGCATCTGTGGTGCGTAATCATCAGGATATTCGTTGTTTTTGTTTCCAAGAAGGGTTAAAGTACCCTCATCTTTTCTATCTGCCATATTCATTCCTCTCTATGAATCTTATACTTCGTATGGAATCGGGTCTGTAGTACCGTTATCCTCGAAAGCCTTCTTTCTATCGATGCATGTTCCGCATCTGCCGCAGGCTTTATCATGGCCCTCATAACAGCTCCAGGTAAGTTGATAAGGCACGCCAAGAGAAAGTCCTTTAGCGACAACTCCTGCTTTGTTTAAGCCAATAAAAGGAGCCTCTATTTCAAGCTGTTTGCCACTGCCCTCATAGATGGCTGTATTCATTGCCTCGTTAAATGCCTTTGAACAATCAGGATATGCATTTCCTGCGGCGTCATCGCTATGAGCGCCATAATAGATCTTAGAGCATCCTTTTGAAAGGGCTATTGCGCTAGCGCTAGATAAGAACAACCCATTTCTAAATGGCACATATGTGCTTACAGGCTTGCCGTCTGTCTTTTTAAGTTGCTCGCTGTATGCTTCCTCTGGGATTTCTCCGTCAGAGTGTTCAAGTAACGTGCAATCACTAAATTGAAACATTGTAGATAAATCTAGTGTAATATGTTCAACTTTATAGTAATCGCACACTGCGTTCGCAGCTTCTATTTCTTTTTTGTGTCTCTGACCGTAAAAAATTGAAAGACCAATGACATTTTCGCTACCATATTCTTTTACAGCCATTGCTAGACAAGTGGTACTGTCTACTCCACCGCTTATCAATACTAAAGCCTTCATGTTGCCTCCAAAATTAAAGAATTCTATGTAAGAGTTCTTTGTCAGTTTTAAATCTTCCACGTACAGTTTGAGTGTAGGTTTTAGCAGAAGAATTTTTGATGCCACGGGCTGTCATACAAGAATGTTTACCCTCTATAAATACAGCTACATCCTCCGAACCTGTAACAAGCTGAATGATTTCTGCAATGTCGTTGCCGATTCTTTCTTGAAGCTGAAGCCTTTTGCCAACCATGTCAGCAATTCTTGCAATCTTGCTAAGTCCAATGACCTTGCCACAGGGAATATAGGCGACCGAAACTTTCATATCATACATTAAAGCTAAGTGATGCTCACAATAACTAAATATATCAATATCCTTAACTACAACAACATCTTGCATGTTGTCCTCGTAGTAATCTTCATCGAAGGTTTTGTTAAACATATCTGCAATCTGCTGATTTGTGTAGTTCATTCCTTCGAAAACTTCCTCATACATTCTAGCTACGCGGATGGGCGTATCCTTTATACCTGCGCGATTAGGATCGTCTCCAAGAGCAATTATTATGTTTCTAATGCTTTCTTCTATTAATTCTTTATCTATAGCCAATTTAAACACCTCTTTCGCTTGGGTCCCAAATAAACTTGTGAAGTTGCAATTGTAACCTTATATCATTCCTTTTATTAGATATAAGATAGTCCACCATATTTGAAGGTTCAATTTGTCCAAAAACAGGACTAATGATGACCTTTGACTTGGAAGATAAATTATATCTATCAACTATCTCTACTACTCTATTTAATTCGTCAACACTTGAGCAAACAAACTTTACAGTGTCTTTGTCCTGAAGATAATTAAAATTATCTAAATCCATGTGTTCTTCCATACCGGAGCCAGCAAGCTTATAGTCTAAAGTGAAAGATGGTGGATTGTTGATTGAAACAAAATCCTTGATTGATACACTTCCGTTTGTCTCTATTTCTAGTTTGATATCTTTTTCCTTGGCAAAACGCTCTAAAAGGAGTTTGATATCTTTAGAAATAAGAGGTTCCCCACCGGTAAGGGTAACTCGTGTTATGCCTGTTGATTTGACATAATCAATTATTTCGTCCTCCGACATCGGTGTAGATGGTGCATCGCCAGTGCAAGCCCATCTAGTGTCACAATAGGAGCAAGACAAATTGCAACCTTTTAGGCGGATAAACACAGCAAGCTCTCCCGCGTGCTGACCTTCACCATTAATGCTGACAAACTTTTCTACAACATTAAAAATTGCCATATTAGTCCCTTCTATAGCTGGCACAGTTGTTTGGAGTTTCATAAACTGTGACTTCATCTACATTAAATCCATAACCGGCAAACTTATCAAAAAAGTATTTTGCAAAGCTTTCAGCCGTAGGCCTAAAATCTACAGGTCTCATAAGAAAATCCTCATCAGTAAGAGCCTTGATTGTTGCGTCCTTTAATGTGTTCTTTTCAAATATAAATGTATGATCAAAATAATCTGTCTCTTGCTTAAGGGCCGATTTGATATCGCCAAAATCAGTTATCATTCCCCTTTGCTGTCCTTCTTCTTGAAGACTATCTGTATTAATCTTAAGAATTACTCTCCAACGATGACCGTGAAGATTAGAACATTTGCCAGCATATCCTGATAAAAAATGTGCTGCATCAAAAGATGCTTCCGATGTTAAATAGTACATATAAAGACTCCTGATTTAATCTAATTAAGAAAGAGTTTGCTTCTTTTTACTAACTTATATTATTCTTTAGTAATATAAAAAAACTGGCTATATGAACCATCATATAGCCAGAAAATGCCTGTAAAAAATAGTCCTGGTTTTGTTTAGAGGCAGGATGGTACAAATGAACTGCCTTATTAAATTTGTAATTAATATCTTTGTTAGACTAGGGTATGATAAACCCTAAACGTCTTTATGTCAATAGGTCTGGGTTGTTTTTTGTGTTATCAAAGACACCATATTCTTCCATTGTAGTTATGATTGTGCTTCTAACAATATCAGCGATTTCTGGAGTCTTCATGTTTTGGTAGTCTTCGAAATAAATAGGTTTACCAAAAATAACCTTGGTAGTAACAGGACCAGGTTTGAGACTATTAAAGGCAACATATGAATCTATAAGAGTGACTGGAACAATAGGCGCTTTTGCCCTCATGGCGCATTTAAAGCTACCTGGCTTAAAGCGCTGAACTATATTGCCATTTTTATCGTAGCCACCCTCAGAGAAAAGGATAAATTTGGTGCCTTCTCTAAGCTCTTTTGTGATTTGATCCATTATCTTGATGTTTTGACGAACGTCATCTAAAGCCAAACGTTTAGCACCAAGTAAATCTACTAGCTCTCTAACAAGAAAACCGTAGGATTTGGCTTTATCCATAACAAATGTACATGGATTCTTGTGGGCGTACATGATGCCAAGAGCGTCGTACTTTCCTTGATGGTTGGGGTACATAACATATCCCCCCTCCTTTGGAAGGTTTTCTTCTCCGTAAACATCTGTAGAAATACGAGCACTGCGCATTAAGAATTTAACAAGTCTGATTGCATATGCATAACGAACCTTTTCAGGAAACTTGTCCTTATGCTTAATCATCTTGCGCATATGAGAAACCAATTCAGGCCCACGTTTTAAATTGAATATGATAGCCATCAAAAATCGTAACATTTCAACTCCATACTAAATATAGAAAAATAATATAATAAAAATCTATATATACGAATGTATTCTATCACAGTATGGATTATAAATAAAATATTATGTATCTAAAGAATTCAAATTTAAATATAGAACGAGTCAACATTAATTAATAAATATCTTGATTTATAATTATAATTTTTCATAAGAAGAATACTCAATAACAAGGTAGTTGCCAGCAGTAATATTGTCATCCCCAAGATGATTGAGCTGCTTGACATTGCTGATGAAAGTCTGCTTGTCAGTGAAATCTGGACCCATGAAATGATCTGCAATTGTCCATAGAGTGTCACCAGGTTGAACCTCGTAGCTGGTGCAATATTCGTATACAGGGCGACTGTCCTCTGCTGCTGCCCTTGCGCTGAATAATACAAATGCAGTTGCGATAATAGCAAAGATAAATACTACTAACATGATTTTGCGATTTCTAACAATTTGCTCTGCTCTAGTGTTGACTCTCATAATAACACCTCCAAATAAATGTTCGAAACACTTGTTCTGAAAATAATATACATCTCGAACAGTCGTTTGTCAATACTTTTTTCGAACAGAATTTCGGAAAATTTGTTTGCAAAAATATGTTCCTTATGTTATTGTTATTTTAGTGATATTAAAGACATACTGTTTATTAATTTTTACTTGAATATCATAATTTGAAAGGAGATTTTTCACTATGGCATATGGTAAGATTTCTGCAAAACAGCGTGAGATTCTTGAAGTTATTAAAAGCGAGATTTTAAATAAAGGTTATCCACCAACAGTTCGTGAGCTTTGCGATGCATGTAATCTCAAGTCTACCTCTTCTATCCACTCACATCTTGAGACTTTGGAGAAAAATGGCTACATTCGTCGCGACCCATCAAAGCCTCGTGCTATAGAGATTGTAGATGACAATTTCAATATGGTTCGTCGTGAAGTTGTCAATGTTCCCGTTGTAGGAAACGTTGCCGCAGGTCAGCCTTTGCTTGCTGTCCAAAACATCAATGAATACTTCCCTATTCCTGCAGAGCACATGCCAAATCAACAGGCATTCATGCTCAAGGTCAAGGGAGATTCCATGATTAATGCTGGCATCCTTGACGGTGATACTATCATCGTTCAGCAGCAAGATACAGCTCGCAATGGAGATATGGTTGTTGCTCTCGTTGATGATAGCGCTACAGTCAAGACATTCTATCGTGAGAATGGCTACATTCGTCTTCAACCAGAAAACGACTCCATGGACCCAATTATAGTTGACAAATGTCTCATTCTCGGCAAAGTATTTGGTGTATTCCGCTTCTTCTAACCCCTCATGGTAGAATCCGTTAAAAGCGGCCTTGTATTCTAAAGGAATATTTGATTGTAAAAACACCTGTAGTTATCAATTCTTAGAATTGATAGCATAACAGGTGTTATTTTATTTGAATTTTTATTATGTGATTAAAAAACATCTGTAGTTATCAATCTTAAGTATTGCTCAAGGAGGCATTCCTAGCCGACAGAGCAATTCTTATGATTGATAACGTAACAGATGTTCATAGTTAAATTTAATACATAGAATTAAGAGCCTATCTGTAGGCATCAAGCATAATAATTCTTAAGCGAAGCTTTCTTAGCTGAGCGAAGAATTATTATGCTTGTAGCCATAACAGATAGGCTCTTAAACTTAAATTTACTCAATGAAAAACTTTAGAGTTCTGCGGCATCAATAATGATTCCGTCTTTCCAGATGCGTTCTAAGTCATAGAATAATCTGTCTTCTTCGTCAAAGAGGTGTACAATCACATCCTCGTAATCCATAAGTACCCATGTACTCTGGCGATTGCCTTCGATGGATTTGGCCTGAATACCCTGCTCGAAAAGAACTCGGTCAACCTCATCCTGCATTGCATTAAGCTGATTGATATTTGAAGCTGATGCAACGATGAAATAATCTGCCATAATACTAATTTCTGTAATATCTATTGCTTTTACATCAATGGCTTTCTTATCTTCAAGCGCTTTGCAAACAACCTTTGCCATTTCTCTAGATTCCATTATTTACCTCGCTTTTCCATTTCCTTCAAGTAGAAATTATATGTATCAATTGTTTTAGGATCCATCATTTCTGATTTGGAATTTAAATAATATACCGAATCATCTAAAATCATGAATACACATTTATCTAAATCGGTGTATGCTACTGATCTAAGTACATCAAGTCTAGGCTGCTTATCTCGGCCTGGCTCAATATAATCTGCAACATATATAATTTTATCGAGCAAATTCATATTAGGACATCCTGTTGTATGGTAAACAATAGAATGTGCAATTTGCTTGTCAAAAACATCGTATTTTTCTTCGCAAAAGAACGCTCCCACTTTACCGTGTAAAAGATGCGGATATTTATATTCAATATCGCTTATAGGGATATTGTTATTCTCGCAAATACTAATACGCTCTTCGTCTGATATGCATTTAGCGCAATCATGCAAAACGCCTGCAACCATAGCCGTATAAGCAGGATAATTCCATCTGATTGCAAGAGAATATGCCGTAGAAGCAACACCAAGTGTGTGAATATATCTACTTGGTTTAAGTGCCTTTTTCATCTCTTCCAAAAGCCCGACAACATCTTCATAGGTGTAAATATAAGGACTATAGAGATTGTGTTCAAAAATATAGTCTACAACCTGTTGACATAAACCTGCTCGCACGCTCTCCTCTTTGTAGAATAAACTTCTGATAGTAGAGGATGCCAATCCGTTTGCAGTATAATCAATAAGTGCAAAATCACCCTTGAATGATTCGTTACAATCAGAAATTGCTTGATTTAAAACATCCTTATCATCGCCAAGCCTAGGTGCTACAAGAATTGTTGCACATTCAGATATGACTTCGGGCATTACCCAATCCTTGAAACTTAAAAGGCTATCGCTTCCCATAATAAAGAATAAATCGTCATTAGGATATTCGCCCTTTAATTCAGTCATAGTTATATAGGAAAAACTTTTTCCTGAACGATACAACTCTCTATCGTCTATAAATAGATGCTGCTGGTCCGAAATAGCAAGCTTAACCATTTCAAGTCTGCAAAAATCCGATGTTGATTCCGCTGTTTCCTTGTGAGGTGGTGTCCCAGCCACAAGGAAGTATACTCTATCTAGGTTAAACTGAGATAGAGCCGCCTTGGCGATTTCTATATGTGTGTTATGAATTGGATTAAAAGTACCGCCATAGATACCAATTCTCATGATGTCTCCTTCTGCCTATAAGTCGCACACCTATTGTGGCAACTTAATAACTGGCTTTTTAGCTGGTCTATAAAGAATAATTTTTCTTCCAATAACTCTGACAACCTCAGAATGTGTACGCTCGGATAGAACCTGCGCCATCTGCTTTGGGTCATCAAAACAATTCTTAAGAACGTTTATTTTAATAAGCTCTCTTGACTCTAACGCTTCGTCAACAGCAGTTGTGTACTCTGGTGTAAGTGAAGCCTTGCCAATCTGAAGGATTGGATTCATATCTGATGCAAGAGATGATAAATAAGCTCTTTGTTTGTTTGTCATATATTAACTCCTTTTAGGATATTACTTGTAATAATCAAATGCTAGTCCATACATTCTAACTGTGTCGCCCTCTTGAATGCCTTTATCCTCAAGAGCCTTGAGAATACCCTGTTCCTTGAGGAATTTCTGGAAGAATACGAAGCCCTTTTCTGACTCAAGATTAGTGTATCCAAGCATCTTTTCGATTCGAGGACCTTCTACGACGTACTCTCCATCTTTATTTATTTCGACGGTGTAAGGTTCATCACTAAATGCTCGAACAGTTGGATCAAATTCCTGCGCATAGACGATTGGTGCATCATCACATGTCTCAAGTAGCCTCACAACCTCGTATAATAGCTCTTTAAGGCCCTTTCCACTGACAGCTGAAATAGGATAAACCTTAATACCTTTTGGCTCAAATTCAGCTTTTAAAGCTTCTATGATTTCGTTAGAGTCTTCACTTACTACATCCATCTTGTTGGCTGCAATTACTTGTGGCTTTTTCAGAAGCTCAGGATCATAGGATTCAAGCTCTGCTGAGATTGTTTTGATGTCCTCCACAGGATCACGCCCTTCAACAGAAGCACCATCAACCATATGAATGATAACCTTTGTTCGCTCAATATGTCTGAGGAATTCGTGGCCAAGTCCAACTCCCTCAGAAGCACCTTCAATTAACCCTGGAATATCTGCGATTACAAATCCGTTAATATCATCCACATCAACTACTCCAAGGTTTGGAGAAAGTGTTGTGAAGTGATAATTGCCAATTTTAGGTTGAGCATTTGTAACTCGTGAAAGGAATGTTGACTTTCCAACATTAGGATAACCAACAAGACCTACGTCTGCAATAACCTTTAATTCGAGAATAACCTCTAGTTCGATAGCATCAACTCCAGGCTTAGCATACTTTGGGGCCTGCATAGTAGATGTAGCAAAATGCTGATTTCCAAGACCGCCCTTGCCTCCTGGAAGAACGATTTGTCGCTTGTTATCTCCTGACATATCTGCGATAACCTTGCCGCTTTCAGCATCCTTTATAATTGTGCCCTCAGGAACCTTGAGGATGAGATCTGCTCCATTTTTGCCGTGGCAGTTATCCTTGCCGCCCTCTTGTCCTGGTTCAGCTGCAAACTTTCTGCGATGTCTATAGTCTGTAAGAGTGTTAAGTCCTGGATCTACTTCGAAGATAACATCTCCGCCTTTTCCTCCATCGCCACCATTTGGTCCACCATTTGGAACGTATTTCTCACGACGGAAGCTGACGTGACCATCGCCACCCTTACCTGATTTTATAATAATCTTTGCTCTATCGGCAAACATAAATTTCTCCTTAAGTCTAAATACGCCTGTTATAATCTTTCAGGCTCATGAAAATAAGCGTAAACTTAAAATTGACCCGACATACGGATACGTAGTCGGGTCAAATAATTACTGTTCTACTGGATAGACAGA
>DBWZ01000004.1:52608-85549 GCA_002309345.1 Pseudobutyrivibrio sp. UBA1225
AAAGCAAAAAGTGTATCGTCTCCACCAAGACCTACATTGTTGCCTGGAAGAATCTTTGTACCACGCTGTCTGTAAAGAATATTGCCAGCCTTAACGAACTGACCGTCTGCTCTCTTTGCGCCTAATCTCTTAGACTCTGAGTCTCTACCGTTCTTTGTAGAACCCATACCCTTTTTATGAGCGAAGAACTGAAGGTTCATCTGTAACATGTCTTACACCTCCTTGTAAAGCAATGATAAATATTCATCGCCGTATTGTTGTTGAATGTTTTCCAAACCTAATAACATTGCATCTAAAAGCAAAATTGATTTGTCTGAGATATCTCCTGGAAATGACATGACTAAATGTCCGCCGTCTTCAGCAGTCTCACATGTAAAATCATCTTCTGTAAACTGTTCTATACTATTAAAAGTGTTGATTACAAGCACAGAAACAGCTGCACACACAATATCCTGACCTGAATCAGCGAAACCTGCGTGGCCATCTAAAGAAACATTGCAATATTTATTGTTCTGTTTGGTAATTACTACGCTAATCATAATTAGCCGTTAATCTTCTCAATCTTAACCTGTGTGAAAGCCTGTCTGTGGCCATTCTTCTTGTGGTAACCTGTTTTTCTCTTGTACTTGTAAACGATTACCTTTTTAGCTCTACCTTCTTTAACAACAGAAGCCTCAACTGAAGCGCCCTTAACTGTTGGGTCGCCAACCTTGAGATCCTTGTCGCTAACAGCAAGAACCTGATCAAAAGTAACTTTTTCACCAGCTTCTACGCCAAGCTTTTCAATGGTAATGATATCGCCTTCAGAAACTTTGTACTGCTTACCACCTGTTGCAATAATTGCGTACATGGTTGCTCCTCCTTTTTATCATTACTCGCCAGATTCGGTGGTGTCTCGGAATGAAACACACTTAAAAAACCACACTGAGCGGCATACTCGAATATATTAACACAGGAATTGGGTATCGTCAATCTAAATTGAATAAAAAATTTAATCAATTTGATGAATATCACCGAGATGTTTTTTTAGATATGCATCTAATGAACTGAGATTTTTCTGTGATGATAGACGGATTTTATTAGCTTCTTCGTTGAGACAATGTCTCAATGTCTTGCGCAAATGCTCTTCTTCATACGAAGTAAACCAAGCGTCAAATTGTTTGTCCTGCTCTTGGCCTTCAATAATTCTAAAATTACCGAGCTGTAATGTGAGCTGAGAAATAGCTCTTGTCTCAATAACGTTTTTGACTTCTTCAGTAAGGTTAATCTCAGGAAAATCCTTTATATATCGTTTGATTTCTTGCTCTGAGACTTCCTTAGCCTTGTTCTGTACAAGCTGAATAATTATACCAAGATCCATAAACCTACCCCCGATTGAAACAAATATTCAATCTTCTTAGTACAATTATACATTGTGGAAAAATGGCTGACAATAGAAGACATACTATTTCCACAGTTGGCGGAAGCCTTCATATTGCCATAAGCCAATTGATTTAGACTTTGCTTCATCCATTAATTGATGAAAGAATTCATCATGGGCTACGGTTGGTTCATAGCGTTTGGCTATGCCATAGCCATTCTGAATAATAAGTGCGTTAACCATTGATTTTTTGATTGAAGCTTCATCAAAAGTATCATCGACATCTTCTAGCCAAACATATGCAAGGATTCTGTCATATTGATCGTCTGCATCAATATCATATTCTAGATATACTGTTTGGGCTTTGGAAAGCAGGTCCTTTGTATATTCAGAAGCCATTACGCCGTATTTATTGTTGCGATCTTCTTCACTTGCAACAGATTCAGGAGTGTCAATGCCTATCATTCTGATGCGTTTTTTTTCGCCGTTGCTATCCTCAACCATGATAGTGTCGCCATCGACACACCGAATAAATCTAACAGAATCCAATTCTTTGTTATCTCCTACTTGTTCAGTCTCAAGGTGGTTATCCGCTTCAAAAAATTGATTGTAAAGATAAGCTCCCAACAAAAGAATCAATCCTAGTATGCCTGAATATATTTTCTTCTTTTGATATTTTGTCATTACTTAAATATTCCTGTTGAACGAAATAACCAGCGCGTCATCAGTATCTTCACTTCTAACAAAGAAGTCGACTATTTCTACTTTACGAAGCTTTCCGTCATCCCCATGTTGGAAAACTCGTATTTCAACTCGATCTGTTCCTGCGTTAAATTCCTTAAGCAGATTTTCGCGACAAAATGTATTTCTGAATAATTCTTTGTCCATATCATGCATGGTAGATGCACCGGATTCAATCAAATCGTCAAAAGTACCTGCCGCAGCACATTTTGTTGAGGAGAAATCCTCGTAAGTAAGAAGATAATAAGTGTTCTTGGTAAGGTTGCCCAAGATAATAAGTGGATAGAGTTTAAACAATGCTTCGTTGAGTAAATTAGAAGCATTTTTAAAATCCTCTTGCAAATCCTCTTTTATAGATTGCATTTCAGCTTGTTCCATAATTCGCTCCCTATTAATTATTTATATATTTACTAAATGGATAGAAATCCATATATAGTACAAAAAAACATGAATGATGTTTATATTATACCAGAAAACAAACGACTTCTGGTAATTTCTAGTAGACCTAAGTGGGTAAATTCATGAACAGCAACTTTTGAAATATCGTATTTACATTGTTCTTTAAAAGAAGAAATAAGTAATTGCTCCTCTTCCTTGGATACTTTGAGAAAATCTATAATGATTATTCCGGATATGGAGCGTAGTCTAAGTTGACTTGCTATAGCCTCCACCGCCAAAAGATTTGTATCCATTGGTTTTGCTTTACCGTTGCTTTTAGAGGTATTAACATCGATTACCGTCAAGGCCTCAGTAGGCTCGATAACAATATTGCCACCATTTTTAAGATGTACAACTTTAGATGTGGCTCTATCTAAAAGCTTAGTGATATCATATAGCTGCCATAGGCTAACAGAATCGTCTGTGTAAGCCCTAACATTTAAATCTTTTTCAATAACCTCAGACAGGTCAGATATGATTTCATAGTCGTCATCCATGTATTTAGAAACGAAGTAATCAATGAAATCATGGTCTTCCTTTGGAGCCTCTTTTACAAAGTGGCACGAGAAAGGCTTGCTGCCTTTTCTGTCTTGAGATATCTCTACTAAGAATTTATCACCCTGACAAACTAGTTTGCTTTCAGAATGTCTAAATAAAAAGTTTTCAGGAAATAGCTTGCGATTCTCAATAAATCCTTTCTCCCCATTTGATAGATTAAGAATTGAAGAATCAATATCCTTAAGAACTTTTTCTACTGTAGCCTCGTAAACTTCACCTACATGGGTCTTATCAAGATTGATGATATCAAGTGCTTTATCACTATCATCAAATGAAACCAACACTCTCATATCATTCTTTTGATATTGACCCTTAGTAAGGATAACCTTTTTAATTCCCATAACTGACTCCTTATATAGTTATTATAAATAATGCAGGGGCCAGTGTCTATTAACCCATAAAATCTATTTTGATATATCATTTAAAGATAAAAGGCAGTCAGGCTCACCAGTATACATATCTGTTCGCATAATATCAAGCGATAATTCATCAAATTCTGGTAAACCAAGAAATTGATGGAATGCTTTGATAACTAGCTCTGGCTTGATATTATCGGTGCTTCCACTAGAAAGTAATAAGTCATATACTGGTACTCCATTTTCAACTGCAATATTAAATCTATAAATTAGAGGCTTTAAATCAAGCTCTCTTTCGCCCTTTTTTGTTTTCTTAACAATGTTGATAGCATCTGCTTCATCAAAAAATTTTGATTTTAAATCACAAATATTTTCAATATAGCATGCTTCGTCTTTATGATCCTTGTAGGTGACTATATAGCTTGCTGCAGTAAGTGCAGACATGCACTTCTCTGCATTATCAGGAAGATAATTAAAGCCTGTGATAGCCAAACCTTCTACCATGTTTTCGTTTAATGCTTTAATAGCAGAATTCGAATCAACCGCTTCTTTGATATCGATATCCATGTATTCACCAGTTGAAGTAAGACCAACACCTAAAGGTGCTGCAAAAGACATTATCTGATGAGGATTATAACCTTCAGAATATCTGATGGGAAGATTACTGCGCTTAACCGCCTTCTGAAAAAATCGCATTAAATCTAAGTGACCTACATATCTCATAATTCCAGTTTTTTCAAATCTAATTCTAACGCGCATTATGACATACCCCCGATCCGATTCGTGCTGATCCACATCCGCTACACTTCATCTTGCAGTTTGGAGTAACAGTGGCATTCATGGCATTTTCCCATTCCTTTTTAAGGAAGGCTTTTGTAACATGACAATCAATGAAATCCCATGGCAGTATTTCGTCTAAATCGCGTTTACGATATGCATAAAAATCAATCGAGATATTATTCTTTTCAAATGCTGCAAGCCATTTATCAAAATCAAAGTATTCACCCCAGGCGTCAAAGAAGCATCCGCTATTATATGCATCTAAAATAGCCGGGCACAATCGCCTATCTCCCCTGGCAAATACGCCTTCAAGAACTGTAACATCTGAATGATGCCAATTATATTTAAGTGATTTCTGATTAAGTTGAGCCTTCATTTCATCGTTTACAACCTTGGCGCGACGCAGGTACTCTCCCGCCTCATACATAGGCGCCCACTGAAATGGAGTAAATGGTTTTGGAACAAAGAAGGAAGTAGATATTGTAATCTGACATCTGCCCTGTCGCTGCTCCTTTGGTACTGTAGCATAGTAAGCTGCAGCTACCTCATTAGCCAGTTGTGGAATGGCCTTCATGTCCTCATCTGTCTCTGTTGGAAGGCCAAGCATGAAGTAAAACTTTACCTTGTTCCAGCCACCCTTAAAGGCTAAGGTTGCACCGCCTATAATGTCATCTACAGTAAGGCCTTTATTAATAACATTACGCATGCGCTGAGAACCTGCCTCTGGAGCAAATGTAATGCTAGATTTTCGAACATCTTGCACTTTACTCATTACATCAAGTGAGAATGCATCGATTCGTAAAGACGGTAATGAAACATTAACGCCTTCAGACAAGCAATCATCAATAAGGAAATCCATCAAGTCCCCTAGCGCATGATAATCACTCGATGAAAGTGAGCTAAGAGATATTTCTTCGTGTCCTGTTGAAGCAAGAAGCTCTTTAGCCTGCTTTTTAAGAATATCAACAGATTTCTCCCTATTAGGTCTATAAATCATTCCTGCTTGGCAGAAACGACATCCGCGGATGCAGCCACGCTGAATCTCAAGAACTACTCTATCTTGAATTGCACGAACGAATGGGATGAGCATCTTAGTAGGATATGGAGTGTTGTCCATATCAGCAACCACCTGCCTAACAATAGTTGCTGGAACATCATCATATATAGGCTTGAAGCTTTCAATAGTACCATCTGATTCTTTATAGGTAACTTCGTAAAGGGATGGAACATAAATGCCTGGAATCTTACAAGCATCCCTAAGGAACCCCTGTCTATCAAAGCCATTGGCCTTGTGTTGTTTATATATATCAAGTAGTGCAGGATAACTCGTCTCACCCTCACCCACATATACCAAGTCAACAAAGTCTGCAATAGGCTCTGGATTAGTAGCACAAGGACCGCCAACAATAACTATAGGATCGTCGTTTTCTCTTTCTGAAGTAAGTAGAGAAACCCCTGCCAAATCTAATATTTGCAAAATATTGGTATAACACATCTCGTACTGAAGGGTCATTCCAATAAAATCAAAGTCCTTGATTGGATCTTGAGATTCTAACGCAAAAAGAGGTATATTACGCTCCTTCATCAGATGATGTAAATCTGGCCAAGGCGAATATACCCTTTCACAATATGTGTCTTCTCGGCGATTAAACATATCGTAAAGGATTGCGATGCCAAGATGAGACATACCTACTTCGTAGACATCGGGAAAGCACATGGCAAATCGGATGTCTACATCAGCAGGATTCTTTTTAACACTATTAAATTCGTTGCCGATATAACGAGCAGGTTTATCAATCTGCATCAAAATATCGTCAGGTAACGCAAGTTTTTTCATATGATAATAATTATCTTTGAGCAAGTTCAGAGGTGATATCCTCCCAAGTAACGCCCTTTTCTACCATGAGTACCATCATGTGATACAAGAAATCAGATATCTCGTATTTGGTCTCTTCAGAATCAGGATTCTTGGCAGCAATAACGATTTCTGTAGCCTCCTCGCCAACCTTCTTAAGGATTTTATCAAGGCCTTTATCAAATAGATAATTGGTATAAGAACCTTCTTTAGGATTTTGCTTACGATCTGCAATAACAGCGTAAACATCCTCAAACACCTTAAGTGGATTACGCTCAACATACTCCTTTTTAACAATTTCGTTGAAGAAGCAACTAGATGCACCTGTGTGACATGCCACTCCAACCTGTGAAACTTTAGCCAAAATAGTATCAAAATCACAATCAGCAGTCAAAGATTTGACATACTGGAAGTGTCCACTAGTCTCCCCCTTAACCCAAAGAGATTGTCTTGAACGAGAATAATAAGTCATCTTGCCAGTACGAATAGTATTGTTGAGAGATTCCTCGTTCATATAGGCAACCATAAGGACTTCACCTGTTTGGAAATCCTGAACAACTGCTGGAACAAGCCCATCTGAGTTTGGAGTTAAATCCGACCAACTAAGCTTTGGCTCGAAGTTATCCATCTTGATGCCTGCATCAGATAAATCACTTTTTATACGCATGATATCTGAATTGGTATCGTTAATGAATGCACCAGATATACCTCTAATTTGTTCTGACTTAAGAAGTGTCTCGATATAATCAAAATCAAATTCATCAACCTGAACAATATATGGAATTGTAGTTATGTTTTCCAATCCTTCAAGTAGACCCTTGTTCATGATTAAAAGTTCGTGTACATTGTCTGAAAGAAATTCCTTGGTCTTGAAAAGGAAATCTACTGTCGTAAGACTAACAAGCATTTTTTCAGCGCCAAAACGTGCACTTGCTTCTTTTATCAAATCAATTGTCTCTGGCTTGGAGCCGTTGAGAATAACCTCGATACATCCTGCGTATAAGAGCTTTTTTACATCCTCGAGACGCTTGATGTTACCACCGCCTGCTGTCTTGATTTGAATGTTTCTGTTGATTTCACGAATAGCTAAAATGTTCTTTTCATGCTCTTCGTCATCTGTTGAAAGATCGTAACAAATAATCTTGTCGATACCACTGTCATCGTATACTGATGCAAGTTCTAAAACGTCCTTTTTAATATCTAACTCTGTAGGACTTTTAACTGCCATACCATCTTTAAGATAAATGGTGGCAACAATATTCTTGTGTTCCATAGTTGAACTAATTCCTCCGTTTAAATTGATCCCTTGGTCGTCATTGTTGAATCATTGAGACGAGGATCAATAGTAGTTGCTTCATCAAGAGCTTTTGCAAAAGCTTTGAACATAGCCTCGCACATGTGGTGTGAATTGCCTGGAGTCAAAACCTTGATGTGCAAATTCATAGCTGCTGAATAAGATATGGCATAGAAAAATTCTTTGACCATTTCGGTGTCCATATACCCAATCTTTTCAGTCGGAAATTCTGCTTCAAAGGATAGATATGGTCTGTTACATAAATCAACGGCAACTAAAACAAGTGTCTCATCCATAGGAAGTATGCAACTGCCATAGCGCTTCATTCCAAGCTTGCCTCCACAGGCTTTTTTGATGGCATTACCAAGGACGATTCCTGTGTCCTCGATTGTGTGGTGACAATCAACTTGAAGATCTCCTTTTATATCTGCAGAAAGATTAAACAATCCATGTCTGGTGAAGGCATCAATCATGTGATCGAAAAAACCAATTCCTGAATCGACGCGACAATCACCTGCTCCATCAATTGCAAAATCAATTGTAATATCTGTTTCTTTAGTTTTTCTAGCAACTCGTGCTCTACGTTCTTCTGCCATAATATTTGCCCTCTGAAAAATTTCCCAGATGTTATTATATCACATTTATTCTACTAATTCTTTTTAATTGTCATTTTCGAATCTAACCTTTATTGAGTTTGCGTGAGCTGTAAGCTGCTCATTGTTTGCAAACTTGACAATGTCAGGATAAACTGCCTCAAGAGCTTCCTTTGAGTATGAAATAATACTAGATTTTTTTACGAAGTCATCAACTGAAAGTGGTGAGAAAAATCTAGCTGTGCCGTTGGTTGGAAGTACATGGTTTGGACCAGCAAAATAATCTCCAAGTGGCTCTGATGAATACTGCCCCAAGAACATTGCTCCAGCATTCTTTATATAAGTCATAGTCTCAAAAGGATTTGCTGTAACAATTTCAAGGTGCTCTGAAGCGATTGCGTTTACACAATCTATAGCATCATTCATGTTGTCAGCAACAAGTAAATATCCAAAGTTATCAAGTGACTTTTGGATGATATCTTTTCTTGAAAGAATATTAACGAATCTTTCTATTTCTTTTTCAACTTCATTTGCAAGCTTTTCTGATGTAGTAACAAGTATTGCCGATGCAAGCTCGTCGTGCTCAGCCTGAGAAAGCAAATCAGCTGCAACATAAGTAGGATTTGCGGTTTCATCAGCGAGAACTAAAATCTCAGAAGGTCCAGCAATTGAATCGATAGATACATATCCGAATACATTCTTTTTGGCTAAAGCAACAAAGATGTTTCCAGGGCCAACAATCTTATCAACCTTGGCGATAGATTCTGTACCAAAAGCTAGTGCTGCAATAGCCTGTGCTCCTCCGCATTTATAGATAACATCAACACCTGCTTCGTTGGCAGCAACAAGTGTACTTGGATTTACCTTGCCTTTCTTGTCACAAGGAGTTGTCATGTAAATACATCCGACACCTGCGACCTTGGCTGGCATAACATTCATAAGCACCGAAGAAGGATAAACAGCTTTGCCTCCTGGAACATATACACCGACCTTTTCAAGAGCTGATACCTTTTGTCCAAGGATGATACCCTCTTCTGATGTGAACCAACTGTTTTGCTTTTGTTTAGCGTGGAAGCTTTCAATATTGACAAGAGACTTGCGGATAACATCTACGAGCTCGTCTGGAACTAGCTTGTAAGCCTCTTCTATTTCTGCTTTAGTGACAACGATGTTATCAGCATTAATATCTGCTCCATCGAATTTTTTAGTGTATTCAAATACAGCTTTGTCGCCGTTTTCACGAACGTTATTAACTATTTCATTGACAGTTGCTTCGTACTCAGTATATTGATTAGGGCTTCGCTTGAGCAAAGACTCTAAAATGTTATCTATAGTCTCACTTGTGAGTTTAAGCTTTCTCATTTTCTAAAGCTCCCTTCAATTTTTCAATAAGGGCTGTAATTCTTTCGTATTCCATTTTCATAGAAACCTGATTTACAACCATTCTTGCTGAAAGAGGACATACCTCTTCTAATACAACTAAGCCGTTTTCTCTGAGAGTTGAACCAGTTTCAACAATATCAACAATTACTTCTGACAAGCCAACGATTGGCGCAAGCTCAATAGAACCGTTCAGCTTGATGATTTCGACTGTCTGATTCTTGGTGTTGTAGAAATAATCCTTGGCTATTCTAGGATATTTGCTAGCTACACGGATAAGCTCGTGATGCTTGAGCAACTCTTCTGCTTCCTTTGGACCGCATACGCACATTCTGCACTTTCCAAAACCAAGGTCAAGAACCTCGTAGATGTTGCGGTTTTCTTCTAGGATTGTGTCCTCGCCGACTACACCTATATCTGCAGCGCCATACTCAACGTATGTAGGTACATCTGGTCCCTTTGCAAGGAAGAATCTAAGCTTTAATTCTTCGTTTGTGAAAATAAGCTTTCTTGTGTCGGGATCTTTCATCTCTTCGCATGTGATTCCGATGCTCTCAAGTAAAGCAAGTGTTTGTTTTGCAAGTCGTCCCTTTCCAAGGGCAAAAGTTAAATATCTATCACTCATACCATCTCTCCAATGCTAACATTAACTGGTCTACCGTAATTGCGAAGCCAATAGCTGGCTTGTCCTTGCCAAAGTGGCTAAGCAATGAATCGTATCTGCCACCCTTAACAAGTGGCTCTCCGATTCCATAAGAATAGCCTGTAAAAATAATCCCTGTATAATACTTGTACTCAGATATCATACCAAGCTCGAAGGAAATATACTCCATCACTCCGTTGTCATTGAGTATTTTATATAGCTTTGTAAGATATTCTAGAGCATTATAAACTTTTGGATAAGACTTTGCTTTCTCCAAATATGATGACCATTCGCTAGGTGAATTGAGAATCTTGGCTGTTAAATCTGTTAATTCAACAAGATTTTCATCAACACCTGCGTTAGCCAATAATTCTTTGGCTCCGTAGAAGTTTTTGTTGGACATAAAAGAAATAAGCTTTTCTTCATCTGAATCAGAAAGCTTTGCCGCCTCAATAAGGCCTCTCACTACATCAATATGTCCTACGCCGATTTCAAACTCTTTAAGGCCAAGCTCCTTTAGAGCCTTTACAACAATAGTAAGAATCTCGGCATCACTTTCAACGGAACTAACGCCTATAAACTCACAGCCAGCCTGAGTACTTTCCTTGAGGTGCCCTTGAAGACTGTGATAATTGATAAACACATTGCCCTCATATGAAAGCTTAACTGGTGCATCAGTATCAGAAAAATACATAGCTGCAGCTCTCGCCACAGATGGTGTGATATCTGGACGAAGCACAAGTGTATTGCCATCTCTATCGAAGAACTTGAACATTTCATTGGATTTGCAAGATCCAACCTCTTTAGAAAATGTATCGAAATACTCGAATGTAGGTGTTGAAATTGGACTATAACCAAATCCCTTAAAACACTTTCTAAGATTATGTAATGCATCAAGACGACGCTCGTACTCGCTATTATAAATATCACGAACTCCCTCTGGAGTATGTAAAGTTAGGTTTTTCATAATGACTCCTTTGCATAGTTCACTTTAGTCTGCTAACGTAATAAAGTGATTATAACTGATAAAAGCCCCGAAGTCAACATTCTAGGTTTCATCGCGGCTTTGCAGATCAATATTTATCATATCAAGATATGGAACAAGCAGATTTGGTTTTGTAGAAAAGAAATAGTTTTCATCTAATTCTTCTATTCTAAAACTTTTGCGTCCGCCTTCTATCATTCTATCCCAAAAGCTTTTAAGTTTATTGTATGTAAGATAATAATAAACGTCTCGCTCACTGAAAAATATCAATATAAATGCCAGTCCATCCTGTTTCTCCCACTGCCCCATGAATTCAATTTGGTGTGGATGAATGTTTTGAAGAGGAAAAGTATCTTTATTACACTCTTTCGCGTCAAAACATACAGGAATTCCTTGGATTGCACCGACATAATCTACAGTAGATTTCTGGTCAAAATATGCAAGAGTGATATGCCCCTTTTTACTATCCATCTCTATGGGCGTGATTGGTGTAGGAATCTTTTGGATAAGTGCTAATCCATTTTCCTGATATACATCGTTTGTTTTATTAATAAATTCTTCGAATGTAGAACCTCTAAGGCCTCTTGATTTAAAAGTAGACATTAAACTCCCCCGGCTCCTTTGCTTCGTATTTGCGATGATCTTCAAACTCTATAGAGTAAGCATGCAACAATTGAGTTTGTGCTTTAAGCTTTTTATTTAATGCAATATTACCATATTTCATATCTCCTAGGATAGGATGACCTATACTTGCAAGATGTGCTCTGATTTGATGTGTGCGTCCCGTAATTAAATGTATCTCTAGTAACGTTAAATCATTTTCCAATTGTTTTAGGGGACGATAGGTCGTTTTAATCGCCTTAGAATCCTCTGCTGATTTGGTTTTAGAAATTGTCACCTTATTTGTAGCTTCATCCTTTGATAAGTAACCCTCAATTTCACAAGGCTTGTCAATTCTACCTATTACAATTGCATGATAAAGCTTGATACAGCTGCGTTCCTTTAAAGCTTTTGCTAGGCTCTGGCTTGTAGGAAGATTCTTTGCAAATAAAACTATACCTGAAGTATTTCTGTCTAGTCTATTGCAAATACTAGGATGAAAATGCTTAAAATCATCTTCTGACAATTGATTTGTTTTAATCATATAGGACAAAGCAATTTCGTTTATAGAAACGTCGTCATCGGAATCCTTTTGAGATTTGATACCGGATGGCTTGTTGATGATAATCATATTGCCATCCTCAAATACAATATCTATATTAGAATCCAAAGATTTTAGCTTATTGAAAAGTGGATTGGTATTTCCAATTCCAGCCATCTTGTCATAAGTTTCATCTGAAAACCAAATTTTGACGACATCACCGGTATTCAATTTTTCAGAGCCGTCAGCCTTTTTATCATTTAAGGTGATGTTTTTCTTGCGAAGCATCTTATAAATAAAAGATGAGGATGCCTCAGTAAGAACTCTCTTTAAATATTTATCAAAACGCTGATTGCTATCGTCTTTGCGAATTTGAAACTCTTTCATAAATTATATTATACCGTCTCACATAAATTTATAATTAATTACTTTAAAAATCATCATTTATTTCAACTACATCAATTATCTCAGAAGATAAAATATCACGTCTAACAATTTCATCAATTGCAATTGGATATTTCTTTCCCCATAAAATATTTGACAACTCGCAGATTAAAAGAATATATATATCAGAGTCATAATCATCCAGTTCTGATATTTTTAAACAAAAATCAACTCTATATGGATGACCGATTTTTTTTAATCTATCAAATAGTTTGATGTCATTTTCAAATGCATCTTTTGCTAGTTCTCCCCCTACAATATTACAATAGAGACTAGCATGTATGTCTAAAGAAGAAGTAGTGAAATTAACATCATGTCCAGGTGCAAATAACTCATCATATTTATTGTCATATATATTCTTGAGTTTATATAATGCATGATTAATTTCTGCTGTAGAAAGTTTACACTTTATCAAAGTATTTCTAATATGAACACTATAATTTTCCCATGTATTACATTTAAGACCATTTTTTCGAACAGTATTCCTGTTTAACAGTCGAGTAAAATGATGACAAAGAATGTTTTCTTCTTTAGCTAAAGAAGAAAATTTTGCGTAAATTTCTGTATCATAAGGATTTATATATCGTCTCAAAACGCTCCTTGCTTGGTCAAAAAAATTTACTTCATTAGCATCAACATTAACTCTTTTCTTTAAATTTAATTCATCACATATTTTTAAAGCTTCTTCGTATAAATTAGTTGGCCATGTATTCCATTCATCAGTATTAATCATATTTTGTTTTCTATGTGTTATTTTAGATAGTAAACAATTAATTGTACGCATGTTAATACCTCAATATTATATTCATACAATAATAATGAAAAAGCCAACTTCAAACACACAACAAATGTCTATGTGCTAATAAAGTTGGCTAATTAGCTTATTATTCGTATATACGATACTATTCTTTGTTAAAGAATTGCTCTGGAATATCAAGTGCAGGAGTTTCCTCTTCATCTGCAGTAGGTCTAACCGCGCTTGATACATTGTTAACGGCTGGCGCTGCACTTGCTTCTACAGATGCAGCTTGAACATTATTGCCATCGTCCAACGTCTCTGGTACAAGTGAGGCTCTATTAGCATCAACTGTATCAAGATATGTCTGCATTGTAGCCAGGAATGTATCTGTACGATTTCTAGTAGTCTCGATAGAGTTAGCTAATATTGTTTGAATGTTTGCAAGAAGCTCATCCGTATATGCGATAGCGCCCATTCTGATGTTGTTGGCATCTTCAGTAGCTCTATCAATTTTTTCTTGAGCGTTTTTTTGTGCAATAAGAATTACTTCATTAGCCTGAGCATAAGCCTGTTGCATAATTTGATGCTCAGAAACAAGCTCGTTTGTCTGAACCTGTGCTTGACTAATAATATCGTCGGCCTTTGCTTTAGCATCAGCTAAAATCTGCTCACGATTTGCAATCATTCTCTGGTATTTTCTAATCTCGTCAGGAGTTTTAGTTCTAAGCTCCTGTAACAACGATTCAAGCTCGTCTTTATTAACAACTATTTTGTTAGTGGAAAAAGCCGATGGCTTACAATCATCAATATAAGCTTCAATCTCGTCGATAATGTCTTCAATTTTGCTTGTGTTTGCCATTATTTTTACTTCTCCTTGCTATTAAATTTGGCTTCTATAAGAGGTATAACCTGAGGTGGAACAAATAGGCTGATATCTCCGCCATAGGACGCAAATTCCTTTGCGACTGTTGAACTCAAATAAGAATATTTTAACGATGTAGTCATAAATAAAGTTTCAAGTTCTGGATATTGAACTTTGTTTGACTGAGCCAACTGGATTTCGTTTTCAAAATCCGTAACCGCTCGTAAGCCTCTGATTATGACTTGAGCATCAATTTTTTTCGCAAAATCAACTAATAAACCTTCAAAACATCTAACCTTGACGTTATCTAAATTTTCAGTCAATTCCTTTATCATACTAACACGTTCATCAATGGAAAACAACGGATTTTTTTGCTTGTTATTGAGAACGCCAATAATAAGTTCATCACATAATTTGCTTGCTCTTTTAATTATATCCAAATGTCCAAAAGTAATTGGGTCAAAACTTCCAGGATAAATTGCTCTTTTCATTTTACGCCTTCTTTAAAAATATATGTTTATTAGTTTTATATAGCTTTGATTTGATTATTTCGTATCCTAAATCTATAACATAATCAAAATCTGTTTCTAAGGATGCCTCTACTATGATTAATGTGTCCTCAGATATAAAATCTGATTTAGCTAATGCTTCTAAAACTTGTTTTTCAATTGATTTGTTGTATGGTGGATCCATAAAAACAATATCAAAAGAAGCGTGTCCGCTAAGCTTGTGAAGGGCTGAATAAACATCCTCCTTATATAGCTTGCCAATATCAAGAAATTTAGCTTTAGAAAGATTTTTTTCTATACAAGAAATGGCCCTCTTGTCCTTTTCAATGAAAATAGCCTCTCTAGCCCCTCGACTCAAAGCTTCTATTCCTATTTGACCGCTACCAGAAAATAAATCTAAAAAATAGCTATCATAAACATCTGGTGCAATCATATTGAACAAGGTCTCTTTTATTCTGTCTGAAGTAGGTCGAGTATCCAATCCATCTGGCGTTTCTAGATTCATGCCTCGCTTACTTCCTGAAATAATCCTCAATATTTAATCCTCTATTTTATCTACACATAATTCAAGTAATTTTATCGCTTCTTTGGTCGCAGCTTTTCTAATTGTGGTTCTATCTCCGCTAAGATGAAGCTCCTTAACCTGAAATTGATTATCACCAAAAGCACAGCAAATATAAACCAATCCAACCGGCTTTTTAGGAGAGCCTCCAGTCGGTCCGGCGATTCCAGTAGATGAAATACCAAAATCAGCCTTGGCTCGTTTTTTGACTCCTTGAGCCATCTCTAGAGCCGTCTCAAAACTAACCGCCCCATGTGTCATCAATGTTTCATCTCTAACACCTAAGTTTTTCATTTTTGCTTCGTTAGAATATGTGATATATCCCTCGTTGAAACAATCAGAAGCTCCCGGCACGTCAACAATAGAACTTGCGATAAGCCCTCCTGTGCAGGATTCAGCGGTGGCAACACTAAGTTGTGCCTTGGATAGCTTTTCAACTAAAGCTGCAACATCCATTATTTTTGCTCCTTAAGAACATCAATATTTTGATAGATGTAAATAACCAATGAAAGAACGGTCATAATAAGTGAAAGCCACACAAATATCTGACCAATTATCTGAAGCCATTTCCATGGAATATTAGCCACAAGAATAATAACCATAATCATCTGGCAAACAGTCTTAAACTTGCCAAAAATATTGGCTGCTATAACGACATTATTTTCTGCGGCCACAAGTCTGAAGCCTGAAATAATAAACTCTCTTGCAACTATGATAATTACGAACCATGCCTTAAGCTGTCCTGTAGAGATAAGGCATATCATTGCCGAACAAACCAAAAGCTTGTCTGCAAGTGGGTCCATAAACTTACCAAAATTGGTAACCAAATTGTATTTTCTAGCGATTTTGCCGTCAAATAAATCTGTGAGTGAAGCAGCTACAAATATTAAATCCGCAATAATTCTAAGGGCCTGACTCTCAGGATTAATAAGCAAAAAGAATACAAATATTGGAATTAATAGTACCCTGAAAAGTGTTAACTTGTTTGGTAAATTCATAACTTAACATCTCCTATCAAATCATATTCATCAAAGCCTGTAACAGTAACATCTACATATTGTCCACTACTAAGCTCGGTTTCACTGTTTACAAATATAAAGCCATCGACTGATGGAGTGTCTCTGTAGGTGCGTCCAATAAAAACTCCATCTTCTGGAAGCTTTCCTTCGATAAATACAGGGACTGTTTTTCCTACATAGGACTGATTGTTCGAAAGACAAATGTCTTTTTGACAAAGCATGACTTCTTCCTGCCAACGTTTTTTTATATCTTCGTCAACCTGATTATCCCAAGTCGCGGCAACAGTGCCATCCTCTTTGGAATAAGAAAATGCTCCAAGTCTATCGAACTTCATGTCTTTAATAAATTGTAAAAGCTCTAAATGCATCTCCTCTGTTTCGCCAGGGAATCCGCAAATAAGAGTTGTTCTAAGTGAAATATCTGGCATTGCGGCTCTAAGACGAGCTGAGATATTCATAATATCAGCTTTGTTGGTCTTGCGACCCATAGCCTTAAGAATATCGTCATTGCAATGCTGTATAGGCATATCTATATAATGGCAAATCTTTGGTTCAGAAGCCATACACTGAATTAATTCATCTGTGATTTCTTCTGGATAGGCATATAGGATTCTAATCCAATTAATGCCATCTATCTCACAAAGCTTGTGCAAAAGCTTTGGAAGAGATTTCTTGCCATAAATATCTGTACCATAAACGGTAGTTTCTTGGGCTACGATGATAAGCTCCTTGACACCGTCTGCAGCCAATTGCTTTGCCTCAGCAAGAATCTGTTCCATTGGATAAGAACGATAGTTGCCACGGATATAAGGGATAATACAATAGGTGCATCTTTTGTTACACCCCTCCGCTATCTTGAGATATGCATAATGACCGCCTGTTGTAAGAACTCTTCGACCGTCCTTTGGGAGGCCAACTAAGTCTTTTTTATAAACAGGCTTGATGCCTTTTTCGGAAAGAACCTTGTCGATAGCACTCAAAAGCTCATCGTAGGAATTGGTGCCGATGATAGCATCGACTTCTGGCAAATCAGAAAGAATATCTTCTGTAAACCTTTGTGCCAAACAGCCTGTAACTATTAAAGCTTTGAGGTTGCCTGATTCCTTGTATGCCCCCAATTCGATGATGTTTTGAATACTCTCTTCCATTGCATCTGCAATAAAAGAACAAGTATTTACTACGATGATGTCTGCTTCGGATTCTTCATCGCATATGGTATAGCCGTGATCTATCAAATCACCAAGCATGTGCTCTGAATCCACAAGGTTTTTGTCGCAGCCAAGGGAAACAAATAAAACTTTCATATGTTAGTTATTTACTTCCTCATTAAGAATCTTGATTGCGCCATCATTAAGCTCGTGAACAGCAATTGAAAGTGGCTTCTCACCCTTTGTGTATCCGATAAGTGGATCGGCTCCGTCGATAATTTGACGAGCACGCTTTGCGGTAGCAGCAACGATTGTGTAACGGCTATTTACAACTGGCTCCTCACCAACCTCAACATTTTCATTAACTTTTTCCATAAGTTCTACATAAGATGGATGTATCATTATTAATTACTCCTTTCAAATATCTTAAGTTGTTCTTTCATTTCTTTGATTGCTGAGCTATTTCTGCATACTTTGAAGTGCTCTGCTTGAATTATATTATGAACCTGATCTACAGCCTTTTCTAATGAATCATTGACGATCAAGTAGTCATATCGTTCCATTAATTCTGCCTCTTTGTTAGAGATAGCAAGTCTTTGCGCGATAACCTCTTCAGTTTCTGTGCCGCGGCCTACCAAGCGATTTTTGAGCTCAGCGGCACTAGGTGGCATAGTGAATAGAAGAAGCGCATCAGGAAACATTTCTTTAACCTGTAATGCTCCGTTAGTTTCAATTTCAAGGATAACATCTTTTTTTTCTTCGATTAGCTTTTGAACATATGCCTTTGGAGTTCCGTAGGAATTACCATTAAAAGTGGCATATTCAAGTAGCTCGTTGTTTTTAATCATTGAATCAAATTCTTCGTGGGTTTTGAAGAAATATTCTCTACCGTCTTCTTCGCCTGCTCTCATTGCACGAGTCGTAGCCGAAATAGAAAGATTGTAATCGGTAGGATATGCTTCAAGCAAATGCTTCATGATTGTGCCTTTGCCAGCACCCGAAAAACCTGATAGCACAATGACAAGACCTTTATCATGCATCATAGTCCAGTTCCTCCTTTAGTGAATTATCAATAATTCTATTTGCAATTGTATCCGGCATCAAAGCTGACAAAACAACGTGGTCATCACAAATTATCACACATCTAGTCCTTCTGCCTTGGGTCGCGTCTATGATATTACCCGTTTCCTTCGCGTTTGAAACAATCCTTTTTGCAGGTGCCGAATCGGAGGTAATCATGGATACAATCTTATTGCTATTTATAATGTTACCAAATCCTATATTTACAAATGACATAGTTATTCTATATTTTGAATTTGTTCTCTTACCTTTTCAATTAGTGTCTTAAGTGTAATTCCAATATCAGCTATTTCAACATCAGTTGATTTGGAAAGAATAGTATTAGCTTCGCGGTTAAGCTCTTGAGCTAAGAAATCTAGCTTGCGTCCAACCTCTTTATCCAGCTTAAACACATCCTTAGTCTCGCATACATGGCTCTTTAGACGAACCATTTCCTCATCAATGCAGATTTTGTCGGCGTATAAAACAACCTCTTGCGCAATTCTGCTTTCGTCGATACGAGTGTCCTCAAGGAGCTCTGAAATTTTGGTTTTGAGACGCACTGTGTATTCCTCGATAATCTGTGGACTTCTCTGTTCAAGGGATGTAACAAGTGAAAGCATCTCATCCATCTTGGCAAGCAAATCCTTTTCTAGGCGCTCGCCCTCGGCGATTCTAGACTCGACGAATTGTGCAACGCACTCCTCCAAAGCATTTAATACGAGAGATTTGAGCCCATCCTCGTCTGCCTCTATCTCTTCTAGTTCGATAACATCAGGCAAACGCGAGATATTGCTTGCTTTAAGATCGTTATCAACTCCAAGCTTTTCTGCCATTGCTGAGATAGAATCGAAATACTTTTGAGCGATTGCATCATTAATAGATACCTGATAGCAGGCATCTGAATGCTCGTTTAAAGTGATATAAACGTCTACCTTACCTCTAAATACGCTTTCGCTGATTTTATTACGAATTGTACTTTCTAAGAAGTTAAGCTTCTTTGGAAGCTTGATATTTAGGTCTAGATACCGATGATTGACCGACTTCATTTCGATAGTGACGCGAGCGTCTGTATTTTCGGCAAAACCCTTGCCGTATCCTGTCATGCTACGAACCATGTGAGTCTCCTTTGAGCTATGTATTTCGCATAAAAATCCACTTTTACATAGTTGTTTTTAATTATAAATAAAGATACAATATTAGTCAATTACAAGCTACTAATCACAGCAAGAATCTACTTAGATTTAGCCCGTGTAAATAGCAGATCATTTTTAGAAAGGTACTTACAATGGCTTTAGACGGAATTTCAATTCATGCTCTAGTTCATGAATTTAATAATAGTTTACTTAATGGCAAAATCAACAAGATTTCTCAGCCTGAAAGAGAGGAACTTTTAATCACAGTCAACACTTCAGACGGCAACAAAAGACTGTTGATTTCTGCCAACGCTTCTCTCCCATTTATGTATATAACTTCAGAAAACAAAACTGCTCCTGCAGTTGCCCCTGGATTTTGCATGCTACTTAGAAAACATATCGGGGCTGGACGTATCATTGAGATTAGTCAGATGGGATTAGAGCGTGCTGTTAGATTTAAAATTCAACATCTTAACGAAATGGGCGATGTTACATTCAAGTATCTTTATGTGGAAATCATGGGCAAGCATTCAAATATTATCTTCTGCAATGAAGATAATATGATTTTGGATGCCATCAAACATGTGCCATCATCTATAAGTTCAATCAGAGAGGTTTTACCTGGAAGAGATTACTTTATTCCTGCACAGGAAGGTAAGACAAATCCTCTTGAGACAGATGAGAATTTCTTTAAGGATACAGTTCTTAAACGAAGCGATTCGATTTTTAGAGCAATCATGTCATCCTATATTGGGATTAGTCCAACTATAGCCAATGAAATTTGTTATAGAGCTGCACTTGATTCAGATGCAAGCTGTGCATCGTTATTTGATGAGCACAAGGATAAGCTATGGAGTTCATATCAAAACTTGATGAATGATATTGAAAACAACAATTACTTCTACAACATAGTAATTGACGCATCAAAGGATGCTCCAATTGAATACGCTCCTATAAGGCTTGAAATGTATTCAGATATGGAATCGAAGGAATATTCTACTATGTCAGAGGTGCTGGTTCAGTTTTATGCAAAACGCAACAAATATACCAACATTCGACAAAAATCTTCAGACCTTAGAAAGATTATATCTAATCATATTGAGCGATGCTCTAAAAAGCTTGATTTACAATTAAAACAGCTTAAGGATACGCAAAAGCGTGACAAATATAAGGTATATGGTGAGCTTTTGCACACTTACGGATACGAAGCTAAACCAAAGGATAAATCAATTACCGTCCTTAACTACTACGACAATAGCGAGCTTACTATCCCACTTGATCCAGATTTTACTGCAGCTGAAAATGCCAAACGTTATTTTGATAAATATGCAAAGCTAAAACGAACAGCTGAAGCTTTGGATACCTATATCGAACAATCAAAGCAAGAATTAGAGCTTTTAAAATCCATCGAGACAGCTCTTAATATTGCGGAAACTGAAAACGATTTAAATGATATTAGACGCGAGCTATCGGATCACGGATTTATCAAAAAACATACCGGAAACAAAAAAGAAAAATCCAAAAAGAGCAAGCCGCTTCATTTTGTTGACGATAATGGATTTGATATTTATGTTGGAAAAAACAACTATCAAAACGATGAGCTTACCTTTAAATTTGCTACAGGTAATGACTGGTGGTTCCACACCAAAAAGATTCACGGTAGTCACGTAGTAGTTAAAACAAATGGTAAAGAGCTTCCAGATTCTACATACGAATATGCGGCTGAGCTTGCAGCTTACTACTCTTCTGGTCGAGATTCTGGCAAGGTGGAAATCGATTATCTCCAAAAGAAGAACGTAAAAAAGCCCGCTAACGCTGTAGCAGGCTTTGTGGTTTACTATACTAATTATTCTATGATGGCAACACCGACATTAGAGCACGTAAAACTGATTAGTGAGGAATGAATTTAAGGTGGATCTTAATTCTAGATGGTTTTCTAGATTAGGATCTGCCTTTAATAATTCATCAACATCTTTCGAGGCAAGCTCTAGCTCATCGGCATCCTGGTAGATATCAGCAACCTTAAAGCTAAACTCTCCACTTTGTCGGACACCAAACATATCTCCCGGTCCTCTCAATTTGAGATCCTCTCTTGCAATAAAAAATCCATCATTTGATTTGAGCATTATATTGAGTCTATCTGAATCCTTATTGCTTTGAGCAGAATTCATAAGAATACAGTAGCTTTGCGCATCTCCACGACCAACACGACCTCTAAGCTGATGTAAAGCAGCTAACCCGAATCTATTGGCATTCTCAATCATCATAACCGTTGCATTTGGAACATTAACGCCTACCTCTACAACCGTTGTAGATACTAGTATTTGAAGCTCGTGATTAGCAAAAGCCGCCATCACTTGATTCTTTTCAGAAGGCTTCATCTTACCGTGCAATAAGCCAATTGAATATTTGTCTCCAAAATGCTTTTGAAGTTTCTTGCTGTAGTCAGTAACATTTTGAGCTTCAGTTGTTTCGGAAGCTTCAACAAGAGGGCAAATGACATAAACCTGATGACCTTTTTCTATCTCATCACTTATAAATTTGTAAGCAGTATTTCTCATTCCTTCTTTGATAACGCAGGTTTTGATTGGCAATCTGTTGGCGGGCAGTTCCTTGATAGTAGATACATGCATATTGCCATATAAAATCATTGCAAGAGTTCTAGGAATTGGGGTCGCAGACATAACGATTATATGTGGGTGCTCTCCTTTAGAGGAAAGCTTGTCTCGCTGCTGTACACCAAATCTATGCTGTTCATCTGTAATTACAAGGGCAAGTTCACCAAAATCTCGCCCCTCTGAGATTAATGCGTGAGTTCCAATTATTAAACACGCTTTATTTTCATCTACAAGCTTTTGACTAGCCTTCTTTTCTGACACCTTCATAGAACCAGTAAACAAAGCAACCGGAATATCTAAGCCTGCATCTTCGACCCACTTAACAAAGCTTTCGTAGTGCTGCTTTGCTAAGACTTCAGTTGGAGCCATAATGGCTGCTTGATACCCAGAGAGGGCAACATCTAGCATCGATAGAAATGCCACAATAGTTTTACCAGAACCAACATCACCCTGGATTAATCTCTGCGTAATGTAATCACCTGTGATATCGCTCAAAATATCAGAAAGCACCTTATCCTGATCCTTGGTTAGGGCAAACTTTAACGTATTTCTGAATTCATCAGTTTCCTTGTGATGACATATTTTAAAATCATTTGGGTAAGAAACACTTTCGTTTTCTTGCAATCGCGAATTTAAAATGAAAAAGAACATTTCCTCATATGCAAGCCTTTTTCTAGCCTTCAACAACGCATCATAATTTTCTGGAAAATGATATGTATATACCGCATCGGCATAAGACATAAATTGATTTTTAGATTCAATGTCTTCTAGCAATCTAAATTCAGGAAGTTTACATTTTTCAAAAGCCGATTTTACGGATTTTAAAACAAGATTATTGCTAAGCCCCTTTGTCAAATGGTAAATCGGCTGTATTTGCTTTTGAAGCTCTATATATTTGGAAGGCTCAAAGATTGCAGGTTGACTAATCTTGTATCGCCCCTTGTCCAAAACTAATCTGCCATAGAAAATATAAACCTTGCCTGGTTCCAAGGATGATTTGATATAGTTTGAATTAAACCAAACCAAATCAACTTGAATTTCACCACAAAAAGCAGTTGCAGATAAAACATCTATCCTACTTCTAGAACGAAAAGCTTTAGGGGATGTTTTGATACGCCCTTCAATGCTGATTAAAGAATCTACTGCATCTTTATTAGGCGAGCAAGGCGTTGGATAGACTAAATAGGTGCGCGGAAAAAAAAGGAGTATATCCTCTATGGTATATACTCCTAACTTATTCAGTAATTTAGTTGTCTTCTCTCCCACACCCTTAATCGTGTTTATTGGAGACAACAAATCCATGTAAATTACCCTACCTTCAAAATTATTCTACAGAAACTATGTAAGCATAAACAGCTTGACCACCTTCTGAAATCTCAACCTCAAGATCAGGATATTTTTCTTCAACTGCAGCACCAAGTGCCTCAGCTTTTTCTTGATCAGAGCCTTCGCCCCAATAGATAGAAACTACAGAAGAATCTTCAGATACCATCTCGTCAATCATTTCCTTGAATGCCACATCGATATCTGAATTGACTGAAAGAAGTCCAGAATCACCCATCCCCATCCAGTCATTCTTTGTGATTTCCTTGTCGTCTATCATTGTATCACGAACAGCATATGTAACCTGTCCTGTCTTAACATTGGCGATTTCTTCTGTCATAGCTGCTTCGTTGTCCTCAACTGATGCATCAGCAGCAAATGTGATAAGAGCTGTGATACCCTGAGGAATAGTCTTTGTAGGGATAACAACGATTTTTTTGTCCTTACAAATTGCCGCAGCCTGATTAGCAGCAAGAATGATGTTTTTATTGTTTGGTAAAACAAATACAGTCTTGGCATTAACCTTTTCTACAGCGCTAAGGATATCGTCTGTAGAAGGGTTCATTGTCTGACCACCTGGAATCATATAATCGCATCCAAGCTCTGTAAAGATTGATGTTAAACCATCACCTGTGGCAATAGAAACAAATCCCATCTCCTTTGCAGGCTCTGTAGGAGCAGCCTTGGCCTCTTCCTTTGATTCTACAACCTCATCACCTATTTTAAGGTCGATAATATCGCCTAAACCTATAGACTCAAGCTTTGTCTTAAGTTCTTTGATTTGATATGAAGCAAGTGCCTTCTCAGACTCGATAATAAACTCTACAGTTGTCTTAATCTTGGCTGGAGCAGCCTTTGCCACTGTCTCAGGGGCGAAATCAGTATAATCAACTTCCTTGCCGACAAGAGCATCATATGCACCTTGAAGAACACATACAAGACCTTGTCCACCTGAATCAACAACACCTGCCTGCTTTAAAACAGGAAGCATATCTGGTGTCTTTGAAAGAACAACCTCTGCTTCTTGAATAACCGCATCTGCAAATTCAACGATATTGTTTGTTCTATGTGATATTTCAGCCGCTTTGTCTGCTGCGCCTCTAGCTACAGTAAGGATTGTACCTTCCTTTGGCTGCATAACAGCTTTGTAAGCGGTCTGTACAGCTTTTTCGAATGCTTCAGCTAAAATCTCAACTGTAACCTCATCATAATTGCTAATGATTTTTGAAAAACCACGGAAAAGTTGAGAAAGAATAACACCTGAGTTACCTCTAGCACCTCTAAGCGAGCCTGAAGAAATTGCTTTTGCAACAGTCTTCATATCAGCATTATCAAGCTCTGCAACTGCATTTGCTGCAGACATGATAGTCATTGTCATATTTGTACCTGTATCACCATCAGGAACAGGGAATACGTTTAATTCATTAATCCACTCTTTCTTAGCTTCGAGATTTTTTGCTCCCGAAAGAAACATCTTTGCTAACAAAGACGCGTCAATAGTTTGTATTTCCACTACAAATTGCCTCCTTAGTCAATAACTCTTACGCCTTCAACGAAGATATTGATTGTATCAACGGTTAATCCAGTAAAAGACGATACCTTATATTTTACTGTTTCAATAAGGTTCTCTGCCACTGCCTCAATGCTGACACCGTATGAAACAATAACATGGAAATCCAGAGAAATGGAATTATCATCACCAACAACAACACTGATTCCATGATTTAAATAATCTTTCTTTAATAGCTTTACTAAGCCGTCCTTCATATTGACAGCAGCCATGCCTACGATACCGAAGCATTCTACTGCAACTGAACCCGCATAGGTCGCAATTACGTCTGTGTCTATAACGATTTTACCAAGCGCTGTCTCCATTTGACCTTGCATAAAGTATAACCTCCAAATTCGCATATTTACTCAATGATGCAGTAATTATACACTAAAGCAAAAAGAAAAGCCACCCTGTCGAGTGACTTTCAATATCGTGTTATGTAAGATTAAGCACGCTCAACCTTGCCAGAACGTAAACAAGAAGTACATACATATAACTTCTTAGGTGTTCCATTCACATTACACTTAACGGACTTCACATTAGACTTCCACATACGGTTGGATCTTCTATGAGAATGGCTCACATTGTTACCGAAATGAGCGCCTTTTCCACAAACTGCACATTTTGCCATGATTGCACCTCCTTGTAAAATATTTCAAAACCAAGTGTGCGCATTTACGCAACAAATGGATTATAGCAAAGCAAATTGCAAATTGCAATAATTTTTTGCTTAGATTATAGAATTAATACACAAAAATTTACTCATAATATGCCTTAAGCACATCCGCTGCTAAAGGTGCTGCAAACTTACTTCCACTTCCAGCAGATTCCATTATAACAGCTACCGCAAGCTTCTTGCCGCTGGCGTCAGTAGAATAACCCACAAACCATGAATGAGTAAGATTTTTGTTGGTAGTGTATTCAGCGGTACCCGTCTTTCCATATACCTCTAAATCTCCAAAATCAACCTTTTTAGCTGTACCTTCAGACACAACAGATGACATATAGTCCTGAAGCTTCGCAACCTCATCAGTTGAAAGCAACTGACCGTAAGCAGATGGAGTTGTTTTTGAAATAACCTCTCCTTTAGTTGATTCTATTCTGTCTGCTAGATAAGGCTTCATTAATGTGCCATTGTTGGCAATAGCAGAAACAATCATACACATATGAAGAGGCGAAACTGAAGTCTCTCCCTGTCCAATGGCAGTTTGACCAGCCTGTTGGTCAGAGCTTGATTGATCAACCTTAAACACTGATTTTCTGGTGCTCTTTAGCATTGTAGGAAGCTCTTGATTAAACAAGAAGGAATCAGCAGTCTCCCTAAATTGCTTTTTATCTATTGTTGTACCGATATTTGCAAAGGCACTGTTGCAGGAATTAGAAAAAGCCTTTTTTAAATCCTCCTTGCCATGGGATTTGTGGCCACTACAGTGAATAGTGTAGTTTCCGATTTTGTATGAACCCCTACAGTTAAAGCTATATTCCTCTGAGCCTCCGTTAAAGCGCAAATAAGCAACAGATGTAATAATCTTAAAGGTAGAACCAGGCGGATAAGCGCCAAGTGTTGCTCTATTTACAAGGGAAGATTTTTTGTTGGACTCGTCCGTAAGTTCCTCCCACTCCTCAGCGATATTATTAGGGTCATAATCTGGTTTAGAAACCATAGCAATGATTTTACCAGTATCTGGTTCTATTGCTATGACTGCTCCATCATAGGATCCTAGTCCATCATAGGCCGCCTTTTGAACGTTATAGTTTAAGGTTGTATACAGATTGTCCCCCGGGCTTTTTTGCCCAGTAAGAGAATTATTTATCTGCTCCTCTAAAGGAATGTTTGATTTAAGTAAGTCAAAGGAATAATCAGCCTCTAATCCAGCCATACCCTTACCGACATAGCCTACTGCGTGACAAAACAAACTGCCATCAGGGTATACTCGATATTCCTTGCGCTCTTCATTTTTGCTTGTAGATGCGATAACTGTTCCATCGGAAGCATAAATGTTTCCTCGTGTTACATCATCTGCAAAAACAGAAAATCTAGAATTGTATTCATTGTAGATGAACTCTTTTGAACGCTTATTAACAAAGTTTATAAGATATCCTATCATAGCAATGAATATCAACGCAAAGAAGGCTGCAATAATATATATTTCTTTTCTGATAATTTTATGTTTAGATTTATCTTTCATATGTGCCTCGTGTATTTTTGTTTGCAAGTTCTCCTGAACATTCGGCTATAAATAGACATATCATCATGGATAACATTGAACTACCACCGTTGCTAACAAACGGCAAGGTAACGCCTGTAGATGGAATGAATTTTATAACACCACCAATATTAAGAATCGTTTGTATCGCAAATATAATTCCAATACCACTGACAACAAGCATATAAAAATTGTTGGCAGTCTCATGGGCAATCATCAATAGAATGAACACTGTACACATGAACATAATGATTAAACAGACAGCAACTACGTTGCCCATCTCTTCCGCTATTGCTGCAAATATAAAGTCATTTGTTACAATCGGAATCTTATTTGGCATACCATTATTAAGTCCTGTGCCAAGCCAGCCCGGTGTACCTATAGCAAACAATGACTGAGATATCTGATAGCCCTTGTCATCAATTACAGAAAGAGGATCTGACCAAGCTATAAATCTTGTTTGTATGTGCGGAAATAGCTTGAAGGCAAGAATTCCACCAATGGTCGCCAGGACAAATTCCAAGGTCATAACGATGTAATTTTTGTATGCTATAAATATTAAAAAAGCGTAGGTGCCAAGGAAGATTAATGCTGAACCTAAATCCTTGGAAAACACGAGAACTATCACGTGTAGCATTGAACCTATTGTTGCAATGGCAAAACCTCTGTAATCACGATAAGTACAGATTGCTGCCGCAATAAAGAATATAAACGAAAGCTTTACAAACTCACTTGGCTGAATTCTGATTCCCATTATCGCGAATGATGTCCTTGCACCATACTCTACTCTACCTAGAATAGACACAAGCAAAAGTGAAACAATTCCTATTCCAGCATAAAAATATATATGCTCAGAAACATGCTTAACATTCTTAATAATAAGAATTGCCATAAGCGTAATAATTAGTGATGCTATAGTAAAACCAAGTTGTTTAACAGCCGTGTTAAGCTTTAATCTTTCAAGCATCAAAAAGCCAAAGCTCATAAACAACAATACATTATTTATGAGCGCTCTCGAAATCGGCGTTGCCGTCTTGTATAGAGCGACAACAATGCCTGTAAACAGCATGAGCTCCAAAAACAGTAAGCCAATTATGGTGACATTATTTTTAGAAATAAATAACACCACCGAACCATTAATCAAAAACACAACTACAATAACAGCTTGAATCGTTGATAAAATACTGTTCAAAGAATCAGACATTTTGTATTCAAACATCTGAAATATGTCTATTGCAGTAAAGATTAAGACAAAGGATAAAATTGTAATTCTAGAAAATGAAGTAATAACGCTAACCAACTTTATTCAACTCCTCTTTTTAAATGTCCTCTAGTATAAGCTTCTGAAAATCTAAAGGCCTGATTTTCATTAAAGACCTTGTTGTAATCTTCAAGAATCTCAATTGTTTCTTTGAAAGATTCTACAGTAAAATCAAGTCTAAGTGAAGCAATTCCAAGAGATTTTATAGATTCTTTCATATCAAATGCGATATATCTCTTACTGTTGTAAATTGTGTTATAACAATATTCGCAATTGCATGATACCATCATGTTTTCGTTTTTACGATCTACAAGAGTGATTATATCGTTAGATTTCTTGCAACCAACAGTGTTCTTAACGGTGCAGTTTGCAGTAATCATCATTGGTATCCTACTATAAACCACAAACTGAGAATTGCTATTATCTCTGTGATTTAGTTCTTTGATAGATAGCTCATAAGGAATGCAATTTGCTTTGTATCCAAGCTTCGCAAAACCTTCTAGACTTCTGTTATTAAAAGAATAAAGCCTGTGATCTAAAATGATTTGCGATGATGGATATCCAAGCTCTGACAAATAACCTAACTCATCAAAGGATGCTGCTATCACGCCAGCTGCTCTATCGTCTATACGAATTTTATCCAAATAAGACTTCCTAAGAACTGGTGGTAAGTAAATATAAATATCGCCTTTAAACACTTTGTATGCTTCATCAAACAGAGCAGGTGCAACGCCTATTGCCTTTATAAAATCAAATTCTAAAATAGCATTCAACTGTTCTTTGGTAGTTAATGTTACAAAGCAATCAAATTGGGATGCAACGTTTCCTTTAAACTTTAACTCATTGAATTTTAATACTGTTTTTGGATACTCTTTTATTGTACACATCTGAGAAAGCTTATCTATTGCTTCTCTTCTAGCATTTTTGATAGTGGAAACTGGAATGAAAATATTATCGTCGTAATCTATGTTTAACTTTCCAATTTCAAAAACAGTGTTTCCCAATCCAGAAGCCGCTTTTATAATGTCGTCTTTAGATGTGGGTCTGTTTTGAGAGGCTTCTACAATACCAAGTTCAGAATGTACTCTGTTACCCTTTTCATCAACAAATGAAATTTCAAAGGGCTTTCCAAGCAATGCCTTAATAGAACAATCTACCTTTGTTTTTTTCTCAGAAATGTCGACAGCCTGCCCCTCAGCCTTAGTGTGGCTAGGCGCTTCAAAGGTAATCATTTCTGGCCCATTATGACTGCGAAGATATAAATCGGTGAAACCGCTTCTGTTGCCATAGTCTAAAAGCTTTTGAATATCCTCTTGAGTTACGGAATAATTCCTTGCACCTTTGTAGAGGAATTGATCTAGATAATGACGATATACAGACACAACACCTGTAGCATAGCTAAGCTGCTTCATTCGTCCTTCTATCTTAAAGGACATTACTCCCGCATCTATCATTTCAGGAAGATGATTAATAGTGCAAAAATCCTTTGGACTAAGAATATATGCCCCCTTCTTGTTAAGCTTTTTGCCGGTGTTGTCAAATGCATCATAGGGAAGGCGGCAAGGTTGCGCGCAGCGTCCTCTATTACCAGAACGTCCACCTATAATTGATGACATAAGACATTGGCCAGAATAACAAACACAAAGAGCGCCATGAATAAAGCTCTCGATTTCTAGATCAGGACAATAGCTGTGTATTGATTTTATCTCGTCAATGCTGATTTCTCTAGCAGTAACTATCCTGGTTGCACCTAAGTTCTCAAAAAACTTGGCTCCATAACCAGTACAAAGACTAGCTTGGGTGCTGACATGTATATGTGTATCTGGAAAGTATTCGCGGATAAAGTTGAAAACACCAAAATCCTGTACAATAAATGCATCTATACCAGCCTCAACATATTCCTTGAGATAGGTGTATAGATTTCTTTCGATTTCGGTATTTTTAAGCAAGGTGTTAACAGTAAGATATGCTCTACTTCCGTGGTGATGCGCATATGCAATGGCTGTTCCAGCCTCTTCTATGGTGAAATTCTTGGCGTAAGCTCGTGCTCCAAATAAATCGCCACCAAAGTACACAGCATCTGCTCCTGCGTTAACAACCGCTTTAAATATTTCAATATCACCTGCTGGTGAAAGAAGTTCTAATTGATTCATAAATAATCCTACAAAACTAAAAATATAGAGCCCCACAATCGGGACTCTTGATTAATCATCTGTTAATGAACCTAGAAGCGCATCCTCTAATGATGCCTCAAGCTTGGTCTTGTGAAGGAGAAGCTCTTTGTTCTCTCGCTCAAGCTTGGTAATTGTCTCTTCTAAAGTTTCTGTCTTTAACTGAGCTGAAATCAAATCGTGCTTGAGATTGTATATCTCTTTGTCTCGTATCTCTAAATCTGACTCGAGAGATTCAACCTGCGTCTTAGCTTTGAAATAGTCGTCTGCAATATTCAACTCAAGTAGTGTTGCCTTTAGGTCAGCCGAAATACGCTTATATTCATCAATGGAATTAAATTCTTCTAGCTTAGCATTGATATAATTGGCCACCTTCTGAAGGTACTCTTCCTCTTCGTAGCCACTCAACGTATAAACTTTTCCGCCTATAAGCACCTTTGCGCTTTTTTCGGAAACCATTACGCATCCTCCCGTCAGAAAATTCATCTATAATTATATAATTCTTTCACCTCGAACACAAGCATTTCTAGAAATATAACCTCGCTATTCACTGTGAATACGTCTAACTTCGCCCCTACATCCCCGCTAGCCCAGCGCCCTTGGAGGTGTATGCTCACAATTTAGCAAAGATTATAGATTTTCTTCGTGGATAGAAGGAGCTTCTTGTAGATGTCCTTTCATTGATTTTGCAATTCGATGCCACTGTATGTGTTTGACAGACATATAGAAAAATTAATAGTTTCTAAATATAAATTGGGATATTGCATTCATATTCCATTCACTAAGTAAAATTAAAAGCAGGTTTTGTATATTTAAGTACCGGCTTCAAGTTCAATCCATTTCACAATCAGCCTTGGGCTGCCGTCCATGGCAGCCCATACTTAAATCTTACAAAACCTGCTTTAAAATTTTACTAAGTTCATTTCAAAATCATGCAATTATCCCAATTCATATTTAGAAACAATATTTATAGTATAGTTTTGTCTGCCAAACACAAACTGTGGCTACAGAATTGCAAATAATTGAAAGAACATCTACCAATAAAAGAAGCGACTTATCCACTTAGAAAATCATAATCTTTTGCAATGTGAGCATACACCTCCAAGGGCGCTGGGTTAGCAGGGATGTAGGTGCGACATAGTTTAAGAACAGTGAATAGCGAGGTTATTCCTCGTACGGTTTGTCGAAGTGATCATATGCTTCTTTGGTGGCTACGCGTCCTTTGGGGGTGCGAATAATGAGGCCATGTTGTAGAAGGTATGGCTCGTATACATCTTCGATGGTGCCAGAGTCTTCGCCAACGGTAGCGGCAAGATTGTCAAGTCCAACAGGCCCACCTCCAAATCGTTCGATGATGGCAAGTAGAATACTTCTGTCGTTGTTGTCTAAGCCGAGTGTGTCTACTTCAAGGGAATCAAGAGTTGCGGCAGCAACCTCCTTCGTGATTTCTCCATCGTACCTAACCTCTGCGTAGTCACGAACACGCTTAAGATATCTATTTGCAAGTCTAGGCGTTCCTCTTGAGCGAAGAGCTATTTGATAGGCTCCCTCGTAATCTATAGGTGCATTAAGCTTAGCAGCTGATGCTGTGACAATTGTAGATAGCTCTTCAGGGGTGTAGTAATCCATATGACCTATGATTCCAAATCTGTCTCGAAGCGGAGCAGAAAGTAGCCCAGGTCTAGTAGTAGCTCCAATCAATGTAAATCTTGGAAGCTTGGTGTGAATAGAACGAGCTGTTGTATCCTTGCCCATTACAATATCCACCGCAAAATCTTCCATGGCAGAATATAGAGTTTCTTCGACAGGTTTTGATAAACGATGAATCTCATCGATGAATAGAATATCTCCATCCTTGAGAGTCATAAGAACGGCAACAATCTCACCAGGAATAGTAATAGCTGGACCAGATGTAACCTTGATATTAGAGCCCATCTCTCCTGCTACGATTCCTGCAAGAGTTGTCTTACCAAGACCTGGAGGGCCGTATAAAAGTACGTGATCTAGCGCTTCTCCACGATTCTTGGCTGCCTCTATATAGATTTTCATGTTTTCTTTGACCTTGGTCTGTCCGATGTAGCCATCGAAAGTTTTAGGTCTAAGAGCGTTGTCATTAACAAGGTCTTCGTGACTTGCTATTGTTGATGTAATTTGTTTATTAGTTAACATATTTTCCCCTATTTATAAGAATGACATCTGCTTTAATG
>DBWZ01000004.1:85598-85850 GCA_002309345.1 Pseudobutyrivibrio sp. UBA1225
AGCTCTAGCTGCATTGCTTGCTGAATAACCAAGTGAAACCAGCGCTTCTAATACCTCTTCCTTTACTGCGTTTGCCACAGGCACTTTGGCGCCAGATAAATCAGATGTGATTTTAGACTCGAAGGCCCCGATTATATCGACCTTGTCCTTAAGGTCGATGATGGCACGCTCTGCCGTTTTCTTGCCAACACCTGGTACGGCAGCAAAAGCCTTGGCATCCTCTCCTGCCACAGCGAATTGAATAACACTGAC
>DBWZ01000028.1:0-31139 GCA_002309345.1 Pseudobutyrivibrio sp. UBA1225
TGTGTCCGTCAGAGTAACTACATTCTCTTCGAATTGTAAAATCGATAAACGTACACCCGATAGAAGCTCCCTTTTGGCATTAAGAAAATCTATAATCTTAGCTAAATTGTCAGCAGGTCCCCTAGGGATGTAAGTAGGGCGGGCAGGGGCTGGTAAAAAAAGAACAGCCACAAATGTGACTGTTCAAACTTGTCGAGACTAGATTTTTTCTTTAACTTTAGCCTTCTTACCTGTGAGACCTCTGAGGTAGAAGAGTTTAGCTCTGCGAACTTTACCCTTACGAACTACTTCGATTTTCTCAACGTTTGGGCTGTGAAGTGGCCAAGTTTTTTCAACACCAACACCGTTAGATAGCTTACGAACTGTGAATGTCTCACGGTTGCTACCACCCTGTCTTTTGATAACTGTACCTTCGAATACCTGTGTACGTGTACGGTTACCCTCAACGATACGACAATAAACCTTAACTGTATCGCCTACATTGAACTCTGGTACTTCTGACTTGAGCTCTGCAGCTTCAATGTTTCTAATAATCTCGTTTGCGTTCATTTTATTTCCTCCTAAACAATAGCGACGTTCTTGAAATACCCTATTGTAAATCAGCGGACCATCTCTTCTTTTAGCAACTCTAGTATAATAGCATGATTATTTACAATATTCAAGCATTATTTCTGGGATTCTAAATATTTTTCATATAAATCTGGACGACGCTTCTTTGTGCGAAGAACAGACTGCTCATACCTCCACTCATCAACCTTGGCGTGGTCCCCAGAAAGCAAGATTGAAGGCACCTTTCTATCATTCCAAGTTTCTGGTCGCGAGTACTGGGGATACTCCAGCAAATTGTTCTCGAGTGATTCATCCTCACCTGAATCAGAATTGGTTAGCACCCCTGGTACCATTCTTGAAATAGCATCTATCATAACAAGGGCAGGCAATTCTCCACCAGTAAGGACATAATCACCGATTGAATAATATTCATCAACAATCTCCTCGAGGACTCTCTCGTCTACACCTTCATAGTGACCGCACAAAAGGCAAATATCCTCTTCAAGAGCAAGAGATTTTGCGTCATTCTGATTAAAAAGACTTCCCTGAGGTGTCAAATAAATACAGTGCACCCTATGACCTGCTTTGGCGCACACAGCCTGATAAGCATCATAAATAGGCTGAGCTTGCATTACCATCCCAGCGCCACCACCATAAGGATAGTCATCTACCTTTTTATGTTTGTCCAAAGTGTAATCTCTGATATTGATTGCCTCAAAAGAAATAACTCCAGCATTTTTAGCTCGTCCGAGAATGCTGGTGCTTAAAGCATCTTCAATCATCTCTGGAAACAGCGTAAGTATATAGTACTTCATAATTAATCTGCCAATCCCTTCAAAAGGTGCATATCTACTCTTTTGCCTTCCACATCAACCTTAAGGATGCAATCCTTGATAGCTGGAACTAAAACAATCTTACCTGATGTAGATGTGACCTCATAAACATCGTTAGCTCCTGTCGTGAGTACGTCTGTGATTTCACCGTATTTGTTTTGCTCGTCTGAGTCAAGATATACTTCACAACCAATTAAATCAGCCACGAAATATTCATCAGCCTTGAGCTTCACACGGTTTTCTTTGGTGACATACAAGCCTTGCCCCTTAAAACGCTCGATGTCGTTAATATTGTCAATTCCCTTGAACTTGAGGATGACAAGGTTCTTTTGAGGTCTCGCGTTTTCAACCTCCAAGGTAATGTACCCTTCCTTGCCTCCGTCCAAGAGAAGATTTTTCATGTTTTTAAATCGAGTGATATCGTCTGTAAGAGGAAAAACCTTGACTTCTCCTTTGATACCATGTGTCTGTGTTATTGAACCTACCTGAAATAATTCTTCCAAATTTCTCTCCTACAAATATGTTTTCTCTGATTTTTCCAACTAGGAAATAAATTTCTCAACAAGAAAAAATAGGCCTGAAATAATTCAGGCCTAAAAACTAATTAGCATCGATTATATCTACGATAACCTTCTTGTCAATCTTTGAGGCTGCGGCCTTAACAACTGCGCGAATAGCCTTTGCAATTCTGCCCTGTTTTCCAATAACCTTACCCATATCAGAAGGTGCAACGCGAAGCTCTACTACGATAGCCTTTGCGTCTTCTTTCTCGGAAACAACAACCTCAGTTGGATTGTCGACAAGTGACTTAGCAATTACTTCAACTAATTCTTTCATCACTATTCCTCTACCTTTCGAATGTGTATATTACTGTACGCCTGCCTGCTTGAAAAGTCTAGCAACTGTCTCTGTTGGTTTTGCACCATTAGCGATCCACTTCTTAGCTGCATCAGCATCAACTGTAACCTCAGCTGGCTCCTGATTTGGATCGTATGTACCGATTTCTTCGATGTTTCTACCATCACGTGGTGATCTAGAATCTGCTACAACGATTCTGTAGATAGGTCTCTTCTTCTGACCCATTCTCTTTAATCTGATCTTTACTGCCATTTTAATTTCCTCCTATAAATAACAAAATGGTATTCGGTTAAAAAAATGGAAATTGCATTCCGCCTTTTCCTTTGCCCATCAATCTTGGCATTTGCTTCATCATCTTTTTTGATTGTTCAAATTGTTTGATGAAACGATTAACCTCAGCTATATCTAAACCAGCTCCAGCAGCTATTCGGTGCTTTCGGCTAGGATTTAGTAATTTGGGATTCTCGCGCTCCGCCGGTGTCATCGAAAGGATGATTGCTTCGATGTGCGCAAGCTTTTTATCATCCACAGCTCCCTCAATTTGAGCCATCTTGGAAGAATTCATGCCCGGCATCATACCGAGGATTGAAGTAAGTCCTCCAAGCTTTTTCATCTGTGCCATGGAAGTAAGATAATCGTTGAAATCGAAGGCTGCCTTTTTGACCTTTTTAGAAAGCTTCATGGCTGCTTCTTTGTCGATTTCTGCCTCGGCCTTTTCAATGAGTGATAGTACATCGCCCATGCCAAGGATTCTGCTTGCCATTCTATCAGGATGGAACTGCTCTAAATCTGAAAGCTTTTCACCCATACCTGCATAGAGAATAGGCTTGCCGGTAACAGCCTTGATTGAAAGAGCTGCACCACCTCTGGTATCACCATCAAGCTTGGTGATGATAACTCCGTCGATGCCGATTTTTTCGTCGAAGGTTGATGATACATTGACTGCATCCTGACCTGTCATGGCATCAACTACGAGGATTGTATTGAGGATATCGATGTTGTTCTTGATTGACTCAAGCTCGTTCATCATGTCCTCATCTATGTGAAGACGACCAGCTGTATCGAAAATGACTACATCAAAGCCGTTCTTCTTGGCGTATTCCATAGCTTCTTTGGCAATCTTAACCGGCTTTTCTTTGTCGCCCAAAGAAAAAACCTCTACTTCTTGCTTCTTGCCGTTGACCTGTAACTGCTCGATAGCGGCAGGTCTGTAAATATCGCAGGCAACCAAAAGAGGCTTCTTACCACGCTGCTTAACCTTGCCAGCAAGCTTGGCGGTGGTGGTTGTTTTACCAGCACCCTGGAGACCAACCATCATAATTGTAGTGATGGCGCCGCCTGTGCCAAAAGTGATATCTGTAACCTCAGAGCCCATAAGATTAACAAGCTCTTCGTTAACAATCTTTATAACCATCTGGCCTGGATTAAGGCCGTTCATAACATCTGAGCCAATTGCTCGCTCATTAACTGTATTTGTAAACTGCTTAACAACTTTGAAGTTAACATCTGCCTCTAAAAGAGCCATCTTAACTTCTTTTAAAGCAGCCTTAACATCTGCCTCGGATAAGCGTCCTTTACTTCTAAGGTTCTTGAAGACACCTTGGAGCTTTTCTGAAAGAGAATCAAAAGCCATAAATTAAAGTTCCTCTAAAATCGATTTGGATAAACGGGAAATCTCTGACAAAGTAGCTGCATCGGGACTTCCTGTAGTTAACTGGTCTATGCGGACAACATCCGCCTTAATATGCATAAATCGTTCTACCAAATGTAGACGAGATTCGTAGTCTTCAAGGAGTTTGTCACAACGCTTGATTGTGTCGTGAACGCCCTGTCTAGAAATCGACAATGCATCTGCGATTTCAGATAATGACAAATCTTCATTGATACTCATTTCGTATACGCTACGCTGGTGCTCTGTAAGAAGCTCACCATAAAAATCATATAAATAACCTGATTTAATCTTATCTTCCATCTCTCTCCTCATACAACATTTGATAATATACTATAAAAAAAAGAGGGTGTCAAGTATTTTCGCTTGACACCCGAGTTACTATTCACAGTTATAACGATTTGAGAGCACACTATTAACAAGCTTGCTTGTAAAATAGTTGTTCTCAAATCTTTATATACTGGAATCAGTGACTCCTCCAACATGAGCAATATTAGATGCAAAGCATCGGGAAGGAAGTCTGAAAGACTTCTATTGCGAATGACTGGAGGATTCAACTGTGAATAGTATAAATTATAATAACGTTCTCACAACCTTCGGTTTATAGCCACCTTCATCTAAAGCCTTAAGGATTTGTTCCTTGTGCTCTGTTCCAAATGCCTCAAGAGTGATGCGAAGCTCAACAGCAGCTGAACGATTGGTTGTAACAAACTGATTGTGCTCTAGCTTGATAACATTACCCTGCTGCTCTGCCATTACCTGAGAAACCTTTGCAAGCATACCTGGTTTGTCAGGGAGAAGCACTGATACCGTAAAGATTCTATCTCTAAAGATAAGTCCCTGCTGAACAACAGATGACATAGTAATGACATCCATGTTACCACCTGAGATAACAGATACAACTCTCTTATCTTTGAAGCCAAGATGATTTAATGCTGCAACTGTAAGCAGGCCGGAATTCTCGGCAATCATCTTGTGATTTTCAACCATATCAAGGAATGAAACGATAAGCTCATCATCGTCGACTGTGATGATTTCATCGATATTCTTCTGTAGGTATGGGAATATCTTGGTTCCAGGAGTTTTGACAGCGGTACCATCGGCAATAGTATTTACTGTATTAAGGGTTGTTACTTCGCCCTTTTCAAAGGATGCCTTAAGTGATGCAGCACCGCTAGGCTCTACACCTATAACCTTGATCTTTGGGTTGAGAAGCTTTGCAAGTGTAGATACACCTGTTGCAAGACCGCCGCCACCGATTGGAACAAGAATGTATTCAACAAGTGGAAGCTCTTTAAATATCTCCATTGCAATGGTACCCTGACCAGTTGCAACAGCCAAATCGTCAAATGGATGGATAAATGTATAGCCGTGCTCGTCAGCAAGCTGATAGGCATAGTTGCACGCCTCATCGTAAACATCTCCGTATAAAACCACCTCTGCGCCGTAGCTCTTTGTACGGTTAACCTTGATAAGTGGTGTTGTTGTAGGCATAACAATTGTAGCCTTAACTCCATATTTTTGAGCTGCATAAGCAACACCCTGAGCATGATTTCCAGCGGAAGCTGTAATAAGTCCCTTTGCTCTTTCTTCATCTGAAAGAGTGCTAATCTTGTAGTATGCACCTCTGAGCTTGTAAGCTCCTGTAAGCTGCATGTTCTCTGGCTTTAGATAAACAAGATTGCCGCTTTTCTCACTAAAATAATCACTGAAAACTAACTTTGTTTCGTGTGTTACCTCCGTAACTATCTTGGAGGCCTCTTCAAATTTGTCCAATGTAAGCATGATCTTTCTCCTACCTTATGCTTAAAATATTTACTCAGAGTAGAATAAGGCGTTAACAAACTCCTCTGGGTTAAACTTTTCTAAATCATCTATTGTCTCGCCAACACCAATATATTTTACAGGCAATTTTAACTCAGATTGTATCGCTATTGCAATACCACCCTTGGCTGTGCCGTCGAGTTTTGTCAAAACAATACCTGATATATCTGTAACCTCTGAAAATTCCTTTGCCTGAACCAAAGCATTTTGGCCAGTAGTACCATCGAGAACAATCAAAGTTTCTCGATAAGCCTCTGGAAATTCCTTAGAAATGGTGCTGCCTATCTTTGATAACTCATTCATGAGATTTTTCTTGTTATGAAGACGTCCCGCCGTATCCACCAACAGCACATCTACTCCACGTGCCTTAGCTGCATGAACTGCATCATAAACTACGGCTGCCGGATCAGAACCCTCTGGTCCTCCAACAAAGTCTACGCCAGCTCGCTCAGCCCACTCCTTAAGCTGATCGGAAGCAGCAGCTCTAAATGTATCTGCTCCTGCCACCATAACCTTTTTGCCTGCAGCCTGAAGCTTGCCAGCAAGCTTGCCTATGGTTGTAGTTTTGCCAACGCCGTTTACACCAATCACAAGAACTACGCTAGTGTTCTTTTCGAAATCATACGATGTTTCATCAAGAGCCATCTGTTGCTTGATTTCGTTAATCAAAAATTCTTTGCACTCCTGCGGTTCTTTGATGTGTTCTTTTTTAACAGCATCCTTCAAATCATCGATAATGGTTTCGGTTGTGCGAACACCAATATCTCCCATAATAAGGACTTCTTCAAGCTCCTCATAGAAATCCTCATCAATATTTGTAAATCCATTGAAAATGTAATCCATGGATTTAATGAAATTGTCTCTAGTCTTTGTCAGTCCCTTAATAAGGCGCTGCCAAAATGGAATTTTTTCTGCCATAACTAATCATCCAATTGCGATTCAATCAAGTTAACTGATACAAGGGCTGATACACCCTTTTCCTGCATAGTGATACCAAATAAGCGGTCAGCCGCATTCATAGTACCACGTCTATGAGTAATAACGATAAACTGAGTATTCTTGGTCAGCTTATGTAAGTAAGTTGCAAATCTATCAACGTTTGCATCATCAAGGGCCGCCTCAATCTCGTCCAGAAGACAGAATGGAGAAGGCTTAAGGTTTTGGATTGCAAACAACAAAGCAATAGCTGTAAGCGACTTTTCACCACCGGACATCTGCATCATGTTGATAAGCTTCTTTCCAGGTGGCTGAGCATTGATGATAATACCTGTCTCTAAAAGATCTCCCTCATCAACAAGCTCTAGGGTACCATGACCACCGCCGAAAAGTTCTTTGAAGGCTTTATCAAACTGAACCTTGATGTCCTTGAATCCAGCCTCGAACTGACGTCGCATACCTTCGTCAAGCTCGTCGATGATACGGATAAGAGACGCCTCTGCCTCCACCAAATCATCGTGCTGCGTCTTCAAGAAGTTGTAGCGTTCAGACAGCTCCTTGAACTCTTCTATAGCATTGACATTAACATTGCCCATAGCGCGAATTGCATTCTTAATCTTGGTTGCATCCTTTTTCATCTGATCCAAATCGTTGTATTCTGGATCCTTAAGCTCTTCTGCGCTGTGATATGTCAACTCGTACTCGTTCCACATATAGTTGTTCTGGAACGAAATAGCATCGTTAATCTTTTCCTTCTGTTGCTCCAAACGATAGATTTCCTTGTCCAATTCGGAGATTCTATCAGAAATCTCTTGACGCTGCTCAAAGAAGTTCTTGTGAGAGTTGTTAAGGGACTCTCTCTTTTCAATAGTCTCTTTAATCTCAGTTTCAAGCTTTCCAAAGGACTCGTCTGAAGCAGATATAGTTGCCTTGATTTCTTCTATACGATTCTTTTTAGCCTCAGTCTCCTCTTTTGTTGAACGAGCATTTTCGTTGAGAGATTCGATATCTGCATCTGCCTTTTCAATCTCAGCAACAATACGGTCAATATTTTGCTGAACGAAATCAACTTTACTTCTGGCATTTGCTTCATCAATCTGAACCTCAGCCATTGTTCTATTGACCGAAGTCTCCATGTAAGTCTTTTCATCAACTTCGTCGGAAAGCTTCTGAATCTCAGCCTTGAGCTCTGCCTCTTTGTCATCACTGGCTTGTCTCTCTAGCTCGATTTCCTTCTTGCCTGAAGCAATTTCTACAAGCTGTGCCTCCAGCTCTTCGCTTTCTTTAGAAAGACCTTCGTAGGCTGTAAGACTTTCCTTCTTTTGCTCGTTAGCTCTGTCTAAGCCAAGCTTTGCTGTATTTAAAGCAATTGCAGCTTCGTTAAGCTTTGATGTGTTGTCTTCCCTATCAGACTCAACAAGTGCTGCAGCAGCCTCGATATCAGCCGCTCTATTGCCTAGCTCCTCCATCTCGTTAGAAATAAGGTTTAGCTTTTCTTCTAATTCTTCGATTTCACGGTTTCTTCCAAGAAGATTTGACTTGTTCTTGAAATGACCACCAGTCATCGAACCACCCGGTGCCAAGTATTCGCCATCGATAGTAACAATATGAATACTATAGTGATTCTTCTTGGCAAGAGCTATGGCTGAATCAATATTGTCAGTAACAACCACTCTGCCAAGTAAGTAAGCAACCACTCCGTCAAACCTACTATCACAGCTAACAAGCTCTGAGGCGAGACCTAGTACACCCTTTTCCTTCAAGACTTCTGTCTTTTTGAAGTTGCCTCGACCATCCACGGATGTGAGCGGAAGGAAGGTTGCTCTACCAAGCTTGTTCTCCTTCAAGAAGCTGATAAGCTTTTTAGCACAGTCTTCATCTGCAGTGACAATGTTTTGGATATTGCCGCCAAGAGCTGTCTCAATAGCCATCTCGTACTTCTTCTCAACATGGATAAGATCTGATACAACACCCTCGATGCCCTTTATCTTGCCCTTCTGCTCCATGATTTTACGAGTAGAATTGCCATAGCCTTCGTATCTTTCGGCGATATTTTTAACAGATTCTAACTTGGTCTGAACTCTAGCGAATTCGTCCTTCTTAGCCTGTAATTCTTCTGATGTTTGGCGAGCTTTCGCTTTCCATTCAGCAGATTTTTCAGCAAATTCCTTGTCTTTATCCTGCAATTCTAAAAGAACAGTCTGCGCATTCTTGAATTCATCCTCTGCCAAAGAAACAGCAACATCTAAATCCTCTTCTTTGGTTTTGCGCTCTAAAAGACGTTGATTGAGCTTGGCTTTGCGAATGTTGGTCTGCTCAAGCATTGTCTCAAGACGCTGCTCCTTAGACTTGATGGAAGCTCTATTGTTAAGGAGCTCCATGATAGCTTTATTATTTTCATCAATCTTTTCGTTGTTAGCTAGAATTGATGACTGCAGCTGACTATAGTTGTCCTTTACAGCAGCAAGACGCTCAACTGCCTCTTCTAAGGTTTTATCAAGACTGATTTTTTCGTTTTTGTATTCTTCGAGTTGTTTGTTTTTAGACTCTTTCTCTGATTGAATTTCAGCGACACGACTTGCTAAGCTTTCATCAGTAGCATTCGCCGAACGAATCTGCTCTTCCAAAAGCGCAATTTCATTTTCAAGCTTGCCCTTTAAAAGGGTGGATTCAGACTGATTGTTCTTTAATGATTCAATCTGCTCATCAAGCTCAGTTATTTCCTGCTCAAGAGAGTCATACTTCTGACGAATTTCTTCCTGCGCCGCCTTGCTGTCATCCATGTGCTCTCGAGCAATACCCGCATTTTTCTCGATCTCGTCGAGATTTTCCTGGAGTCTATCTACCTCAAGCATGAATGAATTGACATCAATACGCTTGAGTTCTTCTTTGTATTTAAGATATTGCTTTGCATCCTCTGATTGCTTTTCAAGTGGACCAATGCGTCGTTCCTGCTCTGATAAAATATCGTTTACACGAACTAGGTTTTCACGTTCGCTCTCAAGCTTCTTGACAGATGCAGCCTTTCTCTTTTTGAATTTAACGATACCAACAGCCTCATCAAAAAGCTCACGTCTATCCTCAGGTTTGCCTGATAGAATCTTTTCAATCTGTCCCTGGCCGATGATAGAATAGCCTTCTTTACCGACACCAGTATCATAGAAAAGCTCAGAAACATCCTTTAGACGACAAGGTGTGCCATTTAAAAGATATTCGCTCTCGCCTGAACGATATACACGTCGCGCAATTGTAACTTCCTCAAAATCTACTGGAAGTACATGGTCAGAATTGTCCATTGTAAGTGCTACGTAAGCATAGCTGAGTGGTTTACGTGTTTCTGTACCAGCAAAGATTACATCCTGCATAGAAGCACCACGAAGCTGCTTAGCTGATTGCTCTCCTAATACCCAACGAACCGCATCGGCAACGTTACTCTTTCCTGAACCATTAGGACCAACGATACCAGTGATTCCATTATGAAATTCGAATTTCATCTTGTGCGCAAAAGACTTGAATCCGTATAACTCAATACTTTTAAGATACATATATTTCCCCTAGTTTTTATAAGATTTACGTCTGTTACGCTAACAATTTCATGTACTCTTTCAGTCACTAGATGTTCCTTACAGAGTACATAAAATAGTTAGCTACAGACTCACATTTAATCAAACTTAGAATTCATTATAATACAAACTTCAACTTGCATAGATATTTAATCATATAAATAGCAAATTGAGTTATACTCATAGAAAACCAAAATAATAATATGAATTCCTTATTTAGTCATCATTAATTTAGATGATATTTATGGACTCTTCCTTGTGTAGTTTCATGAGTCCTTCGTATGCGGCTTCCTGTTCGGCGGCTTTTTTGGTGCGACCTACTCCAGTGCCGAGCACTTTGTTTCCAACAACAGCTTCAACCTTGAATTCCTTGGCGTGATCAGGTCCTGATTCGGAGATAAGGTTGTAAACAAGCTGTTCTTTGTAGTTTGCTTGAATAACCTCCTGAAGCCTAGTTTTGCTGTCGTGGAACAATTGCTTATGTTCAATGTCGTTTAATACAAATCGATGAATGTATGCAGACGCTGGCTCGATGCCACCATCCAAGAAAATGGCGCCAATTGTAGCCTCGAACGCATCTGAAAGGATTGATTTTCTGGTACGGCCGCCAGTCATATCCTCTCCTTTAGATAAAAGAACATAATCTCCTAAATTGATTTCTTTGCTAATATATGCAAGAGTTGGCTCGCAAACAATGCTTGCGCGAAGCCTTGAGAGCTTGCCCTCGTTTAAATCGGTATAATTTAGATACAAAAACTCACTAGATACTATCTCAAGCACTGCATCTCCCAAAAACTCTAGACGCTCATTGTCGGAGAGCTTTTTCATGTGATGTTCATTTGCATATGAACTGTGGGTAAGTGCCTGTCGTAATAAGCTTTCGTCTCTAAACTCATAACCAATAGTTTCTTGAAATTCTTTTAAATCTTTCAAAACCTACCTCCTGAGCTTAAAGAAAGCACCCAGATTAACTGGATACTCAAAATGTGCGCATCAATGGAAATCCAATTGATGCGCATTATTGTTTAATTAGTTTTCATTAACTGTCTTCTTGATAAGTTCAACAGCATCGCCTACAGTAGAAAGCTTTTCTGCTGCGTCTGTATCAACCTCGATATTAAGACGCTCTTCAACGCCCATGATAATCTGAAATACATCAAGAGAATCTGCACCAAGGTCATCAACAAATGTTGTGCTCTCTTTGATTTCTGCTGCGTCAACATTTAAAACCTCAGCTATGATTTCTTTTAATAAATCGAACTCCATTACCTATTCCTCCTTTTGCTTTTCTATAACAATGTTTTCACGAATAAGCTCGTTGATTCTCTGCTCTTTAAATGTGAGACACTGGAAGATAGTATTAGTAACTTCGCCTGCTTGGGCGCTACCGTGTGTCTTTACAACAAGACCATTAAGACCCAAAAGCGGTGCTCCGCCATATTCGGAAGCATCGAAAGTCTTAAGCTTGCTTTTTAGAGCTGGAAGGGCCAAAAGTGCACCAATCTTAGATCTAAGATTGGACTTGAAGCCTTCTTTTATAACAGAAAACAGAGTCTTTGCAAGACCCTCTATTAATTTCAAAATAACATTTCCAACAAAGCCGTCGCAAACAATTACATCTGCATACCCAGAAGGAATTTCTCTTGCTTCAATACTACCAATAAAGTTGATATCCTGACATTCTTTAAGAAGAGGCATAGTATCCTTGACAAGGGCGTTGCCCTTTTCCTCCTCAGCTCCAACGTTGACAATTGCAACCTTTGGATTCTTGATACCAACAACCTTTTCCATATAAATGCTTCCCATCTTGGCAAACTGAACCAGGTGGCTTGCTCTACAATCAACATTTGCTCCTGAGTCAGCCAAAAGAGCCACACCATCCTTAACAGGGAACAATGTGCCAAATGGAGCACGCTCGATGCCGCGGATTCGACCGACAATACCAAGACTGCCAACAAGAAGCGCACCTGAATTGCCGGCGGAAACAAAGGCATCTGCCACCTTGTCTTTAACAAGATGAAGGCCAACTACCATAGAAGAATCTTTCTTGCGTTTGATAGCCATAACTGGATGCTCCGCTGTCTCGATAACCTCAGAAGCATTCTTGATCTCTATCTGCTCCTGTGGGTACTTGTACTGTGCTAGCTCTGATTTTAAAACCTCTTCCTTACCAACAAGGATAACTTTTATCTGATTATTTGCACTGACTGCGTTGACTGCACCAAGAACCATCTGCCCTGGAGCATTGTCGCCACCCATCGCATCAAGTGCAACTACAATGTTTTCGCTCATGTTTGTCCCTTTCTAACTAGAGTTACGTACTCAATAAAGTATACTTTAAATAGGGGTATAATTCAAACAAAAAAGGTAAAAAAATTACACATTCATTTTTCGTATGTTATAAGTAAAATGAATGTGTATTAAAATATATTATCCTCCATTTTTTCCGTTGACACACCTCTTCTTTAAAGTATGTCCATGTTCATCTTCTTTAGTTATAATAGCTTTCTGTAATACATTCTGTTCATTTAAATAAGACATTCCTACATAATCGTCATTAGTTATTCCATAAATTGAGAACTCATCTGAAGGCTCTGAAATATAAGAAACATTTTTTTCACCCTCCGATTGGCGATCTGCTCCTATAGTTTCTGTTTCAGGCATGTCATTGAACGAGCTATAAATTTCTTCATCTACCGAAATACCTTCATTATTCGTATAATCATATGGCAATCCTTCGAGAGACAAAAGAGTATTTTCAACAAAATCATCTTCTATTCCTGCTTCCCCCTCTAGTCGGGAAGGAATTGATGATAATTCTCCTATAGAATCTGTATCAGGCATGTCATAGAACGAGCGATCATTTTCTGAAGACACAGACACATTTTCATCAAGAACTGATGTATCTTCTATTCTTCCATTCCTATCACTGTCCGCTACATTAGTATACTGTTCACTTGTATTAAGCTCACCTAATGACATTTCTTCATCTTCCGAAATACCTTCATTTATTCCTGCTTCCCCCTCTGGTTGGGAAAGAATTGATGATAATTCTCCTATAGAATCTGTATCAGGCATGTCATAGAACGAGCGATTATTATCTGAATGCCCCTGCTCACTATCACTACTAACTAATGAGTATTCTTCTGCTTCTGCTTCTCCTTTCACCTTTTTATTATAACGATTAATTGAGTCGCTCAAATATACGTCTTTATCATTTCTCATTTCCTTTGCAAATTGGCGCGTATCATAATTAGCCAATTCGAAAATAAATTGTGTTAAATTCCTAATAGTATTGCTCCCACAAAAATCTTTAAAAACAGTTATCGGATTGCTATTTTTAAAATATTTATATTTATCACAACATTTACTTGTAGCGCTTAGAATATCACTCATTCTAGGAATTATTTCGTTTTTAATATTTTCAGGTATTGATTGACTATCTTCCGGTAGTGTTCCCTCTTTTTTAATTATTGAATCTGTTAAACCATGTTTACAAATTGTTTCCCATATGATTTTTCTACAAACATTATAAACATCATTCATTTGGATTTTATTTAACACTTCTAGGTCCGACTTATATTTGCCATCATCCTTTTGCCCTCTTGAAAATCGTTCTATTGCTTCCACCCTTTGAGGAGAAAGATAATTCAAAAAAGAATTCAATCTACTTCTAGTATTACCATTTTCTCTTTTTAAATCATTCTTTATTTCATCATCAAAAAACTTTATGACATTTACTGGTTTTTTAGAAAGATATTTCTTTATTATTTTTATATCATTATCAGATAAAGTTACACTTCCTTCTGATATAAGCTCTTGTAATTTTTCTTTAACTAAACCATCTCCAAAACTTATTGAATTTTCCCTTTGGATATAACGTCCTTTTAAAAAATCCTCTAATTCCGTAAAATTGTCAACAATATATTTTAATATGGACATGCTTGTCGCTGTTTCTCTAACTGCCGTTTGTAAATTAGATTTAGTAATTCTATTACGTCCAATTTGTAAAAGCTTATCCCTTAACGTGCTTTTACAAAAATCTACCGCATGTTTTTCTAGCCCCTCCGCAGTAGAATTCTTAATAATTTCTTTAAATACATTCCAAACCGTTTGATATCGAAAACTTTGAGTTTGACTTTGCTCATTTATATATTGTTCAACTTCCTTTTCATCTATTTCCATTACTTGTTCCTCCTAAATATTTTAATTCTTATATATGTTGCAACGTCTAATCTATTAACTATTCAAAAAGATTCACCTATTTTTTTCCATTTGAGTAAAAAAAGAGCGAAATTTTTCGATTTCACCCTTTTAAAAACTATTTATTGTTTCTGCGAACTTTGAAAAGTATATGTATTACCGTCCACCGTATTTGCTACTACAATTTTATTACCATTTTGCAACCTTGTTCCATATGGCGGTACTGAATATTGTTTAATAAAATCATCTGTCTTTTTTTGTACGCTTACAAACTTTTCAAAATTTGTGTTATTAAGTAAATAATTATTAATGGTATCTATAAAACTATCGCTATACAGTCCATTTTCGCATATCTTTTTTATACTTTCTTTTGCATTATGATTAGATGCGCTTAACGATTTTAATGCCTCAATGGCTTCTCCTATTTCCTTAAGCACTTCTCTTTTATAATTATCAAAACCAAAAAGTGATTTATTAATCATTTTTATCTTTTCTCTATCATAATTTAATATCGTTGATAATATATCAATATTTTTATCGAATATAACTAAATCCTGATATTTTTGCGCAAAAGCTTTATATATTTTCACATAATCTATAATCTTAAATTCCGTAGTAATCTTAGATATATGTCGCGAAATACTGTCAACCAAAGAATAAACATCCTGATCAGATGCCATTGGATTATTCAAACAATCATCAATAGAATTCAATTCAACTTCCAATGATTCTTCATGTGCAATTCGCTTACTTATATCTGAATCAATGCGTTCTAGCAAAATTCCTCTCAAAACTTCTGCCTCACTTGGCTGATCAGTTAATCTCGTAATATTTAGTTCGCTTTTCCGTATCAGAAGTTCCTCTTCAATTACGCCATCCAAACATTGAATAGCCACATTTTTCATTGATAATAATTGTTCTTTTGTTTCGATCATAGTCAAATCCTCCATAAACTCTGTTAATAAGTATCTATTCCCTTATTTCTCCCTGTCATTTACTATTCAAAAAAAGCAGTATGTTTTTTTCCATTTCACTAAAAAAAGAGTGAAACCTTTCGATTTCACTCTCAAACTTGCCGTGATAATTAACAGCCAATATAAATTAATCTACTGTAATGATCTCTTTCTTGTTGTATGATCCACAGTTCTTGCAAACTCTGTGTGGTACCATAAGCTCACCGCACTTGCTGCACTTTACAAGAGTAGGATTGCTCATCTTCCAGTTTGCTCTTCTTTTATCTCTTCTTCCCTTAGAAGATTTGTTCTTTGGACAAATAGACATGCTATTTCACCTCCTTAACACTATTAAAGACATCTAAAAATTGTGCCATTCTAGGATCTAAGACTGTATCGTCGCAGCCACAATCAACTAAATTACGATTCTTGCCGCAAACTGGGCAAATGCCCTTGCAGTCATCCTGGCACAATATCTTTGCCGGGAAATTCACTAAGATCTCGTTTAAAATAAGTTCATCTATGTCGATTTCTTCGCCATCTACAAATGGATAAGAACCAGTGTCTTCATCAGCAACAACCTGTCCCTCTGCAACTTCAACAGTTTCATCAGCCACAACAGGAATGTCGAATGATACATCTGTAAGGCATCTGTCACAGGCACCTACAATAGTGACCGTGGTTGAAAAAGCTATGTGAAGCTTTCCCGTGCCTTTCATAGATAAAACTACATCAAATGGCTCTATGTGATTGATAGAAAAATCACTGCCAAGATAAGAAAAATTTTGCAAATCACTTGAACCAGCAAACTTCTTATTCTGATCAGGTAATGAAGTGATATCTTTTATAGAAATCCTCATATATATCTCCTATCCACACTTTGTCAATTATACATAGGTAAAATAAGGTTGTCAAACGTTTTTTGCAAAAACGTTACTGTGAAAAGTAATATTTATAACTCTTGCTATGCGCCCTTATTTACCTGCCACGATTGCAGCTGTATCTCTTGCAATCATAACCTCTTCGTTTGTAGGTATAACAAATACCTTTACCTTTGAAGAATCTGCTGATATAAGCTTGTCCTCGCTAGGGCCATCGTTTCTAGCTGCATCAAGCTCGACTCCCATGAAACCAAGATGCTTACAAACAGCCTCGCGAAGTCCTGGGTTGTTCTCGCCAAGACCAGCTGTGAAACAAATCATGTCTACTCCGTTCATAGCGGCTGCATACGCGCCAACGTATTTAGCAACACGATAAGCAAGCATATCCATTGCTAACTGAGCTCTCTCATTGCCTTCCTTTGAAGCAGCGATAAGATCACGGAAGTCAGATGAAACACCAGAAACACCAAGAACACCTGATTCTTTATTAAGAACATTCATAACACCAGCGAAATCAAGGTTTTCCTTTTTAGCCATGTACTCAACTGCTGATGGGTCAATATCGCCTGAACGAGTACCCATTACAAGACCTTCAAGTGGAGAAAGTCCCATTGATGTATCTACTGACTTGCCATTCATAACAGCACAACATGATGCACCGTTACCGATGTGGCAAACAATAATCTTAGAATTGTTGATATCAGCATTTGCGAACTCGCAAACTCTCTTAGATACGTAGCTATGGCTTGTACCGTGGAAACCATAGCGACGAACACCGTACTGCTCGTAGAACTTGTAAGGAACTGCATACATATATGCTTCCTTAGGCATAGTCTGATGGAAGGCTGTATCAAAAACGCCGACCTGTGGCTTGCCTGGCATAAGCTCGCGACATGCGTTGATACCGATAATATTTGCTGGATTGTGAAGTGGCGCAAGCTCGTTGCACTCTTCAACAACCTTAATCATCTCGTCTGTGATAAGAGCTGAAGCTGCGAATTTCTCGCCACCATGCACGACTCTGTGACCAACTGCATCAATCTCATCAAGGGATGCGATAGCGCCAGTCTTGTCATTTGTGATAGCGTTGATTACAGCCGCAACTGCTTCCTTATGTGTAGGCATTGAAATCTCTGTGGTTTCTTTATCAAGACCTGCCTTCTGATATACGATACGTCCATCGATACCGATTCTCTCGCAAAGTCCCTTGCAAAGCACCTGCTCGCTCTCAGAATCAATAACTTGATATTTAAGAGATGAGCTACCACAGTTGATAACTAAAATTTTCATAATAGTTGGAATTCCTTTCTTTATATTTAAAAATAATTATAATTTAGATATACAACATTTATCATTATAGCACTTAAATTTGTGTTCACAATAAAAAATCTTAGATTTTACTAGGATTATTACTGTATTTTCGGAGGAACAAATAATGGTGATAGGTATCGTCGCAGAATACAATCCATTTCACAACGGTCACAAGCTTCAAATAGACTACGCTAAAGATGAATTAGGAGCATCTCAGGTGGTTGTTGCCATGTCGGGAAGCTTTACCCAGCGAGGCGAGATTGCCTGCTTCGACAAATACACCCGTGCAAAAGCAGCTATTTCAGGCGGCGCAGATGTAGTATTTGAGCTTCCAACTATATTTGCCACATCCTCAGCCAGAGAATTTGCCTCAGCTGGTATCCAGCTTCTTTACAATACCGGTGTCGTTGATGCCATATTGTTTTCAGCAGAATGTGATGATAAATCACTATTTATGGAAAGCGCAACAAAGCTTGTAGAACTTGAAACCACAGGCACTTTGGATGATGATATATCAACTCATATGTCCTCAGGCCTAAGCTACGCCAAGGCAAGAGCAGCGGCACTCAAGGAGCATCTCCCTAGCCAGCTACTGTCTTCCCCTAACAACATTCTAGGGCTAGAGTACTGCCGCTATATAGTTGCAAACAATCTTGATGTGGACGTTCATATTATGTTGCGCCAAGGTAATAGCTATGATGATTTAAGCCTGTCAGGCGAACTTAGCTCCGCCTCTGCTATCAGAGAGCACTTCAAGCTTCACGATCGATTTGAGTCTGTTCCCCAAGCAGCCGCAGATATTTACACCGAAAACACCTTTGTTTTTGCAGACGATGTATCTGAAATGCTACACTTCAAGCTTTTGACAACAGCAGATTTTTCCAAATACTTGGATTGTAACAGCGACCTATCTGATAGAATCAAAAACAACATCAAGGATTTTGTTTCTTTCCATCAGTTTTGCGACCTTCTTAAAACCAAAAATATGGAATACTCTCGGATAAGTCGAGCACTCTGCCACATACTGCTTGGCGTAACAGAGGATAATTTTGAAAATGCCAAGGCACAAGGCTACATTACCTATCTTAGGATGCTTGGCTTCAGCAAAAACGGCAAAGAGCTTCTTTCCAAAATAAAAGAGAATGGCAAAAACACCATTCTCACAAATCCTGATATAGAGCTAATTTATCCTTCAGATATTTTAGCAACTGACATATTAAATGCCATAATCACATCCAAAAATCATAGAGCACAGCCTAACGAGTTCACACGCAAATTTGACACGGCAAACCTCTAATCATTCATCATCAAAAGGGTTGATGGTAATCTCGAACCAGAAGGTTGCTCCATTACCCTTTACTGATGACACACCATACTTGGCTCCATGCAGCTCTAAAATATTCTTTACTATTGAAAGTCCAAGTCCTGTGCCCTGCAGCTTTCTGTTTTTGCGCACGGTCTTGGCTTTATAATATCTATCCCATACATAAGGTATGTCTTCTTGGCTAACGCCTTCACCAGTATCTGTAACCTCAACTCTGAGTGTTTTATCTATCACTTTCTGAACAACCTTAACTGTCTTGTCATGCCCAGTATAATTAATCGCATTATTCACAAGATTATAAATAACCTGATTCATCATCTGCTCGTCAGCATAGATTTCCACCTCATCGTCGTAGATAAAATCTATTGTGAAACCATCCACCTCGCGTAGCTTGTTGTAACGCTCCAAAAGATGTCTGATACTTTCAGTGATGTTGTACTCCTCTGGATGAATGGTCATAGTACCTGCCTTGAGTTTTGAAATATCAAGCATATCATTTACGAGGCTAGATAAACGCTCAGTCTCATCTATGACAACCTGAACATTTTCAGGTGTGTTCTCGCCAGGAATATCACGCATCACCTCGGCATATCCCTTAATCATAGTAAGAGGCGTACGCAAATCATGTGAAACATTGGCAATTAACTCTTTTTGCAGACGATCTGCCTTGCCAAGCTCTCTTGCGGCATAATTCAATGTATCGGAAAGCTCACCAACCTCCTTGTAGTCATTAGATTCAAAATGAACAGTGTAATCGCCTGCAGCAAGCTTCTTCGCCCCAACATTAAGCATAACTATGGAATGAGAAATATTTCTCGAAACCAAGAATGCCAATAGGAATGCGATTAGAAGAATGATTATAGTGATATATTTGAGCTCGACCTTCAGAGTGCTGACTGTAGCATCCACAGGTGTGAGCACGGAGTTAATCATGATAACTCGCTCCACTCCATTGATTTCACGCACTCTAACATAGATAACGGATTCTGCCATCTCGTTACCAACGTTTTGTTTGAAACCTGAGTTGCCATCGTTTGGAATGGTATACTGAATTCTACCTTGGCTTTCAACAGTAATCTTTTCTGTATCGTCTTCCTCGGGAGTGGCCTGAGAAATAGGAAGGTCGTCATCCTTTTCCTTCATGATGAAGAAATTTTCCCTAGAGGACTTGTTTTGCATCTTGCTTCCGATGTACTCAATATCTACATCGCCGCCTTTAGAAACAGCACTATCGCGGAACAGACTAAACATATATGGTGGCAAGGATGATATCTCTGAATTGGATATGTGTTCAGCAACATATAGCGCCTCACCCTCTTTGTCTGCGACCAAAATACCCATGTTGTTACTAGCAGCGAGCTCATCGATTTCTTTGTCACAATTGTCAGAGGTTTCAAGCAAATTCTCTACCTTTTCTAGAACCTGCACAGTTTCGTTTCGCTTAATCATCTTGTAGAAATCTTTTAGGTAGATAATCTGAAAAAGCCATAATACCCCTAGAAGGATTATGGCAAAAACAAAAAACACTGCAAAAGTTTTCAACTTGATGCTGCGACGATTAGAATTCAAAAGAAACCCTCCAAAATTATGCCTCGAACCTGTAACCTACACCACGCAAGGTGACAAGCAACTTTCTGTACTCACCAAGGCTGTTGCGCAATAGCTTGATGTGAGTGTCAAGAGTTCTGTCATCTCCGTAATAATCGTATCCCCAAACCTCGGTGATAAGTCGCTCTCTTTCAAGGGCGATATTTTTGTTCCTGACGAGATAAAAGAGAAGCTCGTACTCTTTTGGAGACATGTCGATACGCTGACCGTCGATGGAAACTGTTCGCGCTGTAAAATTGATTTCTAGACCTTCGTATTTGAATACATCTGCATCGTCATCCTGAGCCTGACGCCTAGATGTAACTACGTTGACACGCATCATCAATTCCTTGGATGAAAAAGGCTTGACCACGTAGTCATCGATGCCGGCTTCAAAGCCATGTATTCTATCGTATTCCTCGCCACGAGCAGAAAGCATAATGACAGGAATATCCTTTTTTATCTTTTTGATTTCGCGACAAGCAGAAAAACCATCAAGCTCGGGCATCATGACGTCCATGATAATGACATCGTATTCGCCACCCTGCTTGACCTTATCGATGGCTTCCATACCATCACTTGCCTCATCTACTTCATAGCCTTCGAATTCGCCATATTTGCGTATGATTGAGCGAATCTTGGCTTCATCATCAACAACTAATATCTTCATTCTACATACCTCCAAGATATGTCTTTTTTGCTTTGCGAATTACGAACGAAAATACACCCCAAACTACTAAAAACAAAACCAAGAATCCAACATTGACTACATAAGGGAATTTGACAATCCCTAAATCATTGAGTCCACCTTGGATACCAAAGATTACACAGAAAACGCCAAAAATAGTTGTCTTTGGCATAAGATAGCTTGATAAGCCTTGAATATCCTTGCATCTTTGCTGCTCTTCTACTGTGATAATCATAGGATCAACTATGCCTGCACGAGAGCTCTTAATTCCAATAAAGATAAGATATAATCCTAAAATTCCGATGATTGCATCAAAAATTTTCAAAAAACCCATATCCATAAGTAATATCCTCCATGTTAAAAACTTCAAGGATTATTATAACTTTTATCATCATTCATTTCTATAAGGATTTCCATATTAATTACTTCCAAAGCCTTTAATAATTATCCTTAGAATGAATCGGCGCAAAATTATACGTAAATATAATGAAATATCTGTAAATTTATTTGAATAATGGATATTGTTATTGTATTATTAAATTGAGATTTTGAATAAATCTATGACTTTACAGGAGGGGAGTGGCCTTATGGATATTTCCAACAAAAAGATTCTTGTATGTGATGATTCGGTACTTGCACGGAAGCAACTCATGGATGCTGTCAACGAAATTGCAACTGGCGCCACATTTATAGAAGGTAAGAACGGTGCTGAGGCTGTAGAGTTCTACAAAAAAGAAAATCCAGATATTGTATTTATGGATATCGTCATGCCAGAAAAAGACGGCACTGATGCTCTAGCAGAAATTCGTGAATACGATAATGAAGCTACTATCATTATCGTTTCGTCAGTGGGAACCCAAGAACAGCTAAAAAAAGCAATTAAGCTTGGTGCAAAAGATTTCATCCAAAAACCATTTGAAAAAAGTCAAATTAAAGAGATTATTGAGCTTCGACTTGGAGGAAAATAGACTATGTTTACACAATTCTTGGGTAATTACCTTCTTCAAAAAGGGATTGTAAATCAGGAACAATTATTTGACGCCATGTCAAAACTTTCCCAAACTCATATCAAGCTGGGCACTATCGCTATCAGTTCAGGTATGATGACCGCCAATGAGGTGGATGAATGCTTGTATGTTCAAACTCGTGAGAACAAGCGATTTGGTGAAATAGCTGTTAATCGAGGTTATTTGGACGACAATCAGGTCAAAGATTTGTTATCACAGCAAACTCCAGATTATGTGCTACTTGGACAAATTCTTGTAGATGATGGCATCATTACATATGAAGAACTAGAGCGACTCATCTTCGATTATAAAAATGATTCCGAATTATACGATTTGAGTCTTGATATCGAGAATCAAGAGGCTGTTCAAACAATCATCAATAAATTCTTTGATTTATCCGACTTAAAGATGACTCCAGAAAATGCTATGTATCTAGAGTTGATGTTTAACAGCTTGATTCGTTTTATAGGCGAGGATTTTACTCCTCTCACACCTATGGTAATCGACGAATTTCCAATTACCTTTGGCGTTTCTCAAGCTATAGTTGGCGACAACGAATTTATCACTCATATCGATTGTGATAGAGAGGCTGCTATCGCCTTCGCCTCAAGATATGCCAAGGAAGATTTTACCGAATTCAATGAATATACAGTTGCGGCATTAGAGGATTTCTTGAATCTCCACAACGGCCTGTATATAGTAAACGTTTCCAACAACACCTCTGCGGATGTATATTTAGAGCCGCCTGTTGTTACCGAGGACGGCGTATTGTGGGGTTCAGATAAATGTATTGTCTTCCCAGTTGCTTATCCATTTGGAACGATACACTTAATTATTTGTTTTTAGACAATCGGTTAAGCTACCAGAAAATTCTTGTGTGCTTGTTATAAAAAATAAGTGGCTCCTACTACATTAAGAATTAAAAGTGTTTTCACTTAAGACTCTAAAAGAGTTTAATTCTTAATATAGTATGGAGTCACTTTTGATTTAATATACTCTAGATTCCTAAGAAACGCTTAACCTCTGCACACATCTCTGGAACTTCTACTACTGTATCATGTCTGATTGCAGCAGAACGAATCTCTTCGATTGCATTTGGAACTGCAACCTTTCCAAGCTCAGAAAGCTTATCAACAAGAACAAAATCCTCTTCCTTTTCGTAAGCTGGATCAATTGCGCCCATAACTGCACGTGTAAACTTGAATGGGCTAGCTGTAGAAGCAATAACAGTTGTCTTGCTATCGTTTGTTTCAGCCTTGTACTTGTCAAATACGTTTGAAGCAACACCTGTATGAGTATCAATGATGTAGCCTGTATCATTAAATACCTTTTTGATGGTTGCGCATGTCTCTGCCTCAGTTGCATAGTTGCCATAGAATGAATCTAGCTTAGCCTTCATCTCTGGTGTGATTTGGTACTTGCCAGATGTCTTGAGGCTTTCCATAAGTTTGGCATTCTCAGCAGCATCATCTCCAGCAATGTGATAGATAAGTCTCTCAAGGTTGCTTGAGATAAGAATATCCATTGATGGTGAATTTGTAAGGATGAAATCACGATTCTTGTCGTACTCGCCAGTTGCAAAGAAATCGTAAAGTACCTTGTTTTCATTTGATGCACAGATAAGCTTGTCAATTGGAAGTCCCATGTTCTTAGCATAGTATGCAGCAAGGATATTTCCAAAGTTACCTGTAGGAACAACAACGTTGATTGTCTCACCATACTTAATCTTCTCTTCCTTAAGAAGCTTTGCATACGCATATACGTAGTATGCTATCTGAGGAACTAGACGACCGATGTTGATTGAGTTGGCAGATGAGAACTGGAAGCCTGCAGCATCAAGCTCTGCTGCTAAAGCCTTGTCATTGAACATCTGCTTAACGCCAGTTTGAGCCTGATCGAAATTACCCTTGATACCAACAACGTGTGTGTTGTCTCCCTTTTGAGTAACCATCTGCTTTTCCTGGATAGCTGATACACCGTTCTTTGGATAGAATACAACAATTCTAGTACCTTCAACATCAGCAAAGCCTGCAAGAGCAGCCTTGCCTGTGTCACCAGAAGTAGCTGTAAGAATAACGATATCGTTCTTTATGTTGTTTTTACGAGCGGAAGTAATCATAAGATGTGGCAAAATTGAAAGTGCCATATCTTTAAAGGCAATAGTTGCGCCGTGGAAAAGCTCGAGATAATATGCACCATCTGCATATGTAAGTGGAGCGATTTCCTTGGTATCAAACTTGCTATCGTAAGCGCTATTAATGCAGTGCTTGAGCTCTTCTTCAGTAAAATCTGAAAGGAAAAGCTTTAATACCTCGTAAGCAACCTGCTGATAATTCATATCTGCAAGCTTATCAAGAGAAACATCGAGTGCAGGAATAGATGTTGGAACAAACAATCCGCCATCATCTGCCAATCCCTTTAAAATAGCCTGAGATGCTGTAATTTGATTCTTTTTCAAATCTCTAGTACTAACGTAATTTACTGACATGATTCTTCCTCGCTTTTCATATATTCATATAATTTATTGCTATAGGAGCAGTTGTTATATCTGAATCCTATAGTAAGCATAAAGAATATAGCACAGAAGAATGCTAAAATCTAGTGAAAATTATTGTTATACTCAGCCTAATTTTGGTGATTGTGACACGGATGACACATCACTGCTTTTCGATGGTTGTCGCGATAAGTTGTTATTATTATATGTTATATCTCCCATACCTTCATCATGTGTTACACCTGTAGTATCAGACGAAGATCCTTGTGGAAGTGATGACGTTCTAGGCAACAAAGCGGGTGGCTGAGGTTTCGATGACGTTCTAGGCGACAAAGTGGGTGGCTTTTCTGAGTTGTTTTCCGGTGATACTTCTGAATAATAACCAGTCGAGTATGAACTTACGCTGTCATCACTAGTCTGTGATTTATTATTGTCTGGTTCCCCTAGAATTTCTGGTGTATATAGCTCTGGAAAATCTCTTCGCCCCGCAACTTGGGTAGCAGTTTTAATATTTTTCAACATTATAATTTCATTATTATCATTTTTTAGAAATTCTTTTTCATGTTCCTCCATTACTTTTTTTAATCTTTCTTTATCCTTCCAAATATCCCTCCAAATATCCTTCCGAATATTATTCATAGCACCAATTCTCTTCACATATTCAGGCTGTGCTTTTGTATTTGTTTGTATCTGACCAGAATTTGAATCAATATTTAGATTAGCGTTCTGTTCTGCAGCTTCTTCAACAATAACACTTGGAACCGTAGTTCTTTGTTCAAGCGTTCCATCTACAAGTTCTGTAGGGGTTAAATTTTCACTACTAGGCTGCACCCCTGGGTTTGTTGATGCTACTTCTCTAGCATTTTTAATTTTCTTTTTTCTAAAATTACTTCGCATAAGTTTCTTCATTTTTTTTAATACATTTGTTAATTTCATTATTTAATTGCTCCTTTCGGTGTAAAATGTTTTACCGTATTACCAATATTCCTCTTCTATTTCTATATCAATAAAACTACATCACTTTTTTCCTTTTTCTCAAAAAAATCCATAAAAAACGACGACACATCTCTGCATCGCCGTTAAATCAAACATTTTTCTAAATCAACAATATTATAATTGTGCATAACCTCCCGTTTTCAAAATCTTTTTAGAAAGATTCTCCACGTCGGGGAAAGACTCTAACAATAATTCGCTAGCTTTCGATAAAGATTTTTCGAAATTGTTTGCCAAATTATCAAAAACTCTTTCAACCATTTTCCGCCCTAATCCGATTTCATCTGAAATCATAACAAAATTTGATCTATTAATTTTCCATTTATTTCAATAAAAACTTTTAAAACTCTCACAACTAATTCCTTTCATTTATCTCCAAATTTAACCCCAACATATTTGCAAGCAGTAAAGCTTTACCAAGCTCAATAGTTTTTTTTCCGTTTTCCAAATCAGAAATATATGTAACCGAGAGACCAGTAAAGTCAGATATATACTTTTGTGTGTATCCCAAGTATTTTCGTCTTTTTTTTATGCATTCACCAAAATCTTTTGAATTAAATACTCTCATAACAGACCTCCAAATTATGCCGTACGAACTAATAATTGTATTTGTAAAAAAATATAGCCGTACGGCTGTATTTACACTTTAAAGTATAAATTTAGCCGTACGGCTTTGTCAAGTGTTCTATAAATCCAATAGCATCAAATCATATAAGATGCACATAACCTTTTATATTTGTATATATAATTATCGCTTACATGTTTTAAAGATACTTTTTGCTGCTTTAAAAGCACTAGAACAACATTTCTTTGCATTAATATATGAATTCTTGACTGTTTTATAAACTGTATTACCATAAGATGCATTACGAATAGAACCAAGAATTTGAGAATTCATATTATTACTTTCAGGATATGAATCCACAAAATAAAACGAATGCTCTGAATTATTATAATCCTTAATATTCTTAAAATCTTCTTCTACTTCTTCTTCTATTCTTTTATTTAGTAGCTTTGGCTTCTCTAATAATTCGTCATAATAAGCTTTTGAATTATCCGTAAAACTATCTTTTATAATTTGCCCCGTACTAATTTGATTTGACAATGAATTTTTCATTCCATTGCCCAATATTCGCGCCTCAGAATACAAATTAAATCTATAATTATTATTCTCAGAAAATGTATATGCTATATTTCTAATTGAATCTACATAATTTAACACCTCCCTATATACATCCAGATTATGCCTCAATGAATCAATATTTTCCTTTTTAATGTATTTAATGTACGTCAAATTATTCCATGACGTATGATTATCATTATTTATATAATCTACTAAACCAATACTTTTTAAATAACCCAAGAATTCATAATCACTAATCTTATTATTTTCATATTCCGATTTTTTAATTGAAAAATCTATACATATATCTTTTACTCTTGTTATTGAATCATATACATTTATGCTCAGAAATTCATTATAATAAGACTTTAATTTATCCTGCTCAAGGGGTATGTTTGCGTTATCTCTACCATTGATTAACTGATTATAATCTTCACATAACTGATTATAATCTTTACGTAACTGATTTATCTCTTTTACATTTATATTTTTTACAAAGTTAATTTTTTTCTCAATGTCATTCATTTTATAGGATATATATTCTTTTGCCATCTCGTTTTTGATAGATTCAATTCCAGATTCTAAATTACTAAAAGTATCGAATGTAAAATTAATATCATTTTTTCTATCACTATTTTTGGACTCGTCAAAATATTGTAATAGTTTCTTTACCGAGTCCATTTTATTTTTAGTGTCACTAATATCGGGTAAAAATCCTGATATAGCTTCTATCTCAGATTCTATATCTGGCACAACCACATTTTTTATATGTTGTTCTTTCTCACTCCAAAATTTCTCTATGTTATTTTCATTATTATTCATCCTTTTTATAGATTTGTCTCTATTTCGCTGATTGTTTTCAGGCATATTTGTATCCTCCTAATTAATTAAAAACTATTGTTTAAAGCAAAGACATCTCTTAAATGCATTTTTAATATTTTTAAATTTAAAAATCTCACGAGAAGTACTTCTATCACGCTGATAGCTATTATTAATACTAGCAGGCAATACAGCACTATATGATTGATGTAAATGAGGTTCGTCAATATCATGTACTTCACTATTAACATTCGATATAGAACTAATTGCACTGAAATCACTTGGTTGCCTATCATTATTATTTCCCCATATTTGTTCGCCTCGCTGCGATAAATTAGTTTCATCGCCTCCATATAATTCAAAGTAACCACCAATAAAAGAATTAATTTCGTCAAAATTTTGCGTGGTTGATTCGCCAACTTCATTTTGATTTATATTATTAAGAACACTCCTCTCACTCACTGAGCTTAATATTTCAGACTCTCCTTCTCCTCCATAAAGAGTTTTAAGTCGTTCTTTTTTATTGAATCCTTCAGGAAAATGAATGTTGCCCGATATTTCATTGAAGGATGATATACACTCATTAATTAAAACAATATTCTGATTCGCATAAAAACGATTAAGATTTTCTACAATTTCCGCCGTAACATCTGTCCTTATTCTAAGCTGCTCTAGACGCTCTTGGTTATTTATTAAATTATCTTGTTTGTTTTCTAATTTATTTTTAATGACCCTAAGTGTATGGTCTGTATGTGGATCATCATATATTATATTTTTAAGCCCCCTAATATATTCAATATCATCTATAAACCCACTTATAAAATTCGAACTATCAATAAACCATTAATCATTTCATTACTCATTTCTTTGCTCCTTTCATATCTTAATATTTACGTACCTATTCTATATATCAATAAAAAAATCTATTTTTTTCCATTTTCAACAAAATTTTTCTAATAAAATCCATGTTCCGACAAAGCCACCATTTTATCTAAATATTTTTAGGCATTTACAATACAGGACAAAGTTGGTAAACTGTTACTTGTTGTTAAAATTTTAAATAGAATAAAGGAGAATTATGCTATGAAAAAGAAATTAGCTATCGTGCTAGCAAGCGTAGCTGCAATCGCAACTATTTTTACTGGATGTGGAAAGGGTAAAGATATTTCTGGCCATTATGTTGCACAAATGGCATCAAATGAAATGTTCTCTCCATCAGAAATTGAGGACTTGAAGCAGAGTGGAATTTATATAAGCGACCTTGCACTTGATACCAACATTGATTTTACAGATGATAATAAGTTTACAATGACTTTTGATACTACACCTCTTAATGATGGCTTAAACAAAGTCCTTGATGAAAAAATTGATACAATAGCTGAAGAAGTTTTAAATAACCAAGGAATACCTACAGATCAGTTAACTGATGAAGATGGCAATAAATCTGAATTAAATTTTAAGAAGCAAAACTAAACATATTACGACTTGAAAACGGCGTTGCAAAAAAAGCATCGCCGTATATATTAAGCAATTATTAATTACTCGAAAGGAAAATAATGTTAAAGAGAATAATTGTAACAACCTTAGCCATCTTTTGCATTTTTGCACTTATGGGCTGCACTTCAAAAGGATCTACAGCTGATAAGAAAAAGGCTTCTGATTCCTCTCCTGCACCACAGCCTAGACAGCTATCATCTGAAACATACTATATGCTAAGCTACGATGCAACTGAGGATGAGATTTACGAGAATGCTGATTCAGAATTTCCATCAATGTATTTAGTTGATGAAAATGGAAATAAGAAAAGTGATTTTACTAGAGACCTAAAAGAATTTTTAAAAGAAAAGGATATTAAAGCCGAGCTGAATACTTATGTGCAATACTATGAACCAACAACAAATATTTTTTACGCTTATTTATGGACTAAGGATGCTGAAGGCGATGGATTGTATGCAATAGATGTAAATTCTAAAAAGCTCAAACAGTTAATATCAGGTGATGACTTTGATACTGTTAAATATATTGATTATTACAAACATAAACTATACATTGGCGTCTATAATTATAATAAGCCATGTGATGAATTCGTTTTTACGGTATCAGACGATTTTACTTTTACACGTATTAAAAATGAAAATAATATTATAAATAATGAAAACTACTTCCCTATTCCAAATACCTTTAAAAGCTGCTTTAAGATACAACAATTCTCTATGGCAAGAGCCTTTGACGAGTTAGGTTACGTTGTATTACAAAGTAAAAGTAATGATAATGAAGAATCACTTATACAAATCTTTCCTGATAACTCCAGAAAAAAAATCGACTCTATCAATATAATAGACGATAATATTTTATATTATGATAAAGAAAAAATAGTCTATTCTAAATTAAATTCAACTGGTGATGAGAGTTTTCTTGATATATATAAATTATATTTGAAAACTAATAAAACAAAGAAAATCCTTACTACGGATTATGATAGTGTGGTTGAAGTATCCAATAACAAAATGAATTACATCGATGGATTTTCATTATATGAATTTAATTTTGTAGATAATGAGACAAAGCTAGTTTTCTCCAACGAAAAAAAGCCGGGTGTAAATATAGAACTAACCCAATGCTATCAAATACAAAATGATAATTTTTTCGTATGCTTTTTGAACGGCGCAGACATCAAGTTTCATAGAATTGATAATGCTGGTGAGCAGGCAGAGCTTGTTGATATCGGCTGCCCTATTGGAGAAGTCAGCAATTACAAATATGGCACTGTTTTGCCAGGTCATACTGAAACCGAGTGTCCATTCTGCAATACTATTATTTCAACATACGACTATGAACTATTCCAGCTAAGTGATGAACATTCTAAATATGCTTCTAAAATAAATCGTTCATTAAAAGAAAAAATGGATGACTTCCTCAATAAAAAATTTGAGATTGAGGATGAAAGCAGATGCGAACTTCACAATGAGGAATATTTTATTAATGCATATGAAGAAATGAAATTGAAAGGCGTTGAAATACTAAACGATAAATTCCTGACTGTGACAATGAATGAATACTACTACGGTGGTGGCCCTCACGGCACCTATTACACCGAACAATACATTTATGATTTAGAGACAGGCGAAGAATTATCAATGAAAAACTTCTTCTCTGAATCAGAAGACAAATTCAAGGAATTGATTGCAGAAAACGCTAAGGAAAACTATGTAAATAACAACGAGGACTACAGCTTTACATCTGAAAACGATGCATATAACGCAGTCAAAAACGGTGCTTCTATTGATTCAACCTATATATATTACGCTAAAGACCATTTTACTTATTGCTTTGGAATATATGAATTGGGAGCCTATTGCGATGGTGAATATCGCGTAGATGTACCATATGAAGAGTTAAACGGAAATGCGAATTTGACTAGGGTGAGATAAAAAAACTAATTTTTTTCCATTTACCTAAAATTTTTCACATTAAAATTTTAGATTTCAAACTACTAATACAAGAAAGAGTTTTGCTACGCAAAA
>DBWZ01000028.1:31183-44676 GCA_002309345.1 Pseudobutyrivibrio sp. UBA1225
TTCTGTCGCCGAGACACATATTTCACACGAAGTGTGTTTTTAACCTTATAGGAGATTGCAAAGCAATTTCCTATAAGGTTAAAAAAACGACGACACAACTCTGCATCGCCGTTAATAATCTTATTGAAAGCTATATCTACTCATATCAGCAGAATCTAGCCTGCATATATTAATCCTTCAAACAACTCGTCTTCTTCTATACCGTTAACAACAGGAGTATACCCATCTCTATTGTACCAGAAGTTTCCATCTTCACTCTTCTTAAGGTCATATTCAATATGGCCAAGGAATTCTCCATCTTCAGTCATAAAGCTCATATAATTGCCTTTTGTTTTGAAGCCTTCACTTGGATCTGTAGGATCGTTAGCTTCGTATGGACAAACCTTCTGACCTGCCTCAAGAGTCTTGGTTGCATTACCATTATCATCATAGAATGTTAATGACTGCTTTAATACAAGAGCTTTGACATCTCGATCTTCATCGCCAGCACTATATACCTTATAATACTTATCTGCTGGTGCTAAACCGTCTTTACCATAATTGAAAGCTTTGTCTATGCTATGAGTTCCAAAGACATCTAACTTTCCAGATATAGTAATAGTGTTTGCATCTATCTGAGGCGCAAAATCACCATCATTCCAGTTGCCACTAAGTTCTCTATTTTCTAATTCATCAATCTTTACAAATGAACCAGCTTCATTGTTCCATCCGTACAATTTGATATTACCTGGCCAAGAATCACCCTTAGTGTCAATTAAAATATAATCGCCATCTGACTTGTGAACATAAAAGACTAGCCCTTCATTTTCACCATCTTCGTCTGTGATAGGAAGCGATTTATCGTTATATTGTAAATTTAGCTCTGAATCTCCATCTTCTAACTCGTTAATACTTGTCTGTAAATTGTCCATTGTGCCGTCTTTACCAAGATCTACACTTTGCAATTCATCCTGTTTTACCTCAGTAAAGTAGAATTCTGTATCTTCAGATGCAACCTCTGTAGCAGTTTCTGAAGTTGTGTCTTGCACGTTGTTATCAGGTGTTGTAACTTCATCCTCGGTTACTGCCTGCTGATTGTCTGCCTGTGTATTTGCATCAGAATTTCCACATGCAGCAAGCATCATTGCACTGCAAGAAGCAGCGAGTAACATTGTTAAAGTTTTTTTCTTCATTGTGTACCTCCAATTCTAGCTAGTTACATATATATATCAATAAAATGAGTATGTTTTTTTCCATTTTAAAGAAAAATTTTTTTATAAAAATGGCGATGCATTACTCTACAGCCTTCAGCGACTCCGTCATACTAATGGAATCGAGCTTGCCTCCCATAAACAGGTTCACCGCAAAAGTAAATACGATTGTCAACACAAAGGACATAACATAACTAAGCGGTGTCACCCGCACATCAAATGTAATCAAATCGACAACTATTTCGCTCATTACATAAGCGTGCAAGAATTTACCCAACACAAGCCCAATAGAAGCTCCCATTATAGATAAGATGACGTTTTCCCTAAAAACATAGGATCGAGTTTCTTCTTTATAAAAACCTAGAACCTTTACCGTTGCAATCTCTCTGACTCTCTCAGATATGTTGATGTTGGTCAGGTTGTAAACCACAACAAAAGCCAATGCCATAGCGCTTCCAATCACAAGATAGACGATGATGTTTAAGCTATCCATCATACTGTCAATTCTATCTAGCAAATCCACTGTAGGTGCAACGACTGCTATCGCTTTGTCATTCATCAGTTTGGCACTGATTTCGTGCACATCCTCATCTTCATTCACATTCAAAAATATATTCTTCTTGTCAGGGAGCTGGCCAATCTGACTCTCATAAGAGGATTCTTTCATATATATATAATTATATATAAAGTTTTCATTTATTGCGGCCACCTTAAGCTTTGTGGGGCTCACCTCATCCGAGGATATTATAACTGTGTCACCAAGCTTTATATTAAATCGCTGGCATAAGCCCTTATTTATGATTATTTCATCATCCTTTAAATCCTTAAACTCAATAGGCACATCTCTATCATTATGAAAATCATAAAATTCATCAATATTTGAATCATCCGCATATACGTTAAGATAAATATTCTTTGTGTTTTTGCCATGCTTTAAGTCCACGGATGTATGATAGAACAAAATATAATCATCCTTAGTATAATCAAGGTCTTCCAACACATCAACTTTGTCATTAGAACCATTTTTCAAGGTGATATCTAAATCGTACTTTGAAACATTAGAAAACTGATTTTCGGCTATATCTGCAATTGAATCATATATTCCAAAGCCAGCCACAAGCAGCGCTGTGCATCCGCCGATGCCAAGAACCATCATAAACAAACGTCCCTTGTATCTAAAGATGTTTCTAAGGCTAACCTTTTTCAAAAACTTCAATCTATCCCAAATAAAGGTAATATACTCCAAAAAGATGCGTTTACCAGCCTTTGGTGCCTTTGGACGCATGAGTGATGCAGCCATCTCAGCCATTTCATATCTGCAGGAGAAAAAAGTAACACCGATAGAGCATACAAAAGCAACTCCAAAACTGATTGCAAGCATTGGTTCGCTAAAGTAATAAGAAAGCTCATTCGTGTTGTACATCATCTTATATGCGTACCAAATTGCCTTCGGAAATACGATAGTTCCTAACATGAATCCCATTGACGTTCCAATAAACGCTGCTGAGCCAGAATAGAACATAAACTTGCCCATTATACTAAAGCTACTGTAGCCCAACGCCTTCAATACACCTATTTGCGTTCGCTGATCCTCTACCATTCGATTCATGGTCGTCATGCATACAAGAGCTGCAACTAAGAAGAAAAATACCGGAAATACGTTTGCAATAGATCCAACAATTGTAGAATCACTTTCAAAGCACACATATCCTACATTACTATCACGCTTAAGTAGATATGTAGATGGAGCTTCTATATCATCAATCTCTGCTTGAGCATCTTTGATTTCTTCTTCAGCATCTGCCATCTTAGAATCAAACTCATCTTTTCCCTCTTTATATTTTTTTAGACCAGATTTGTACTCTTTCATTCCCTTGTCATATTCAGACTTTGCATTGGTAAGCCCATAGAATAGTTGAAGGGCCTCTAAAGATTCACCTTGTCCCATCTGAACAAGATAGTCATACTGAGTTTGATATTCATCTATACTTTGCTTTGCTTTATCCAAATCTGCTTTTGCTTTGTCGAGCTTCGCCTTTGAATCAGCAAGCTCTTTTTCGCCCTCTGCGCGAGATGATTCAAGCTCTTCCTTGGCATCATCCAGCTCCTTAGTGGCGTCTCCAACAATTCGATTGTATCTGTTGTCAGCTGCCTTATTCAAAGCATTCTTTACAGCATCCTCCGAGTTAGAAATTGCGTCATCATATTCATCTGAATACAAATCATAATCAGAATCCAGTTTGACATAACAATCTGTGTATACGTCAGAATCAAATCCGTCTTTACGAATATATACAAATCCATCTAGTACACCGCTACCAAGAGTCGTAGTGCCACGTTCATATTGGATATACAAAGGTGATTTTACAAGCCCAACCACTTTGTAGCTTTTGTGCTTAAAATGCTCAACATCATCTTTCGAGTTAGTCGATGAAAGCACTATAGACTTACCGATAACAGATTCATCGAACACGTAAGAATCTACAAGACATTCGTCGTCAGAGCTAATATCATTGCCCTGCACAAGCACATATGTATTAATCTTTTCTGGCTTGCTGATAAACTTAACAGCCTCACTAGTGTTTTCAAAGTCAACTAGCGCATCAAAGGATATAGATGGTTCTATGGCTCTAGCATCGATATTTTGCCGCATAAAATCTACATCAGAATCCTCGAATCCAAGGGAAGAAATCAGATGATAGTCATAGAATTGATTTTCGGTCAGATATTTATGCATGGCAATCCGCATTGCCGGATCGGTGACCTTCAAACCAGCAAAAAAGCCCACACCTAGCCCAATAATCAAAAGTAAGGCTAGGTATCGGCCAAAAGTATCTTTAATTTCTCTAAATGTTGAAATCCACAGTTTACTCATAAAAATTACCACTCAATACTATCTACATCCATTGGATTGCTGTTAAGATGCATATCCACCACGGTGCCGGATTTTACGGTTATGACGCGATCCGCCATGGCAGTCAATGCGTGATTATGAGTAATTACAACTACTGTTTTTTTGTTGTTTCGGCATGTTTCCTGCAGAAGTTTTAGGACTTGTCTGCCAGTCTCGTCATCCAAAGCACCAGTAGGCTCGTCGCACAACAACAGCTTTGGATTTTTGGCAAGTGCTCTTGCAATAGCTACACGCTGTTGCTCTCCACCAGATAGCTGAGCAGGGAAATTGCTCATTCTATCCTGCAGGCCAACTTCTTTAAGAATTTCGTCGGCTGGGATTGGATCATTGCATATCTGCGCCGCCAACTCAACATTTTCCTTGGCGGTTAAATTTCCAACGAGATTATAGAACTGAAACACAAATCCCACGTCATATCTGCGATAGCTAGTCAAATCTCTAGGGGACAGCCCTGAAATATCTCTATCTGCAAGATATACCGCCCCTTTACTGAGGGTGTCCATGCCACCTAATATGTTTAAAATCGTAGTTTTACCCGCACCAGACGAACCGACGATGATGCAAAACTCGCCTTCCTCTATCTCAAAATTCACATCTTTGAGAGCTTCTATCTGAACCTCTCCAGTTTTGTACGTTTTTCCAACATTTTTAAACTCTACAAATGCCATATAACTACCTCACTAATTAACCTGCGAGACTATCTTTATAATAGCACGGGTGAAGGAGATTGTCTGTAGTTTTATAAGATAATACAACAACTATTACTATTAATTTTCTTAGGACAATTAATTTTCTCATGATTATTCATATTATCCGAATTGGGATATTTCTTGCCATTCATTCTTAATGTATTACAGCTTAATTCGACTCTATAAACATTTTTTTTATTTATCTCTTCCATAAATTTATTATTAAATTCTGTATCAAATCTTTCTAACCAAAAATCGTTGCACCTAGCGTATTTAACATTTATATAATCATCAAATCCTAGATTTGGCAAAACAGCAGGTTCAACCCTATCTATTCGCTCTTTATATTTATCTCTTAATATTAAATCTCTTATATTTTCATATTTTTGGGAAAAGTAATCATGTCGATTTTCATATTTTATTTTCATTTCATCCCATTCTGAATATTTTGAGTAATTTCTTTTACATATTATATCCTCGAGGACTTTAATTTCCTCTGCATATTCACTTGATGTATATATTATATCAGCAAAAAAATCATCAATATTTGTTTCAACGCTATGCTTATTATAGTAATTATTAACAAAATACGTAATATCTATCATAGCATCATCACAACCTTCTATTTTATAATCCAAAAAAGAATCAATGTTATTTTGTAATGACTTATCTTGTTTCAACTGTTCTTTTAAATATAAATATTTGTTTTTTTCACTCTGAATAATCTGATAACATCGCTTAAGCAAGAATTCTTCATGATGACTAACAGGATACTTCTCATTCACCAAATTATTATATTTTGGCTTATAATAATCTAAAAAGGTTCTATTCCAATTCTCTAATTCTGAATGCATATCATCTTCTTTAATCAAATCTTTTAATAATACAACATCTGATTTATTTGCATTTAAGATATCTTTAATAAGTCTTGCATTATCAAAAATTTTACAAATAGAATAGTTGTTTATGCAATATATTTTTTGCTTTAATAATTCTATATCTGTTTTTTTATATAATTCGACTTGCAAATCATAGCTTTTTTCATATAAAGTTTTCCATTGTTTATACATATCATGAACAAGAGTTATCAATTCTTTTTTATCCGTCATCTCTTTTAAGGCTTCATGAATGTATTTAAATCCTTCACTTTCTGCATTATTTTTTATTATTTTTTCATACTTATTTGTATTATTATCATCATTGTTTCTGTCAAAGCCAAAAAATTTTATCCAATCTTCAATTTTGTCATTTTTATCTAATACAGGCATTTTTTCCTCTCCTTTGATTCAGACATATTTATTAACCTCTATTATCTATTCAAAAAAAAATATATTTTTTTTCCATTTTCCTCCATAAAATTAAAATTATTTTACCAATGGTTTTCCAACAAAAAATTTGATATTGTAATTATTGTTACTATTAATGCCGTACTCGAAAGGAACACAATGTTCAAAAAAATACTATTTCCCTTACTGATTACAACTCTTCTATTTTCTTTCGCTGGCTGTGCCTCAAAAGAAAAGGAATCAAGTGCTAAAGAAACAACTATCGAATCTAAAGATACCGAAAAACAAGAGGTCAAAGAACAAGCCATAAACTCTTATACCGATGAGAACCTACTATATAACGATTTATACTACCAAAATATCGACATATATTTACTTAACAAAAGCGGTGACGAAGGCAAATGCATAAACGAAGATATATATGCTACTTTAGAGGCAAATAATATTAATATGGACGATAAGTATTTTGCAAATTGTCACTACTGGGATGGAATATTCTATACATATATATATTCAAAGGAAGGCGATGAAAACAAAGGCTTTTATGCTCTCGATTTGAAAAACAAAAAAATCAAAAAATTACTTGATGAGATAAATGTGTTGAGTGATTCCATAGATTATTACAATGACAAACTATATATTGAACAATATGATGATTCAGAGTACAAAGAATACGTATATACAATATCCGATGATTTTACTTTCAAACAAGAGGAATCCGAGAATAAAGATATTCTAGATGCCTTAAGTCATTATTCTATAGCCGCTTCTCCCGAATGTGCCACCAATAGATTGCCTGTATTTTGCATATCGAGAGCATTGGATAATGCTGGCTACGTAATAGCTGAAGATACATTTAACGAAAAATATGTAAAAGTATTTTCAGATGGAACAACAGAACCTATAGATTTACTTTCAGACAAATTTGGATCAGTAATATACTATGACAAAAACAGGATTCTCTTTAGGGGAAGAAATGCAGATGCCCGTAGTGACGAAGATTTTTCAATCTACAAAATACAGGACAATAAAATCGAAACACTTCCTGATTTAACTGGCATCGAGGGCATAGAATTCGCTGATAACAAAATGTATTATTCAAAAGATTACACTATTTACGAATTTAATTTATCCTCAGAAAAGACAAAGAAAGTTTTTGCCTTTGCAGAAGAAACCGGTGGTACTATTTTCCAATCCAGAAAGGGTCATTTGTACGCGCAACACATTGACAATGGTGATATTAAATGGTGTAGGCTAGATGGGTACGCGGGTGATATTGATTTTACGGATATTGGTTATTCCATTGGAACTGTCAACATCTTAAAATATGGCTCGCAAATCGAGAAATCCAAAGAAGTCAAATGTCCAAGTTGCGGTGCTACTCTTGAAAAAATGAGATATACATATTTTCAGTTAAAGGAGGAGTATTCTAAGTATGCTTCTAAAATCAATAAAGCATTAAGGGATAAAGTCGCACCATTTTTTGCAAATGAATATGAGAACGATGATACCTGTGACAGACACCAAGACCCTGATTATTTTGTTGTTATAGATGCTTGTCATGTCGTCTCTGTAAACATATATAATTCTCAATTTTTAATTGTTTTAATGGGGAATGATTGGGAAGGTGGCGGACCACATGGTTCCTATCAATCATACGAATATCTCTTTGATTTAAATACTGGAGAAGAGCTTTCACTAAAGAATTTTTATAAGGGAACAGAAAAAGAATTTAAAAAAATGGTTGCTGAAAAAGTCAAAGAAGATTTTAAAGAAAACAGCGAACCTTACTTTGCAACTAACGTCGATGATGCATACAAAAGCGCATATGCTTTAGCCTCAATTGAAGACACTTTAGAAACTGATGTAAGTTTCGAAGAAGATTGTATTTTATACTCTTTTGAGCGCTACGCGTTAAGTAGTTACGCCGATGGCCCAATTTCAGTTAAAATTTCTTACAAAGAATTAAACGGCAATGACAAAATTACAAGAATAAGATAAAAAACGAGGGATTGCTTTTGCAATCCCTCGTTTCTTACCCTTATTACAATCCAAAACCACCAACGCCAAGCTTTTGCTTTTGCATTTGCTCGCTTGTGCTTCTATTTGCCATATTCTCTTTTTCCACATAATTTGCTGTATCCTTATTATAAGGTTGATCGCCTGTTTTTTGTGAATCAAGTTCAAAAGTTTTAATTGCTCCTCCAAAATTTTCACCACTATCAAAAATATTTTTCATAGTCCTATCTCCTTTCGTGTATACGTATTTTGGTAATTATTTACCTGTTCATATACTATTCAATAAAACTATGCTATTTTTTTCCAAAAGCCACAAAATAATTATCATCAAACTGATTCTATTGCATTTTCTTTATTCTCTTTAATAGGACAATTGTTTTTTTACTTAGAAAAAGGATTATAAACGGGCAACAAAAATGAAGGGATTGCATTACATGCAATCCCTTCATTTTCTACTATTAACTATTTATTTATAATCGTGGCTAGCGATTTCATTTCCCTTACTATCCTGATAAACATAACGAATAGTTACATCTTCATTGGTAGTAACCTCTTTGATTAATGCCTCTTTCATATCTTTAACTTCTTTTTCTTGAGATTCCCAAATACTTGCATTCTCATTAAACTCTTTTTTCAAAGCATCTATGTATTCAGGATCTAAATCTTCTTCATATTTGAAGTAGAAAATCAAAGTATTATCTTCGCATTCTACGGTAGCTTTGACACCGTCATCATCAACCTCATCTGACATTTCCTTTAATTCATCTGGATGATCCTTGTAATAAGCTTCGATGCTTTCTGCTCTGCCGCATCCAACAAATACTACCACAGCCATAACAGCAGCAGCTAAAACATTGACATATTTTTTCATTTATTATTCCTCCTATAATCCTACATGTTGAAATATTACAGATATGTTACTAAATTAATCGATGAAAAGTCAAGAACTATTTTACAAATCTATCATCTCAAGGTCATCATCTGTTTTACTCTTTTTATCTATATAATCATATTTATTTCTAGATGAATTTCTAACTGAAGATCTGTCTAATTCTGCATCTAAATCAAAATCTACATAGTCATCCTCTAACTCATATGCTTTTTTACTATCTGTTCTTCTAGGTATGTTTCTTCTATCCGAATCTTTTCTATTTCTTCTAGGAACATCTTCTCTATTGTTCCTAGGCAATTCTTCCCCATGCTCAACTCCCTTATTTTTACTCTTCGACTTGAACATAACTACAGGGATGAATCTCATCACAAAAATACATGCAATTATAAATATATGCACGAAAAATACATTAAGTATAACGGTGTTGTGCTTTAACAAATATTCATTGCTGTAGCCATATGCGCAAAGAATGCCTACATAAGCTAAAGCAATAATCATAATCGGTAAATTTGATAATGCCTTTTTCATGCAGTGCAGGAAATCCTTAAAGCTAGCATCAAAATAAACAAATCGACCAATCATTATAGTCAAGAAATATGGAATAATAGGCCCATAGTTTGTGCTACCGTATCCAAACATTAAATAGCACAAGATTACTATTGTATAAAGCATACCCGCAATACGAATTGCTCCGATGGTGTCTCTATTAATATGCTTGAGTCTAATAAGTATATGGTCAAAAAAAGTTGTAAGCGTAATAGCAACCGTCATAAGAGCAAGCAACAGAAAATCCATATGCTTGTCCATTAACTCGCCAAACTTTCCTGTAAAACCAAATATATCATGATATGAATAGATAGCTGTAAAACCGATGATAAATCCACCGGAAAAAATCAGCTCGTAGAATCTTTCAGAGAGTGAAAAGAATTCCTGCTCCATACTGGCACTTCCACGAGAAATGCCCTTGGCGAATATATAAAAGATATAGTAGATAATCCCAAGTAAAGCGGCGGACAGAAGTAGAAAAAACACAAAATCTGGCATCTGAAAATAATGTTTTATATATTCACCAATTGAATTAGGCATAATAGAATCTCCTGTAAATTAGTGATGGAAAAGACGAAGTCCTGTAAAACTCATCACCATATTGTACTTATTACATGTTTCAATAACGTTATCATCGCGAACTGAGCCGCCAGGCTGAGCAACGAACTCAACGCCAGTCTTGTGTGCTCTCTCGATGTTGTCACCAAATGGGAAGAATGCATCCGAACCAAGGGAAACGCCCTTTAATTGATCTAACCATGCACGCTTTTCTGCTCTAGTGAATTCTGATGGACGTGTCTTGAATGTCTTTGCCCATACATCATCACCGATAACATCTTCGAACTCATCGCCAATGTAAAGGTCGATAGCGTTGTCTCTGTCAGCTCTCTTGATGCCATCAACAAAATCAAGGCCAAGAACCTTTGGAGACTGACGAAGCCACCAGTTATCAGCCTTTTGACCTGCAAGTCGTGTACAGTGTATACGAGACTGCTGACCAGCACCGATACCAATTGCCTGACCATCCTTGACGTAGCATACAGAATTTGACTGAGTATACTTAAGAGTAATCATTGCGATAGCAAGATCAATCTTTGCCTGCTCAGTGAGCTCTTTGTTATCTGTAACGATGTTTGCGAAGAACTCATCATCAATAACAAGCTCATTTCTGCCCTGCTCGAAAGTGATACCAAATACTTCCTTGCGCTCTAACTGCTTTGGAACATAGTTTGGATCAATCTCAATCACAGCATAGTTGCCGTTCTTCTTTGCCTTTAAGATTTCAAGAGCTTCTGGCTCATATCCAGGAGCGATAACACCGTCAGAAACCTCTCTCTTGATGAGCTTTGCTGTGGCAACATCGCATACATCAGAAAGTGAAATAAAATCACCAAATGAGGACATTCTATCAGCGCCTCTAGCTCTTGCATATGCGTTTGCAAGTGGAGTGAACTCCATATCAAGGTCGTCACACCAATATATCTTGCGCTCTACCTCTGAAAGAGGAAGACCTACTGCAGCACCTGCAGGTGATACGTGCTTAAATGAAGTTGCTGCTGGAAGACCTGTAGCCTTCTTGAGCTCTGAAACAAGCTGCCAACCGTTGAATGCATCTAAGAAGTTGATATATCCAGGCTTGCCTGAAAGTACCTTGATTGGAAGCTCGCCCTCTTCCATGTAGATTCTACTAGGCTTCTGATTTGGGTTACAACCATACTTTAATTCTAATTCTTTCATTTTCTTCTCCCCCTTATTAATTATTCTTATTTACGATGCGGGTTTCTGTTGCTCCCGTTGCAATATCTATGTATCTTACGAATAATGACACCTTGTTATCTTCGTTGAGATTGGTCCAGATAAGATTTGTAAACTCGTCGATGTTACCTGAAATCTCAATAGGTGTAGGCTCACCTTCGTATGAAGGAAGTGGATTTCCATCGTTCATATAGGTGTGGATGAATCGACCTGAACCAGCCTTAGGGTTAGAGTAATCAAAGGTGTATCTATTGCAAGAATCAGAATCACCCATGTTAGATTTAAGAATAGACATTACATAACTGAATTTTCCATCTTCGATGTGAAGAAGACCTGAAATACGAGGTGTGAAATTTGGACCGTCTGGCTCAAACTCACGTCTGCGAAGTGACTGCTCGAAAGTTTCGCCTGCCTTCATGTAATCATAAATTGTATCTGTCTGGTCACCGTTTGTAACGATTGTGTCGTTGCCAAGCACACGAACTGGTGCATAGATGATAAGACTAGGATCGGTGAGCTTTGAAGGGTCGAATGCTTGTGTTCTAATTCCTTCACCGTCCTCAACAAATATTCTGTTTCTAGAATTCTCAGAACGTCCCATAATAAAATAGGCAGCGACAGCCTTGGTACCATCTGATGATCTACCAATGACAATGCCTCTGCCCGGATAACTGGTTTCTGATAATTCTCTTGCTAAAGATTTTACTACCATGGGTTCCTCCTTAATTACATTTTCCGCACAAAATTATAACCGAACCCATGAAATAAGTCCACATAAAAATCCCCCGGTTAATAATCTAACCAGGGGAATAAATGCTAACTTCCAAAATATCTATGTAGTTTCATTAAATTTTCTAATTACGTCATCTGCAGAAATTGCATATGAACCTTGGTCTGTATATGACTTCTTGCCAGTAATACTTGCAAGTTCATTGCTTGCGTATGAATTAGCCATTGATGCCTTGGTCGCTACCTGATATGCATAGCTTCCTGTTCCATTAAACAAATCCTTAGCATAAGTCATGTTAGCCTTATTCTTGAAGAAATCCTCATCGATGTTAAGATGATTTGCAGTATCAATAGAAATACCCACCTTACCAAGAGTATTAACGGCCTTGGCACTTGTAGTAACCATTGAAGCAAGCTGAGTCAATACGCCTGTACCCTCAGCATTCTTTCCTGTATCAACAAGGGAATTATACGCCTTAATATAGTCATTAACAGCGTTATATATTTTATCCTTGTCGTAATCAGATGTTACCTTGCCATCTTCATCTTTGGTCTCTACCTTGTTCCAAATAGAATCCTTGCCTTTAGACAAAAGCTTATCTGTAGCCTTGTTTAAAGCAGCAGATTCATTTCTAATCTGACCTAAATTACCAGTCTCTTCTTTTGATTTCTTTGAACCTTCACTCTTTAAATTTCCATCAGAATCATATTTTGCATAATAAGACTTAATCAACTTCCCATAGGAACCTGATCTAAGCTGAGACAAACTACCAATGGAACCTTCCAAACCGCCAAAAATAGTGTTGGAATTAGAAGAACTTCCTCCAAAAAGTGAATAAAAAGAATTGTTATTTGAATTAATATTTAGAGACATATACATCACTCCTTTGACAATAAAACCTCGAACTTCCCTGTTCCTTATGTCTATTAACCCACTTTTGTTTATACTTGTAATTATAATACTATATATTTGTGTTGAAACTGTTATGCTCAAATCAACATCTACAAGCGTACTGGTACATTATTCTCACGTAAATATGCCTTTAAATCATTAATCTCCAGCTCCTTATAGTGGAACAATGAAGCTGCAAGGGCCGCCTCAGCACCACCTACTGTAAGAGCCTCTAGGAAATGTTTCTTTTCTCCTGCACCACCTGAAGCAATAACTGGAATATTTACAGATGAAGAAATAGCCTTGGTCAATTCCAAATCAAATCCTGCCTTTGTACCATCCTGATCCATAGATGTAAGAAGAATCTCTCCTGCTCCAAGCTTCTCACACTTAATAGCCCACTCCACTGCATCAATACCGCAATCCAAGCGTCCGCCATGTTTAAAAATATTAAATCCACTTCCATCAGCACGCTTTTTAGCATCGATAGCAACCACAACGCACTGGCTGCCAAACTTGTCTGCAGCATCTGAAATAAGTCTAGGATTATCTATAGCTGCTGAGTTAACTGAAATCTTGTC
>DBWZ01000028.1:44733-48471 GCA_002309345.1 Pseudobutyrivibrio sp. UBA1225
GTAAATGGAATAAATACCTGCTCAGCCACACGACGAACCATATCTACAACTGTATTTCTGTGGTCAGAAGATGCAGTAATATCAAGAAATACTACCTCATCTGCTCCAGCCTTATCGTAAGCTGCAGCAATTTCAACTGGATCACCTGCATCTCTTAAATCAACAAAATTAACGCCCTTTACAACACGCCCATCTTTTACATCCAAACATGGGATAATTCTTTTTGTAAACATATTAACACCTCAACCTTTAAACATTGGCAAAATTCTTAAGTATCTGAAGTCCAACAGCTGAGGACTTTTCTGGATGGAACTGACAAGCAAAGACATTGTCTTTTTCAACTGAAGCATGTATATGACAGCCGTACTCAGTTGTAGCCTTAACTATAGAAGGGTCAGCAGCCTCCAAATAATATGAATGAACGAAATAAACAAATGAACCCTCATCAATTCCCTTAAAGAGACGGCCTTCATTTGGAAAATCAAGAGAATTCCAGCCAATGTGAGGAACCTTGATTCCCTCTCCATCAGGAATTCTTTTAACCACGCCATCCAAGAGATGAAGTCCCTCAACACCAGGTGACTCTTCTGAGGAATCAAATAAAAGCTGAAGGCCAAGGCAAATACCTATAAATGGCTTGCCACTAGCAACAAACTCTCTAATAGCCTTATCAAGCTCATATTTCTTTAAATGTTCCATAGCATCAGCAAAAGAGCCAACCCCTGGAAGAACCAGTCTGTCAGCTCTTTCAATTACACTAAAATCCCTGGTGAGGATAGTTTCCTCACCAAGGATTTTAAATGCTTTTTCTACACTTTTAATATTTCCTGCATCATAATCAAGTATTGCTATCATGTGTCTGGTAACCCTAGCTTTCTAAGCACCTTTCTAAGTTCTATAGTATAATAATGTCGATTTGGTTGCTTATAAATTGCCATGGCATCATCCACCGATAAACCAAAGGTTTCCTGCAATTCTATTATAATGCTATTCCCATAAGCATCATACTCATCGGAAATACCATATTCTGCAGCATCATCTTTGTATTTTTCGTATCTACCAAGTCCCTTAAGCAAAGAATCAAGAGCATAATTGTACATCTTATAATTAATAAAGGTAGTATACTCATCCTGACATTGCTGCAAATCAGCTAAGGTCCTAGCCTGATTTCTAAGTAGCTCAACCTTTTCATCGCTTCTGAAATCAAATCCATTAAGCTTTTCATAGGCTGCTATATAATTACCCTGATCAAACAATTCCCTTGCCTGAGCCATATGACGTTTCAGTCCTGTGAAAGTCATACCAACCAATACAACACCAATTATTGATATAGATAATACCAAAAAAGTTGCAATAATGGAAATAGGAATTTTAGGAGAATTATCAGGTTCTTTTGGCGGTTTCTCTTTCTTAGGTTTAGGCGCTTTAGGAGGCTTAGCTTTTTTCTCCTTCTTTTCCTTAGGAGGCTTTTCCTTCTTCTCCTTTTTCTTCTTGCCCTTCTTTCCGTCATCAGCACCTTCTACAGCTTCAGGAATAATCGGATTACCTTCTTCATCATAAGTAATCTCAACTGTTGCCGCTGCTTTTGCTGCTTCTTCTGCAGCTGCCTCAGCAAGCTCATCCTCATCAGGTGCGCCAAAAATTATAAGGGCAAGCTTTTGTAAAATAGGATTCGGCTTCTTCTCACCTTTTTCCTTCTTTTCTTTCTTTTTCTTTTCCTTCTTTTTGCCTTTCTTTCCTCCTCCATCATCAGATGAAGCGGAGCTATCTTGCTCCTCAGCAGATTCATCTATATCAGCAGATTCAGAAGGTCCTTCCTCGTCACCATTTAGAAGAGATGAAATATCCATAAGATCCTCATCTCCATCTAAAATATTGTCTAAATCAAGCCCTCCTTCACCAGAAAGATCTGGCTCTTCGCCTTCACCATATTCAGCCTCATCTAAAGCATCCATATCATCTGGCATAAATTCCTTCATTGATTCATCTAGAGGCTCTTCTTCAGCCGAATCATCTAAAGCATCATCTAATGAAAAACCAAAATCATCCTCATCATCTGTAGATTCCTCTGAAGACTCAGTTTCTGATGTATCATCAGCATCTTCCTCCGATTCCTCTTCGATAAACTGTGATAAATCAATATCATCGTCATCTGGAAGCTTTAATTCTCCATCTTCGGTTGTCAAGCTATCAGAATCAGATGAATCATTAGTAGGAGACTCTTCTATAGGTGCTTCATCCTGGTTACTGTCTTCAGAAGTTTCATCTAAATTAGGGAAAGCATCTAACTGAATTTGGTCATCATCTTTACCATCTGATCTTTCTTCAGTATCATCAAGCTCCTTTGTTGCATCACTAACTACATTTTCTATGTTATTAAGAAGTTTATCGACTATATCTTCATCGTTGCCGCTTTTTCCTATCTCCTGAAAAGCCTGCTCTTCATCATCGATTTCCTGTTCAAAATCTGCTATAAATGCATCAACATCATCCTCACCTAATTCTTCTTCAAATTTGCGCAAAAAATCTTCCTCAGAAAGAATTTTCCTGAGGTAAGGATGTGAGCTTTTTCCTTTTGTCTGCTGAACGTCGATTCCAGTTGCTGTAAAAAAGTCTTCATCAGGAGCTACCTGTTTGCGATTCTCTACAAACTCCTGCTGCTTTCTTTCAACATTTTCCTCGACCTGTTTAGCATCAGTCTTAGCCTTGTTTATTGAATTTAATAGTCCATCTAAGTAGTCCTCAGCCTGAGACATCTTAAATCCTCCCGTATTTTAAAAATGGGGCATGCTCAGCATACCCCAAAATTTTAAAATTCTAATTTCCGTTACGAGCATCCTCGTACTTAGCAACCAAATCATCAACCACCGCAATAAGTTTACCAATCTCCGGCTTGGTCAACTGAGCATCAGCTCCAAGGCTTTCACCCTTACGTCTAATCTCATCATTAATAAGAGATGAGGAAATAATAAGTGGGATATTGCGCATAGTCTCGTTTTCCTTAACAAGCTTACATAGTCTGTGACCATCCATAAGAGGCATCTCAATATCAGTAATGATAAGGTGAACATCCTGAAGAACTGTGCCTCTCTTATGCATCTCAACCAGCTTGTCCCAGCCTTCCTGACCATTCATATTTACAATTAGATTTGTGTAACCAGCCTTCTTTAAGCATTCAACAATAAGCTTTGAAAGAAGTGGTGAATCCTCGCAAAGAAGAATAGGTGATTTACTTCTGTCGCGAGTTTCATAATCATCCATTTCTGAAACCTTAAGACCAGTCTCAGGGTTAATATCAGTAACAATCTTCTCGAAGTCAAGAATAACTACAAGTCTATCTTCGAGCTTGATAACACCTGTTGAAACACCAGATTCATCAGAGCTAATTGTCGCATCTGGTTTAATAATGTCTTCCCAGGATACACGATGGATTCCAAGAACCTCATCAACATGGAAAGCTGTATTTAAACTATTGAAATTAGTAATGATGAATAAACCATCAGTATCACATTCATCCTGAATGTTCAAACATTTGCGAAGAGAAATGACAGAAATCATAATATCTCTTGGCATGAAGATTCCTTCAATACAAGGGTGAGCGTTAGGCAATGGCGTCACCTGCTGATATAAGAGAATCTCTCTAATCTTAGCTACGTTGATTCCGTAGAAATTCTTGCCAACTTTGAATTCAAGGACCTCCAGCTCGTTAGTACCTGATTCCAATAAAATATTAGTATC
>DBWZ01000078.1 GCA_002309345.1 Pseudobutyrivibrio sp. UBA1225
TTTTGCGTAGCAAAACTCTTTCTTGCATACTAGGAAATAATTTTCCCACATATGTAAACAACGAGCTGAGCTCGAAAGATGATTTGAAAGTACTGTCACAAAAATGAGCAAGAATGAGCGAAATTTGAAAGAGGTTTCAGAAGAAGAGTAATACGTTGACATGGATTTTGGGAAATAGATATAATTTAATTAGTACTTAATAGGGAGTCTTATTAGGAAAACTAGGGGTTAAAAGGAGGAGAGTGTATGAAGTTTTTACAAAAACTGGGTAAAGCCCTAATGTTGCCAGTGGCTGTTTTACCGCTGTGTGGTTTGTTGATGGGTATCGGTTATTGGTTATGCCCAGCCACAATGCAAGGTGGCGACATTAGTGGAGCAAAGATGCTCATAGGACTTTTCTTGGTAAAAGCTGGTGCAGCATTGATTGATAACATGGCTATACTGTTTGTTATCGGTGTTGGTGTTGGTATGGCAGATGATCATGACGGTACAGGTGGTGTGGCAGCCCTTGTGTCATGGTTGATTATGACAACACTTTTGAACACGGGCTTTGTTACAGCGATTATGCCTTCTATAGCAGACAACGCAACAAAGACTATCGCTTTCGACAAGGTTGCAAATCCATTTATTGGTATCATTGCCGGTATCATAGGCTCCATGTGTTACAACAAATTTAAGAACGCGAAGCTTCCAGATTGGCTTTCATTCTTCAGCGGAAAGAGAAGCGTAGCTATTTTTGCAGGACTGTTTTCTATACTTGTTTCAGCTGTATTGCTATTCTTATGGCCATTCTTATTTACAGCATTGGTTGCAGCCGGAACTGGAATTTCAAAAATGGGAGTTCTCGGAGCTGGTATATACGCATTCTTAAACAGATTACTTATTCCAACCGGTCTTCACCATGCACTTAACAACGTATTCTGGTTCGACGTAATTGGTCTTGGTGATTTGACAAACTTCTGGGCAGGCAAAACATCTGCCGATGTTTCATGGGATCTAGGTCTTTACATGTCAGGATTCTTCCCATGTATGATGTTTGGTATTCCAGGTGCGGCAATTGCTATGATTAGACGAGCAAAGTCAGGAAAGAAAAAGCTTGCAATTGGTATACTTTCATCTGCTGCAATTTGTGCATTTGTCTGTGGTGTTACAGAGCCGTTTGAGTTCGCATTTATGTTCCTTGCACCAGGTCTTTATCTCATATACGCATTGCTTTACGGTATATTCACTGTAATAACAGCCCTGGTAGGATTTAGAGCGGGATTCTCATTCTCAGCTGGTGCAACAGATTTAATATTCTCTGCTTCGCTTCCAGCAGCTAAGAATACATGGATGATAATTCCACTTGGTATCGCAGCATTTGTAGTTTTCTATTTGGTATTCTATTATGCAATTGGCAAGTTTGATTTGAAGACACCAGGTAGAGAGGATGACGAGGAAGATTACGCTGAGCTTGATAAGGACGCAAAGCTTTCTAACAACAACTACGCAGTTGTTGCAGCAAAGATCTTAGAAGCACTTGGAGGAAAGGACAACATCACTTCTGCTGATTACTGTGCTACAAGACTTAGACTAGAGGTTAAAGAGCAAGATATAATCAATGAAAAGGGTGTTAAGGCCGCAGGTGCAGCAGGCATGATTCGCCCAGGAAAGACCTCAGTGCAGGTCATCATAGGAACTCAGGTACAATTCGTATATGACGAGTTCAAGAAATTGCTTTAAAAGAGAGATTAACATAAAACAAATTTATCCGTAATCCAACAAAAAAGGTCGCAGGCTTTGGCTTGCGACCTTTTCTTATATTCAATCTAGTGATTGCTTTATTTCTAGCGCTGACAGCGTCCGTTTGTACTTTTCAGCCTTGAAGAAGGAATCGTTGGCGAAATAGTAAGAGTAGAGCACATCCAGCAGAATTAAAAGGGAAATCTGAGGAGAAATCTTGGTGCCCTTTTCAAGTTCATTAAGGTATGCTACTTCAACGATTTCATCGCAAAGCTCTTTGAGCTTTTTATCCTTTGATGCAGTAAAAAGGACAACCCTGGCGCCGTTTTGCTTTGCTTTTTTGATGCCGTCGATGACAACCTTGGTGGTGCCGCTGATGGAAAAAGCTAAAACTAGTGAGCCGCGCTTAACAAGGGAAGCGTTCATGGCAATCATCTGGGAATCCGTAATTGCGATAACGTCCAGACCCAATCGCATAAAGCGAAGCTGAAATTCTCTGGCTACATAGCCACTAGAGCCCATGCCATACACAGGCAAAGTATATTCGATATTGCTGAGCATGCTTGCGATTCGACGCATCTGATCCTCGTCGATGAGTTCAAATGCTGTAGATAGAATATCCTTGTAGTTCTTGCGAACTGCACGGGTAATATCAGAGATTTCCTTTTCTTCCTTTTCCGTGAAATAATCCTTGAAATCAAGCTCGTACATATACACGAACTCACGGTAGCCTTTAAAGCCGCATTTCTTGGCAAATCTTGAGAGAGTTGCCTCAGAAACGTATAGCAGGGAGGAGATATGCTTTGAGGAAAAATCGCTGATGGCGGTGTTTTCCAAAAAGTAATCTGCAACTCCCTGCTCTGATTTGGTCAAATTATTATAAGATTCTCGAATCTTATCCTTAGTTGAATCAACTGTTGACATATGAACCCCTTACAATCACATTATTAATACTTAGATCTGATTTATTAATTATAACAAAATCAGCCTGTTTGCCAATAGTGATTGAACCAACAGTATCATATATCCCAACAGACCGGGCTGGGTTCCTTGTAGAACAAAGGATAGCAGCCTCAAGTGGAATGTTCATTTCATTGATGGCGGTAAGCATACAGTCATATAAATTGGTGGCTGAGCCGGCGATTGTTCCATCGTGGAGTGTTGCCAGACGCCCTTTCACAGAAATAGGCTGTCCACCTAATTCATATTCGCCATCAGACAAGCCTGTTGACCTAGTAGAATCGCTAATAAAAATCAGTCTATCTGAACCGAAGACCTTGTACATCATATTAACTGCCGAAGGAAAAACATGTATGCCATCGCAAATGATTTCTGGTGTAACAAAATCTAACTCTGCAGCAGCACCTATAGGGCCAGGAGCCCGGTGAGAAAACGGAGGCATAGCATCAAACAAATGAGTAAGATGTTTTGCGCCATGCTTAAAAGCTTCCATGCATGTTTCATAGTCAGCAGTAGTATGGGCAATAGATATTCGAGTTTCATCCTTGGCTTTGTCGATAAAGTCCATGGCGCCTTCAAGCTCTGGAGCAATATCGCATAAACGAATTACACCGCCGCTTGCCTCGTTGACTCTATGAAACATTTCATAGTCACAATTTTGAATATACTTAGGATTCTGTGCCCCTTTCTTTTCACGGGAAATAAAAGGACCCTCCATATTTATGCCTTGTATGGTTGCCCTGCCAGAAGAAGCGTTTTCGTATTTACGATATTCCTTAACAGCCCTTGCAATGGTAGTAAGAGTTTCTTCTGGGTAAGTCATGGTAGTAGGAAGAATTGATGTAACCCCATGACTTGCCTCGTAGCTTGCCATAGCTTTAAGAGCTTCAACAGTGCCATCGCAGGTATCAAAGCTCATACATCCATGCAGATGTATGTCCACAAGTCCAGGAATAACATAGCATCCACTTGCATCAACTATGTCCGAATCCGTTGAGGAGCCTTGCTCAAGAATATCTGTTATGCTTCCGTTCTCACAGACTACGTCAACATCCTTAAATTTTCCGTCCTCTAAGAACACACTACCATTAACGATTTTCATTGCTTATCTCCTTGATTGAATCGGTAAAACGCTTTGTGATTTCTCTAGGTCTGGTGATAGCACTTCCTATGACAGCACAATGACAACCTATCTCAAAGGCCGTTTGTAGTTGGTCAACCTCCCAGATGCCGCCTTCTGCAACCACAGGAATATCAAGAGAAGAAACAAGCATCTCCAACAAATCAAAATCAGGAAGTATTTTTCCTGCTGTTTCTTTTGTATAGCCGGAAAGGGTGGTACTAACCATATCAAAGCCTAGCTTTTGTGCTTTGAGACCCTCCTGAAAAGTGGAGCAGTCTGCCATAAAAATCATATCGGGATATTTGGCCTTAATATCGCCAATAAAGCTCAACAAGGTTTGTCCCTTAGGTCGAACCCTATCCGTGGCATCGGTGGCGATAATATCCACATTTGCGCGAGCTAAAGCGTCTATTTCATCCATGGTAGGAGTGATATAGATATCTGAATCATCATAATCCTTCTTCCAAAGGCCGATAATAGGTAGAGAGACAGTTTTTTGGATTTCAGTGATGTCCTCTGGCCCGTTTGCTCTGATGGCAACGGCCCCACCTTCCTCTGCGGCTGCGGCCATTCTCGACATGATAAAGCTGCTATGAAGGGGCTCGTCCTCCAAAGCCTGACAGGAAACAATAAGTCCGCCTTTTATTTGGTCTAGGATTTCTTGCTTATGGGTCATTGATATCTCCTTTTTAAACGCTTTAATCTCTTCTGAATATATTATAAGAAAAGGATGAGTGGAATCTCAATCCTTTGAACAATTTATGAAAGTACTAACATCAAAATTACAAAAGAAGGCATTTTGGATGAAAGGTGTTACAAAAGAGTTTGGCGTAATTGACGCAAATCTTTCCTAGTTCCTATAATGAAACTAGAGGAGAGATAGCGCTAACTCTTATGCGAAATACTAATTACATAATATCAAATAAGAATAGTGAGTAATAAGGAAATGAAAATTTATAAAGAGAGAGACTATGAAGCGGTGAGCAAAAGGGCAGCAAGCCTAGTTGCAAACCAGATCAAAGCAAAACCCGATATTGTTCTTGGCTTAGCCACTGGAACAACACCTATAGGTATGTACAAAATATTAGTGGAGAAGTACAATTCTGGCGAAATATCATTCAAGAAGGTTCGAACTGTTAATTTAGATGAATACAGGGGACTTTCAGATACGGACAAAAATAGCTACCATTATTACATGAACGAAATATTATTTTCCAAAGTAGACATAGACTTGTCAAATACGTTTTTGCCAAACGGTATGGCCAAAGACCCTGAAAAGGAATGCCAAGCTTATGAACGACTCCTTCGGTCCCTTGGAGGAATCGATTTACAAATCCTTGGTTTAGGGGAGAATGGCCACATAGGCTTCAACGAACCGGGAACTGCATTTATAGAAAAGACCCACCTGGTGGATTTGGCAGAAAGCACCATACATGCCAACGCTAGATTCTTTGAAAACATAGATGAAGTGCCAAAACAGGCTTACTCAATGGGCATAACATCCATCCTTGGCGCAAAGCAAATTCTTTTACTAGTAACCGGTGAATCAAAGGCTGAAGCTCTTGCAAAAGTGATAAACGGACCAGTGACCGAAGAGGTGCCGGGCTCCGTTTTGCAGCGGCACTGGGATGTCACAATCATATGTGACCAAGCCGCCGCTTCAAAGCTTGGTGAGGTATAAAGAGAGATTGTAATTAACATGAGAAAAGGCTCCGCATTTGCGGAGCCCTTTCTGTCTTCTAGTATTCGCCGTTTTTGTATTTGGTGATGAGTTTTTCGATACGTCCGTAGGGGTTGAGAAGCTCTGAGATTGAGCACTCATGATTTAGAGTATCGATTATGTATGCAATGTATTTTGACATGTCACACTTGATGAAGTAATCCTTGTTGAGGACATCATCAGTGAGATATGTAAGGTTTGTAGTAACAACCTTGTAAATAATGCCTTCGGCAACTGCCTTATCGAACTTCTCCATGCCGTTTGTGAAAAGTCCGAATGTAGCTACTACGAAAATACGGTTAGCGTTGCGCTTTTTGAGCTCGGTAGCTACGTCTATCATAGACTCGCCAGAAGAAATCATATCATCAACGATGATGACATCCTTGCCAGCGACGTCATTACCAAGGAATTCGTGAGCGACGATTGGATTACGACCATCAACAATGCGGCTGTAATCACGACGCTTGTAGAACATACCAACATTTACACCTAAAACTGAGGCCATATATACGGCTCTCTTTGTACCACCTTCATCAGGTGAGATAATCATAAGGTGGTCGTTATCAAGCTTTAAGTCCTTGCAGTTCTTAAGGATGCCCTTAAGGAACTGATAAGTAGGAGATACTGTCTCAAAGCTGTTAAGTGGAATCGCGTTTTGTACACGTGGATCGTGAGCATCAAAGGTGATGATGTTGTCTACACCCATGTGGACAAGCTCTTGAAGAGCCATTGCACAGTCAAGTGATTCACGAGCACTTCTGCGGTGCTGTCTTCCTTCGTAAAGGAAAGGAATAATTACAGTGATACGCTTTGCCTTACCCATGGCAGCTGCGATGATACGTTTGAGGTCGCAGTAGATATCATCTGGACTCATGTGGTTTTGGTGTCCACATACAGTGTAAGTAAGGCTATAGTTAGTAACATCCACTAGGATGTATAAATCTAAGCCCCTGACTGACTGATTGATGATACCTTTGCCTTCACCAGAACCGAAACGAGGGCAATCGGCATCAACGATGTAAGAATCGCTGCGATAGCCTGCGAGAGTGATGATTGATTGATCGCTCTTGCGTTCCTGTCTCCATTCAAGTAAGTAGTCGTTAACTCGTTCAGCGATGGCAGAACAGCTCTTGTGAGGGATTAACCCGAGCTCAGCCATAGGTGGTGTGTTTTCCAACACGATTTCATTGTTTGGCATGTCTTGCTCCTTGAAAATATTTATTTGTTAATTACTTTTTTGATGCGAATATCTTCACCAATGAGCTTGATTGCCTCGTAATATGAAAACACTCGCGAAGTAATACGTTCACTGTATGTGTCTCTCATATCCTCGAATGAGAGATTGGTTGATATGATAGTTGATTTGTTTTGCAAAAGTCTTTCGTTGAGGCACTGGAACAACCTTGCAGTAGTGAAGGAGTTCTGGAACTCGGTGCCCAAGTCATCTATGATAAGTAAATCACAGTCAAATATTTGATCGTTAAGCTCCTCTACAGAGGAGTTCTTTTTGAAAGTCTGTTCTTCAAATACTTTGAAAAGCTCGAACGCAGTGAAGTAAATAACGGATACTCCCTGATCTAAAAGAGCCTTTGCAATACAGTTGGAAAGAAAGGTCTTACCACACCCTGTCTGTCCAAGCAACAAGAGATTACCACCATTTGTTTTAAAATTCTGCACAAAGTTTTGCGCTCTTTCTAAGGCTATTTGTGCAGTAGCCCGAGCACTAACATCGGAATTACCTTCAAAGTAATTATCGTCGTAGACATTTAAGTTGAAGCGGTCAAAATTTTCTTTGGAAAGAATCGTGCTGATATTTGACTGCTTGTAGACAATATTGATGGCTGCCTGCTTGAAGCAGTGGCAGCGCTTGCCGTTTATAAATCCAGTATCTTTGCAATCTGGACAGTCATAAGGAGGCTCAAGGTAGTCTGCAGGAAATCCAGCAGCCTCAAGCATTGCTGCACGCTTTTCCTTCAAAGCTGCTAGCTTACGCTTAGAGTTGGCTGCCGCCTCGGCTATATCTTGACCCTCAAAAATAGCTGTAATTGATGAAATTGAAACCTTTGATACTTCTTCGTCTAATTGAGAAAGTGCAGGAATCGCAGAATAAACCTCGTCTGTGCGATATGAAACAATTTGATTGTTACGAGCCTGCTTGTGATTGTACTGACGCATAAGCGCATCATATTGTTCATTAGACAATGCCATGTACATATCCCCCTTGTTTAGTTGCCCAACAATTTTTTCTCCAAAGCAGCAAAGTCGTAGTCCCGCTGTGAAAAGTTGTGGAATTTGTTGTTAGTCTTAGGCTTCTGTGAGTTGGCATTTGTGTTGCGAACTCGATTGGCAGATGAAAGCTTTGCCACAGAAGCGGTAGCAAATTCCTGATCAAGACGTGCAATGTCGTCCAAAGACTTGACTGATGATTTCTTCCAACTTGAAAGAATAGAATCTGCATACTTGAAGGATGGTTTGTTGGTAGCAACAACCGTGCGCTTACATGCTTCGCAGATAATATCAAGTCCAAAGCAATAGGTGTTAACCCATTTATCAATATAATTGAGCTCTGATTGAATCAAATCTCTTCCTGAGATACCGAGAGCTCTCATGATAGAATATACTGTGTCATTGCGAGCCGAACTAGAAAGTCTAGCTGCTTCAACAGTGGTGATTCCATCCTCTGCCCAGTTGCGTGCAACAGTATCCATATAGTGGAAACTGCTGTGGCCGTTGTCTAGGCAAGTCTCGATAAGATATTGAATCAACTCAATACTCATATGTAAGCCATCGTACCAGAATAAAAGTGTCTGTGTATCTGATGTAGATAGCGGACGACCTAAGTAAGTTTGGGTTGCGAAAAGCAAATCGCTAACCAATGCTTCTTCCCTAAAAGCATCTAGTTGATCCGAGCTGTAGTTCGGACGAACCGACGCCTCTACAGGTGAAGATGCAACTGCTGGAGCGCCAGCGGATACTGCAGTGCTAGCGCCAGCAGAATAATTAACTGATGTGAGGTTTGAACCAGTTCCCTTCACATCAACTAAACAGATTCCTGAAAGCTCATTATCTGGGGTGTACTCAAGATGAAGCAAACCAACTTTCTCCCAATAAAGAAAGGCCCGCATTACATCTTTTTCTGTGTGGTCTAAGCAGTCCGCCAACTGCGAGATGGAAAATTCATATCCATCGCTATTAAGACAACGAAGCAGATAAAGGTAAATCTTGACATATTCCCCATTGGCATCTTTCATGAAATCATCAATAAAAATATTAGGAATACAAGTAAAACCTGTGTTGTTGTTTGTGTGTAACATGATGTCAGCCATAAAATTATCCTCTCCTCAATAACCTGAGGCAAATTATAGCAAAAGAAATGAAAAAAGAAAAGAGCAAAACCCCTGCAAACCCTTGTAAATAAAGGGTTTGTGAGATTTGTGGATAATGTGGAAAAGTAACTTCAGACACGTAAAAAAAGGATAAAAAAATCCACATTTTCGTGCAAAAGAAAAATGCAAAAAAATGTGGATAATGTGGATAACTATTTGTTAAGTAAGTTTTCGCCTACTAAATACACGTTTCCGGCTCCCATAGTTATCAACAAGTCATTGTTAACAATATTTTTTTCTAAAAAATTTTCACAGGCTTCAAAAGAACCTAGATAATGTGCCTCTGTTCCAAGGCTTTGGATGCGATCAGAAATATCCTTTGAGCTGACTCCGTAAATATCTGGCTCACGAGCTGCGTAGATATCTGCTAGAACAACCACATCTGCAGCGCTAAGAGCTTCAGCGAAAGCATCCAAGAAGCTAAGGGTGCGGGTGTAGGTGTGAGGCTGAAAGCAAACAAACACCCTGTTGTGAGGATAGTTTGCAGCAGCTGAAAGGCTAGCACGTATCTCGGTAGGATGATGAGCGTAATCATCAACCACTGTGGCACCCTTAAAGGTTCCCTTAATCTCAAATCTGCGGTGAGCACCGCCAAACTTGGCAAGACCAGCTTGAATGTGCTGGTAGCCGATGCCCATTTCCACGCAAAGAGCGATGGCAGAAAGAGCATTGCTGATGTTGTGGTCGCCAGGAACATTAAGGCTGACTCTATCAAGGGCTTTTCCATTGTAGACAGGAACAAAGCTTGCAAAGCCCTTTTCATTATATGAAATATCAGTAGGTATTATATCTGCATCACCTGAAAGCGCATAAGTGATAACCTTGCACTTGAGACCTTCGGTGAAGTAATTAACATCTTCAATCTCGTTGTTGATGATAAGGATACCATCTTCGGCAGTGTTTCCAGCAAACTTCTTAAAGGAAGCGCGATAGTTTTCAAGATTTTTGAAGAAATCAAGATGATCCGCTTCTACATTCAAGATGATGTTGTACTTTGGAAAGAATGAATGGTAGCTATTGGTGTATTCACAAGCTTCTGTGATAAATACATCGCTATTCCCAACGTGCACGTTGCTGTGGATGGCATCTAGAATACCGCCAACAGAAATTGTTGGATCTTCAGCCGTCTCAAGAAGAATCTGACTAATCATGGAAGTGGTTGTTGTCTTGCCATGTGTGCCAGAAACTGTGATTGAGTGAGCGTAGTTGGCCATAATCTCTCCAAGGAGCTCTGCTCGAGTGAGCATTGGCTTGCCAGAGGCCTGAGAGGCAACAAACTCTGGGTTGTCCGGATGAATTGCCGCTGTATATACGATGAGGTCGATATCATCAGTGATGTTTGCAGCAGCCTGTGGATATGAAACCTTAGCTCCAAGAGCTTCAAGGTGCTTGGTTAGATCTGATGACTCTCGGTCTGAGCCAGAAATAGTAAAGCCTGCGCCAAGAAGAATCTCGGCAAGTCCGCTCATGCTGATGCCTCCGATTCCAATAAAATGCACATGTATTTTGTTGTTAAAATTAAGTTTATACATGATAAGTTCCTTCTTATTAAAAATCTCAACTTAAATACATTAACTCTAAATGAGATTTGTTTCAAGGTACTTTTGATGAATAGTAGCATAAGATATTCGTCATAATTACTAGGAGTTGTCAAACTATTAACAAAGATATAGTAAAAAATTATGAATATTATTGCGCGTATTTTTACACTTTGTTATACTAATGCTATAAGATTGTGAATTTTGTAGAATATTCGCAATCTTTGATTTGTCAGCAGTTTAGCGCACATATAAATGCTGACTAAGAGGGTTAGATTTCATTAATGGGGATTTATGAAATCTTTGGGGAGTGCACGGGGTTTTAGCACATCCTTCACTGACATCATGAGAAAGGCAGATGATAGGGATGATTAGAAAAGAGATGATTGCAATGCTTCTTGCTGGCGGGCAAGGAAGCAGATTGGGCGTACTAACGTCCGATGTTGCAAAGCCAGCAGTTTCTTTCGGGGGGAAATATCGCATTATCGATTTTCCACTTTCAAATTGTATCAATTCAGGAATTGATACCGTTGGCGTTCTTACTCAGTATCAGCCATTAGTTTTAAATTCCCACATCGGAATCGGTATTCCATGGGACTTAGATAGAAACAATGGCGGTGTCACGGTTCTTCCGCCATACGAGAAGAGTGACACAAGTGAGTGGTATTCTGGAACTGCCAATGCAATTTTCCAGAACATTAAATACATGGAAAATTATAATCCTGAGTATGTACTTATTCTTTCGGGCGATCATATATACAAGATGGATTATGAGGCCATGCTAGATTTTCATAAAAGTAAGGGGGCAGACGTAACAATCGCCGTCATACCCGTGCCAATCGAAGAGGCATCGCGATTTGGCGTTGTTATTACTGATGACGAAAAACGAATCAGCGAGTTTGAGGAGAAACCACCAGAGCCGCATAGCAATTTGGCTTCAATGGGTATCTATATTTTTAGCTGGAAGGCCCTAAAGGATTCGCTTCTAGCACTTAGAGAACAGAGTAATTGTGATTTTGGTAAGCATGTGTTGCCATACCTTCACGATAAGGGGTCGCCAATGTACGCCTACGAGTTCAACAGCTATTGGAAGGATGTTGGTACTCTAGGTTCATATTGGGAAGCCAACATGGAGCTTATCGATCTCATCCCGGAGTTCAACCTATACGAAGAATTCTGGAAGATTTATACGAACCAAAACATCATAGAACCACAGTTTTTGGCAGAAACCGCGGTAGTCGAGAAGGCAATCGTGGGAGCTGGCGCACAGATATACGGAGAGGTTTACAACTCGGTGCTAGGCGCCGGTGTTGTTATAGAAGAGGGTACAGTAGTCCGTGACTCAATCATCATGGAGGGTGCTAGCATTGGCAAGAACTGTATCATAGATAAATCGATCATAGCCGAAAACACCACCGTCGGAGACGGGACCAAAATCGGCCTGGGAGAGGAAGCTCCTAGCAAGCTAAATGCTAGTATATATGCATTTGGGCTTGCGGTAATTGGAGAGAATTCAGCTATCCCTGCAAATGTAACTATTGGCAAGAATACAGCTATCAAGGGCGAGACTAGTGAAGTGGATTATCCAGAGGGACAGCTAGCCAGTGGTGGCTACATTATCAAGGCGGGTGATCGATTATGAAAGCATTAGGTATTATTCTAGCGGGTGGTAATAGCAGCAGAATGAAAAATCTTACGGACAAGCGAGCGATAGCCGCGATGCCAGTAGTAGGCAGCTACAGATGTATCGATTTTGTTCTTTCAAACATGACAAACTCCCACATCCAAACGGTTGCTGTGCTATCTCAGTACAACGCTCGTTCCTTAAACGAGCATCTTAATTCATCAAAATGGTGGAACTTCGGTAGAAAGCAGGGAGGACTCTTCCTTTTTACACCGACAGTTACCACAAACAATAGCTGGTGGTATCGTGGTACCGCCGATGCCATTTGGCAAAATATTGATTTCTTAAAGAAAAGGCACGAGCCATATGTTATTATAGCTAGCGGTGATTGTGTTTATAAACTTGATTTCAACAAGGTTTTGGACTACCACATCGCGAAGCAAGCTGATATAACAGTTGTTTGTGCCAAGCTACCTGAGGGTGACGATATCAATCGTTACGGGGTAGTTGAAATGGACCGGGAAGGTAGGATTACAGAGTTTGAGGAAAAGCCGATGGTTGCAAACTCAGACATAGTTTCCGCCGGAGTATACGTCATCAGACGTAGAGCCCTCATCGATTTGCTAGAGGAGTGCAATCGAGAGGGCAGATACAATTTTGTTACAGACATTCTCATAAGATACAAGAGCATGAAGAAAATCTACGGATTCATGATGGAGGGCTACTGGTCAAACATCGCTGATGTAGATAGTTACTTCAAGGCAAACATGGATTTCTTACGGAAGGATGTTAGAGATAGTTTCTTCCACTCCGAGCCAGGAGTTTATTCAAAGACGCACGACTTGCCGCCTGCCAAATACAACGCAGGCTCCAAAGTGAAGAACTCACTCGTTGCGGGAGGATGTATCATTAACAGTACTGTAGAGAATTCTGTACTGTTTAAAAAAGCATTTGTTGGCAATAATTCAATTGTCAAGAATTGTGTCATTTTAAACGGAGCATACATAGGGGACAACGTGCACGTAGAGAATTGCATTGTTGAAAGCCATGAGACATTGCTCAGCGGATCCACATATGTTGGGGAAAATGGAATCCGCATAGTTACCGGAAACAAAAACAGATATGATATGCCAGTTGGGGAGGTATAACAATGCAAATCACTGATATCAGAATTCGCAAAATCGAAAAAGAAGGTAAGATGAAGGCTGTAGTTTCAGTCACTATTGATGAAGAGTTTGTAATTCACGACATCAAGATTATTGAAGGAGATAAGGGACTATTTATCGCTATGCCATCTAGACGTGGCTCAGAAGGCGGTTACAAGGACATTGCTCATCCAATTCGCTCAACCACTAGAGAGCAGATGCAGACAATGATCCTTACGAAGTATAAGGAAGAGTTCCCAGAATAGGAATTATGTTTTTAATTGTTGGTCTAGGCAATCCAGAAAGAAAGTACGATGGAACCAGACATAATGTTGGCTTTGAAGCCATTGATGCTATCTCTGAAAAGTATGGGATAGATGTAAAACACAAGGAGCATAAGGGTCTTGTGGGAAAGGGCATTATTAACGGCCAAAAGGTTATGCTGGTAAAGCCTCAGACGTATATGAACCTTAGCGGAGAATGTGTATTCGAGCTTACTGAGTATTACGGTGTCGACCCAACCACCGAGCTCATTATCATTTCAGACGATGTTTCCCTCTCTACAGGAAACATTCGTGTCAGGAAACAGGGAAGCGCCGGTGGACACAACGGGCTTAAGAGCATCATAGGTTTGCTGGATACAAAGAATTTCCCTCGCATCCGCGTAGGCGTAGGTGAGTGCCAAAAAGGGGACATGATTGCCCACGTGCTTGGCAGATATGACGACGAGGATAGAAAACGAGTGGATGATTCATTCGAAAAGGTTGTGGGTGCTGTCGAGTTGTTCCTTGAGGGAAACTTAGATAGCGCGATGAACAAGTATAATGTGAAAGAAAAGATAGAGTAGGTAATCCTGCTCTATCTTTTCTTTTACAAGGAAATTGGTTTTAACCGATTATTTGTTTTGTGAAAAAATACAGAAATGTGGTCAAGAATTTCTATAAAGTAAATTTAATAAAAAAGATAAAGCCCGATTTGTTGATTATTCACTAAATTTTGTTTTAGAGTTGTTTTGTGAACTTAAACGATTGAAAAAACCAGATAAAAGAAATAGAATTGATATCAATAGTGATATTAGATAAAGAGGGGAAGTAATGCTATGTATCTATCAAAAAGAGAAGAACTTTTGATGGACTTTTTTTGGTCCAATGAAAAACCTCTTACTTCAGACGAGGTGGAGAAGAACTTAATAGGCGAAGAATGGAACCATGCAGCCATCTTTAGAACTATTAAAAAACTTGAAGAAAAAAAATTATTAAAGGTTGTGGGAGTTGAGAGACACAATAAGCAGTACGCAAGACAATTTTTGCCAGCAATCTCTCAAGAAGAGTATTACTCTAATTATTTGTTGGAAAAGCGGATGCCCCAGAGAGTATTGGAGAAGATATCTGCAGCAGTTCTTGGTGTAGGTGAAAAGGGCAGCGCGAACGAGGAGGTGATTGAACGACTAGAGCAAATCATCGAAGAAATGAAGAAAGAAGGTGAGAATGTAGAGGACAAATGAGGATAACCATATTTTCTTTTGTGGTTACGGCAATTTATAGTAGTGCAATTATCCTATTGCTTTATCTGTTAAGAACAAAAGCCAGGTTGGTTAGTATATGCAGCGCCAGCAATGTCACATTGCTGTATTTATTTTGCGCCATACGGCTATTTTTACCGGTGGAATTCGTCTTTACGAAGCCAGTTGAAATGCCTGTTATCATTAACCCTATCTATAAAGTGTTAACTTACAATATATCCCTACACGGCGTTGGGAGGATCAAGGTATACAACCTATTGGCAGGCATAATTCTTTTGGTGGGATTGATAAAGCTAATTATTCTTGTGAGAGAATACCTTAAGGTGTTCACCACTGTTAAGAAATTCTCCAAGATAAAAGAGAATGCTGCTATAGATGCCTTCGACAAAGGGAAAAATATCGAAATTCGAGAATGTGAAATCATAGGTAGTCCAATCAGCTTTGGGATATTAAAGAAGATGATATTACTGCCCGCAAAAAATTATGAGAAAGAAACGGAAAAACTTATATTGCTACATGAATATGGACATCATGCCAACAAGGACTTGCTCGTGAAAATATTGGTAGAAGTATTCAGTGCAATCTATTGGTGGAATCCAATAGTTTATCTTTTGAGTAAGGATTTATATCAAACATTCGAGCTCAGATGCGACCAAACAGTGGTTGAGAGTCTAGATTCCGAAGGAAGGATAAAGTACCTGCAGGTGCTTCTAGATGAATACAAGAACAATTCATCATTTGAATCTGCATTCAGTATTGGCCTTTCCAATTCTAAACCAACAGCCATTGAGGAACGATTTGAAGAGATCAGATATTACAACGCGGGAAAGAAGAAATATGGTAATTGCTTAGTTCCAATATTTTTTGTAATCACATTTTTCTTATCCTATTTGGTGGTGTTTAGATCAAAATATGATGCACCCCAGGGACAGATGAACACACATTACGGGGAGGAATTTAGCAAGGAAAACAGCTATATAATTGAGTATGAAAATAAGTATTACATTCAAATAAATCAGGACTTGATTAAAATTGATGATGAGTATGTAGAAAAATTATTAAATGATGGATTTGAATTGAAGAAGGGATTTTAACTATGAAGAGACTTATATGTGGTCTATGTTGCTTAGTTGCAATTTGTTTGACAGTTCTCTTCAACGAGTCCACCGTGTATGCAAAGCAGGAAGCAGCGGGTGCTGCTGGCGTGCAGATGAATTTGTTTTTTTCAAACGACTCGATAGTTAATAAGTACCGAACCTATGAGATTAATGGGCGAAAAGTGGTTCAATATCGCAGATGGAATGAAACCCAAGGATATTGGGTGGATAAAAGTTGGATTACAATGAGTTGAAGTTTTATAGGAGAGTTACTATGGGGAAAAAAAAGAAAGAACAAATCCAAAATGTATTTGACCGTTATGAAAAGAAATATGTAATGGATGAAAAAACATATATGGCCTTTAGAAAAGAGTTGGAGGCATATATGCTTGAAGATCAATATGGTCTTCATACAATTCGTAATATTTATTACGATACGGAGTGCGACGAGTTGATTAGAACCTCTATCGAAGGTCCTAAGTACAAAGAAAAATTTAGAATCAGATGTTACGGAACACCAACATACGATAGCATGTGCTTCTTCGAGATTAAAAAGAAGTACAAAGGACTCGTTAACAAAAGACGAGTTGCAATACCTATGGAGGAGGCTGAAGCGTTCTTGATCGATGGGGTAGAACCTTCAAATCCAAATCAGATCTTCCATGAGATTGAATACTTTTTCGATCATTATGACATTATTCCAAAGAGATATATAGCCTATGACAGAATAGCGCTATATGGAATAGAAGATCCAGATTTCAGAGTAACATTTGACAAGGATATTAGAAGTAGAACAACAAACCTTACTTTATACGTCGACGATGATAATGATTATTTATTAGACGAAGGCGAGCGATTAATGGAGGTGAAGATTGCTGACGCTATGCCGCTATGGTTTGCGCGGCTCCTATCAAAATATCAGCTATATTCAATTTCATTTTCGAAATATGGCAATTTCTATAAGAGACAACTGTTACATGCTTAAAAATATTACAAATCGGGGGATTAGAAAATGGATGAATTTGTTTCGTTATTTACAAACAGTGCCGCAGGTGCAGAAATAACACAGACGCAGGCTGTAATATATTCGCTAGTAGCGGGCGTGCTTGGTCTCATTATTTCACTTACCTATATGAATACAGGTAAGAACTCAAAGAATTTTGCTAGAACACTTATCATTTTACCAATACTTGTAAGTATAGTAATGATAGTTGTAAATGGTAACTTGGGAACAAGTCTTGCAGTAGTGGGTGCATTCTCACTAGTTCGTTTCCGTTCACTGCAAGGAAGTTCCAGAGACATTGGTTTTATCTTCTTTTCAATGTCAATAGGTATTGTTTGTTCGGTAGGATTGCTTCCGTTAGCTGCAATTCTCACTCTTATCATATGTGCAATTCACTTCATACTTAATGTATGTGGATACGCTTCACTGGGGGCAGAGGAAAAGGATCTTAAGATTACGATTCCAGAGAACCTAGACTACTCAGATATATTCGATGATATCTTTGATCAGTTTACGGTTAGCCACAAAATGTTAATTGTTAGAACAACTAACATGGGCAGCATGTATGAAATCAACTATAGAGTAAGACTCAAGGATGATTCAAAGGAAAAAGAATTCCTTGATAGCATTCGAACAAGAAATGGCAACTTGACTGTAATTTGCGGTCGTTGTGATATTAATGAAGCAGATGAGTTGTAAAACTTGTTTACTGCCAAAGGTGAAGGGCTGCGAAAGTGGCCCTTCATTTTTTGCCTAAAATTATAAAAAATAAAAATTTATATCAAAGTTTATTTACAATAACAAACGAAAAAATTATACTAGTTTTATAGTGTTGTATTAAAATCCCGGTGAAACAATATAAGGATTTATTATTTAAGTAACAAGGAAATATCGGAACAATAAACCAAGATTTAATTTAATTGGGAGACTAAAATTGGAACAACAAATTGTAATCAGAGCAAGAATGTTAGGAAAGGTAGAATTTCTTTACAAAGGAAAACCATTTACTATCGAAAGAAATAACACAACCAAGGTAAATCAGCTCTTACAAATGCTGATATATTATCCAGAGGGATTAACCCGTGATCAATTGATGGTAAATCTATTTCAAGACGAGGAAATAGCAGACCCATCAAACAGCATGAGAGCTTTAGTCTTTAGACTTAGAAAGGCGTTGCCAAAAGCAGGACTTCCAAAGGAAGACTACGTCAACGTCAAAAGGGGCACCTATAAAATCAGCCCAAATATCAAGGTTGAATGCGACGCATTTGAATTTCAGGATGCAGCCAAAAGAGCATTTGAAGCCTCTGATTCAGAGGTTCAGTTAAAGAACCTAGAGATTGCTTGTGCCACATATTCAGGAGATTTCCTTCCAGGCTTAAGTGGCATAGAATGGGTTGTTACAGTTCAGGTTCGTCTCAAGAAGCAATTTGACAAGTGCGTCAAACAGCTTTGCGAGCTCTATCTTCTTAAAAAGGACTACAACAATCTCTATAAAGTCAGCCATAAGGCTAATCAGCTTTATCCATATGATGGGTGGCAGTCCTACGAGATGGAAGCTCTCATCGAGCTAAACAAGCCAAAGGAAGCCTTAAAGCTATACGAGGACACCGAGCGTCTTATGACAGGCGAGCTTGGTCTTGACGTGTCCCCAAAGATGAAAGAGGAGCTTGAGAAGCTTGCAGATCAGATGCAGTATGGCACTGATGAAATCGACGAAGTAAAACGAAACTTAGATTCTGCCAAGGAAGATTTAGAGGGTGGCTTCAGTTGCAGCTATCCAATCTTCGTGGAGAGCTATAGATATATCAAACGTGTTATCAAGCGTTCTAGACAGTCAGCATGGCTCATGCTTTGCACAATCAACAAAAACACCAACGACACAGAAAAGAATCGTGAAAAGATGAATGATTTTGCAGAGGATGTGGGAGAAGCTATCCGCAACTCTACCCGTGGTGGCGATATGTACGCTAGATATAGCAACAACCAATTTGTCATCCTATTGTTGGACATTGCCAAGGAAGATTGTGTTTTGGTTCAGGCCCGTATCAACGAAAACCTTAGCAAGGAATCAAGAAAGCGCTACTTAGACTACACAATCATCCCAGTCAAACTGGAAAACGCCGGCACGGACAACGATACCGACGAGCTACAAGATATAGTGAGAGGGGAATAATTGAATGGGTATACCTGTTAGAATGAGACGAGCCAGAAACCTTATGGCAATCGTTCTCGACTCCAAAGAAAATATGGCGGGGAGGTTTTATACCAGATACGATACAGAGCCAGTAGAATTCAACGGAGTAAATGAATTTTTTCACGTTGTTAATGGCTTCTTGGATGCATTGGGTTCGCCTGGACAGATGTACCGATACAGAAAGTTTCGCGGCACCAAAACCAACAAATACAAATTCAATGTATTTAGAGGGGACAAGGTTCACGATCTTACAGATGGTCTAGAAAAGGAAGAACCAGACAAAGCCTATGCCCTCTTGATTCACACTAGAGACAAAGCTACTTGGCAAGGTGCGGTCTACAAAAAAGCCAAGGACAAAAGCTTCACATTCAAAAACGAAATAGAATTACTTAATATCTTATACAAATAAAGGGCAATGGAGGAAGCAAGTTGAAAAAAGGAAGATATTTGCTTTCACTGATTGTTCTGAGTATTAGCCTTGTGGCCTGTTCGGCTTTAGATAAAGCTGGCGGCGGCAACGGTTCTTCTACTGGAAGCGGGGAGTCTTCTGACGCATTAGCTAAAGGATCCAATGGCTCTAGAGACAATAGCATACGAGTGCTCAAGCCTGAGGCATCAGGGACGGAAGAATATTCCAACATGGATGCCAGCATAGACGCCAGCAATACAGCTGACGGATACGTGATGGTCAAGTACACAGGCTCGGCGTCAAAGGTTCGAATGCTTATAGAGACTCCTGCGAAAAACACCTACAACTATCTCATGGATTTGGACGGACAATACCATGTGTATCCTCTTTCTGAGGGAAGTGGAACCTACAAAATCGGTATCTACGAGAATCTCCATGACGACCAGTATGCAGCAGCTTTTACTCAGTCAGTGAGTGTAACCCTGAAAGATGAATACAGTATGTTCTTGTACCCAAACGCGTATGTTCACTTCGATGCAAATTCAAAGGCAGTCAAAAAGGGGCAAGAGCTTGCGGCTAGTGCAAATTCTGACATAGACGTAGTCAATTCAGTCTATCACTACATCACCAACAACATCGAGTACGACTATGACAAAGCAGCCAATGTTCAGTCAGGTTATGTCCCAAAGGTGGATGACACCCTGGCTACCAACACAGGAATCTGTTTTGACTATGCTAGCCTTATGGGGGCTATGCTTAGATCTCAAGGCATACCGACACGACTTGAAATAGGATACGCAGGTACAGAATATCACGCCTGGATATCAGTCTACACCAAGGAGAAGGGATGGATTGATGACATTATAGAGTTCGATGGAACTCAATGGACATTGATGGATCCGACACTTGGTTCTTACGCAAACAACAAAACCGTCAAACAATATCGAGAAGACGCTACCTATTATCAATTAAAATACAAATATTAAGGGTGAAGCTATGAGTGATAAATCCAGAAAAAAATTAACAGCCGAGGAACTATACGCATTCTCAGACGAGATGGGAATGATGATTTCCAGCGGCGTTTCAGCAATACAGGGACTCACAATGATGATTGATGAATCCCAAGGCGGAGAGGAAAAGGAACTCCTTACTGAGATGGAGAAGGTTGTTGGTGAGACCGGTTCCTTAGCAAAGGCCATCGAGGATTCCAAGGTGTTCCCGGATTACTTTATTGAGATGGCAAAGATGGGTGAGCAAACAGGTAAGATGGATACGGTTCTCATCAATCTAGCAGCTCATTATTCTAGAGAGATGGCCATCAGCAACGCTATCAGAAGCGCAGTCACATATCCGCTTATGATGGTTGGAATGATGCTTGTAATCATCATAGTACTTGTGACAGAAATCATGCCAGTGTTTGACAGAGTGTTCAAGCAATTGGGCGGTACCATGGATGGTCTTTCAGCAGGATTTTTAGCCCTTGGAAGTTTCATGAAATCCAACGGCGTGATTCTCCTTGCGATTCTCTTTGTAATTATCGTATATGCGATAATCATAAACAAATCTACTTGGGGCAAGAATCATCGCAACACTATTCTTTACAAGAGCCGCAGATTCAGATCGATTCATTCAAAGATAGCTACAAGTCGATTCGCATCTGCGATGGCAATGACTCTATCATCTGGAATGGATGTTATGCAAGCGCTTGATGTCAGTGGTCGAATAGTAGAGGCTCCTGATTTTGAAAAGAAGCTAGATAAATGCAAGGACTCATTTGCTGAGACTATGGATATAGGAAAGGCATTTTCTCTTTCGGGAATATTCGGTGGATTGTACGGAAGAATGGCGATTCTCGGAGCAAAGACAGGCAACATGGAAAACGTCCTAGAAAAGGTTGCAACCACATATCAGGAAGAGGCAGATGAGGAAATCAACGATTTTATTGCAGTAGTAGAGCCAACACTGGTTATAGTTCTTTCAGTAATAGTTGGCATTATTCTACTATCAGTAATGTTACCATTGTTAAACATAATGTCAGGAATGATTTAATATGGCTAAAACAAGATTTGGAAGCCTAGACGGCATTCATCAAATCAAAAAAAAGAGAATAGCAAGCACCACGCTTATATCGGCATTGCTATTTGTTCTCATATTTATAGGCTTTTTGTTTACGGTCTCCAAGGCGTCAAAGGGCTCTCAGGCGGAACAGCGACAAAGTCTATCAGATGCTATAGACAGAGCTATTATTCAGTGTTATGTTACTGAGGGCAGATACCCGGAGAGCTTTGATTATTTGCAGAAGAACTATGGCATTATCTATGACGAAGAGATGTTTAGGGTGGATTATGTCATCTACGGTTCCAACATGAGACCGGATGTAACCATAATCAACCTGCAATAATTCTGGAGGAGTATCTTTGAAAAAGGGACGCATTCAAAAACATAATATAGATATCATGTTCCTTATGGTGCTGTTTTTGATATTCACCTTTTCGGCGGTGAGTGTTCTTTTGATGGCTGTCAATTCCTACAAGTCAGTGGTCAGTGCCAACGAGACCAATTCCAACGCTCGTACAGCCATTGCATACATCCGCGAGACGGTGCGCCAGCACGACGATGACGGCGAGGTGACTATCGATGAATTTGATGGTACGAAGGCTATCAAGATGTCAGAGGGCGAGGGATACAGCCTATATATCTATCAGCACGACGGCTATCTGATGGAGCTTGAGGCAAAGGATGATGCGGGAATAACAGCAGAGTTCGGCAACAAGATACTTCAGGTCGATAGCTTAGATTTCTCTTGGAAGAATCAGAGTAAAACACTATTAGTTCAGATTGAAGATGCAGCAGGCAAAAAGCAGGAAGTCTCCATTGGAATCAAATCCAACAAGAACTCAGTCCCTGACCCTGTGGCAGTGGTAACTCAGGAGGTGGAATCAGATGAAGAATAGAAACAATGGTTCCAGAATATTCATGACTGAGCTAATGTTTTCAATACTGTTTTTCATAATAGTATCAGCTATTTGTATCCAGTGTTTTGCAGGAAGCTTTAGCACCAGTAGGGATGCCACGGAACTTACCCAGGCGGTGAATCTTGCGACGAACGCAGCAGAGGAATATCTGTCGGATGACAGTTTTGAAGGTTTTACAGCGTACTACAATAAGGATTGGGAATTGACCGGCAAGAGCAAATACAAGGTGGAGGCTACTATAGCAGAGCCAAAGCAGCAGGGTGATTGCCAGACAATGAATGTAACTGTTACTACTGTAGATAATAAGGAGCTATACTCACTAGAGGTCAAAAAAGCTCTTCATTAGGAGATTAGATGGAGAACAAGAAGCGGGAAAACAGATCAATAATAAATATTGGTACTAGCCTTATGGTAGTTATTTTGATAGGCTTGGCGTTTGCAGTTATTGCCGCTTTGGCAGTCTCTTCAAGCCACAACAACTACAATCTTAGCAAGAAGCTTGCTGACCATAACAGCAAGTACTATGAGGCGTCCAACAAGGCGCAGGAAACAATAGCTTCATCAAATTGGGCAGACCAGGAATTCACCGTTGAAATAGATGATAATCAAATTCTTAAGGTGAAGGTTCAGGACGGTGACATCGCCACCTGGGAGGTTGAAAACAACAGCAGCTGGGATGCCGACAACACACAGCCAGTTATTACACTTGAGGACTAAATATAGGAGGAGTTATGGCGACAGATATAGTTAGCTATTTAACAGACGCAGTTAAGAAATATAAGGCTTCGGATGTGTTTATCATCACAGGTCGTGAGGTATCATTTCGTGTAAACGATTTGGTCATGACTAGATCAGAGCTTGAGAGTGGCTATGACGAAAAATCAGAGCCAGACGAGGGACCGGTTATGCCTGCCAAGGCAGAGGAGCTTGTGGAGCAAATCTATATGCTTGCTCATCGTGATATCAAAAAATACAAAGAGCACGGAGATGACGACTTTTCATTTGCCATCAAGGACGTGTCTCGTTTCAGAGTAAACGCATTTATGCAGCGTGGTACCTTTGCTGCAGTTGTGCGTATCATTACCTTTACTTTGCCAGATTACAAGGAGTTATTGATTCCTGAATCAGTTATAAACTTAGCCAACGAATCAAAGGGCTTGGTGCTTGTTACAGGCCCTGCAGGAAGTGGTAAATCAACAACCCTCTCCTGCATAGTGGATAAAATAAACAAAAACTACAACAAGCATATCATTACCCTAGAGGACCCTGTGGAATACCTTCACAGGCACAGTAAATCCATTGTGTCTCAGAGGGAAATTCACTTAGATACAGAAAACTATGTGACTGCACTTCGTGCGTCTCTGCGTCAGAGTCCAGATGTTATTCTTCTTGGTGAAATGCGCGATGCCGAGACAATTTCTGTTGCAATGACCGCGGCTGAAACGGGACATTTAATCCTGTCCACATTGCACACAATTGGAGCGGCGAACACCATCGACAGAATCATCGATGTATTCCCATCAGAGCAGCAACACCAAATCGCACTACAGCTTTCTATGGTTATCAAGGCGGTTGTTTCTCAGCAGCTAGTGCCTGCTATAGATGGCACTCTTGTTCCAGCTTTTGAGGTTATGACTGTCTCTCCAGCCATCAGAAACATGATTCGAGAAAACAAGGTTCCACAAATCGAAGGTGTTATCTATTCGTCTGATACAGAAGAGATGGTATCTATGGATTCAAGCCTATACAAGCTTGTGCGTGATAGAAGAATCACAACGGAGACAGCTTTGGAATATGCTGTTAATCCAGAAATGTTAGGAAGAAGATTAGGAGTTTAAAAGAAATGGAAAATTTCAAACCGATGCTCTTTACTTCCCTGAAGAAGTATAGTAAAGAGCAGTTTTTTAAGGATTTAGTATCTGGAATCATCGTGGCAATCATCGCATTGCCACTTTCTATTGCCTTGGCTTTGGCATCAGGGGTTGGTCCTGAGCCAGGTCTTTATACAGCTATCGTAGCAGGCTTTTTGATTTCGTTCTTCGGTGGTAGCACTGTGCAGATTGCTGGGCCTACAGCGGCCTTTGCGACAATTGTAGCGGGTATCATTGCAACCGACGGAATGGACGGACTGATTGTTGCCACAATAATGGCAGGTATCATTCTTATCGCTCTTGGAGCCCTCAAGGCAGGTGCACTTATCAAATTTATCCCATACACAATCACTACAGGATTTACGGCGGGTATTGCAGTTACTATCTTGATTGGACAGTTCAAGGACTTTTTTGGTGCAAATTTCAGAGGTGAAAGGCCAATAGAAACAGTAGATAAGCTAAGGGCCTTCTTTGGAAATTTAGATACAATAAATTGGCAGGCTGTTTTAGTAGGAGTAGTTTGTCTTGCGATACTTATAATTTGGCCAAAGCTTTTTTCGAAGGTACCAGCTTCTATTATCGCCGTATTTGTCAGCATAGGTATGGTGCAGCTTTTTGGGCTAAAGGTTAATACAATCGGTGCCCTCTATCCCGATTTAAAGGCAGGATTGCCACCAATCTCCATCCCAAGTATTTCATTTGATATAGTAAAGACACAGATGCCAAATGCCTTTACAATTGCAATTCTTGCAGCAATAGAATCGCTACTATCAGCTGTAGTTGCAGATGGAATGGTAAATAGCAAGCACCGAAGCAATCAGGAGCTTATCGGTCAAGGTATCGGAAATATCGGCTCGGTACTCTTTGGAGGAATACCTGCAACAGGCGCTATTGCAAGAACAGCAGCCAACATCAAGAACGGTGGACGCACACCAATTGCTGGTATAGTTCATTCGATTACACTTCTTGTAATCCTCGTTGTGCTTATGCCATACGCCAAGTTTATTCCAATGCCATGTATTGCGGCTATTCTTTTTCAGGTGGCTTACAACATGTGTCAGTGGAGACCATTTGCAAGACTTGTTAAGTATGCGCCAAAGTCAGATATTATCGTACTTGTATTAACATTCGTTTTAACTGTAGTATTTGACCTTGTAGTTGCTATAGAATGGGGTATGATAGTATCATGCGTACTCTTTATTAAGCGAATGAGCGAAGAGACCCATGTCAGTGGATGGACCTATCTCAGCGACGACGCAGAATTCGTCGATGACTTGAGACCAGTTCCAAAGGAAATAAGAGTATTCGAGATCACAGGACCTCTTTTCTTCGGTGTATCGGATGTGCTTGCAGAAAGCATAGATGTAAAGGATTTCACCAAGGTTCTCGTTATCAGAATGCGTTCAGTTCCAGCTATTGACGTAACAGCTCTTCGAGCTCTTAGAGATTTAGTAGATAACGCAGCCAAGAAAAACGTTAGCGTAGTGTTCTCTCATGTAAATGCCCAGCCAAGACACACTATGGAAAAGGCTGGTTTCATCGATTCAGTTGGGGCTGAAAACTTTCAGCCAAACATTGATGCCGCGCTTGATAGAGCTGAGAGAATCGTAGGAATAAAATAAGCATCAAGCTTATTTTGCTCCGATAAAACTTAGGGACAAACTAATTATTAAAGCATGAATTAATATTATGAAAGCATTTTTGGAACCATTTAAATCACTTACAGCTGTAGAGTCTCTCAGAGAGGCTCTACATAAACGTGGAAAGATTTATGATATCACTGGGTGTGCTGACAAAGCACACCTTATTTTTGGTATTGGACACGATGTAAAGCACAAAATCATCATCACAAGTGACGAATTAAAGGCGCGAGAATTGTTTGAAGAGTATCGCCTCTATGATTCCGAGGTTGTGTATTTTCCTGCTAAGGATTTCCTGTTTTACCAGTCAGATATACGTGGAAACGCCCTCACACGAGAGCGTATGAAGGCCATAGAAACCGTGATTTCATGCGGCTCTTGCACAGTTGTAACTACAATTGATGCTTTAATGAATAAATTGCCTGCAAATTCATATTTTGATGAAGGAATTATTGCAATTTCGCTAGAAGACACATTTGAGCTGGAAAATCTTCGTAAGAAATTAGTTGCGATGGGTTACGAGTCAGTTGGCACCTGTGAGCACCCAGGTGAGTTTGCAATAAGGGGTGGAATCATAGATGTGTTCCCTCTAACTGCAGAATTACCTGTTCGAATAGAATTATGGGGTGATGAGGTAGATAGCATACGCTCCTACGACCCATCAAATCAGAAGTCTATCGAAAATATAAATTACGTTTTAATTTTTCCTGCGGTAGAATTGATCCTATCAAAGGAAGAAGTTGAAACAGGACTCAATAAAATCGAAGCCGAGAGAGATCAGCGCTACGAAGCCTACAGAAAAGAGATGAAAACCGAGGAGGCTTACCATCTAAAAACCTATGTCGATAGGGTTGTAGAAGAGACTAGAGAGTGGGGACTCAGCCAGGAGCTAGAGACCCACCTTACATATTTTTGCGATAAGCTAGGTTCATTTTTAGACTTCATGCCAAAGGATACCTATGTATTTATTGATGAGGTCCAAAAGGTAATTAACAAGGGAGAGGTCACAGAGGCAGAGTTTGCTGATGCTATGACTCGACGGGTAGAGGCTGGCTATATGCTAAAGGGGCAGATGGACATGCTCTACGGTGTTTCAGAGATATTTGCAAAGATTGAGAGCTATCCAACGACACTAATGTCGATTTTGGATGCCAAAAACAAATATTTGAAATCAGAAGATCATTTTAGCATCAACGTCCAAGGAGTAAATGCTTATAATGGCAGCTTTGAGTTACTCACAAAAGAATTGCTGCAATACAAAAAGCGCAAGTACAAGGTTTTACTTGTGACAAATTCGTCAACTAAGGGTCAGCGACTGGCCGAGGATTTATTACAAGAGGGTCTCAACGCCTATTACACCACCGATTTAGACCATGAAATAAATCCTGGTGAGACAATGCTTTGTGCTGGCAATATAAAAAGGGGATTCGACTATCCGGACTCTGCGTTTGTAATGTTGTCTGATGGAGATATCTTTGGTCACGTTAGAAAGAAAAAGCACAGAGTTAAGAAATACGAGGGTGAAAGTATTTCATCATTCTCAGATTTGCATGTTGGGGATTATGTAGTTCACGAAAACTACGGTCTAGGTGTCTACAAGGGCACTGAGCAGATGGAGCTTGATAAGGTAATCCGTGACTACATCAAGATTGAGTACGCCAAAGGCAGCAACCTATACGTACTTACATCTCAACTAGATCAGATACAGAAGTATTCTGGTCCAGATGGCAAGAAGCCAAAGCTAAATTCTCTTGGGGCAGGCACTCAAGAGTGGAATAGAACAAAACAAAAGGTTCAATCTGCGGTAGGAGTTGTAGCAAAGGAGCTTGTGGATTTATATGCTCTTCGACAAAATACCAACGGATTTGTATATGGACCGGATACAGTTTGGCAGAGAGAATTCGAGGAGAGCTTTCCATACGAGGAAACAGAAGGTCAGCTTGAGGCAGTTGCTGCTATCAAAAAGGACATGGAATCCACCAAGATTATGGATAGACTTATCTGTGGCGATGTGGGCTTTGGCAAAACTGAAGTTGCAATGCGTGCGGCATTTAAGGCTGTTCAGGAGGGCAAGCAGGTGGCATATCTTGTGCCTACAACTATTCTTGCTCAACAGCACTACAATAATTTCATCCAGCGAATGGGTGGCTATCCTGTGAATATGGGATTACTTTGTCGATTTAGAACTCCGGCTGAGCAAAAGAAAACAATTGAGGGCGTCAAAAAGGGAACTGTGGATATTGTTATTGGTACTCACAGATTGCTTTCAAAGGATGTGGGATTCAAGGATTTAGGTTTGCTTATCATAGATGAAGAGCAGCGTTTTGGAGTAAACCACAAAGAGCGAATCAAGCAGATGAAAAAAACTGTGGATGTGCTCTCACTATCTGCAACGCCGATTCCAAGAACACTACATATGTCGTTGGTTGGTATTAGAGATATGAGTGTCCTTGATGAAGCGCCTATGGAGCGCACTCCAATCCAGACTTTTGTGTTTGAATATAATCAGGAGATGGTTCGCGAAGCTATAGTTCGCGAGATGGCAAGGGACGGACAGGTATACTACGTGTTCAATCGCGTCAGGGGAATTCACGATATGGCGGCTGAACTAGAGAAGCTTGTGCCAGAGGCAACCGTGGGATATATCCACGGACAAATGACCGAAGCAAAGGTTGAGGATGTGATGATGCAGTTCATCAATCATGAAATCGACGTGCTGGTTGCCACAACAATTATAGAAATCGGACTGGATATTTCTAACGTAAATACGATAATCATTCACGACTCTGACAACATGGGACTGTCCCAGTTGTATCAGCTTAGAGGACGTGTTGGCAGAAGCAATAGAACAGCATATGCATTTTTGATGTACAAGCGAGATAAGATGCTAAAGGAGGTTGCTGAGAAGCGCCTTGCCGCAATCAAGGAATTTACAGACCTTGGCTCAGGATTCAAGATTGCCATGCGAGACTTGGAAATCCGTGGCGCCGGAAATCTGCTTGGAGTAGAGCAGCATGGAAACATGACGGCAGTAGGTTACGACTTGTACTGTAAGATGCTTAATGAGGCAGTTAAAATCGAAAAGGGTGAGGTTAAAGAAGAAAGCTTTAGCACATCGGTGGATATCAACATCGAAGCTTATCTACCAGACACCTACGTTTCAAATGAAGAGCAGAGAATTGATATTTACAAGCGAATCGCCGCCATCGAAAGCGAAGAGGATAGAGATGAAATGCTTGATGAGCTAGTGGACAGATTTGGAGAGCCAAAGCGATGCGTTCAAAATCTGTTATGGATAGCAATGCTCAGAGTGAAGGCTCACGATGCTTATGTTACCGCTATCGAGCAGAAGCAGGACATCATCAGAATTGTCATGTATGAAAAAGCGAAGCTTGATGTGGCGCAGATTCCAGCCCTCCTAGAGAGGAACAATCCTCATATCACCTTTGCAGCAGATCCAAAGGCTCCTACTTTCATCTTCAATCCGAAAGCAAACAACAGAATTAAACCGAGTGAAATCTATGATTATTTGCAGGATTTTCTCATGGATCTTAGGTCAATCAAGGTTGATAATTAGGGGTATATTAACTATAATTATGAAGGTGTCATTAGGACACTTAGGAGGGACATATAATGAACATTAAAAACTTAAAATCAGCAGGTGTAGCTGCACTTACAGCGGCAGTAGTTTTGTCAGGATGTGGCAAGATTGATCCAAAGGCTACACTAGTAACAATAAATCCAGGCGACGGAACAAAGGACACTATTTCACTTGGTTATGGCAACTTTGTAGCACGCTACAGACAGTCCATGTCAGACATGATGTTTTTGGGATACTATGGCGAGGATATGTGGCAGTCAGATCAGATGTCAGCTGACGGCACAACTCTTCAAGAGACTACCAAGAAAAGCGTTTTAGATACAATCGAAGAACACTACATTGCAAAGAGTCATGCCAAGGATTACGGAGTAGAGATTTCCAAGGAGCAGAGCAAGGAGATTTCCGATGCAGCCAAGAAGTTCATGAAGGACAATTCAAAGGACACACTTAAGGCTCTCGGTGCCAAAGAAGAATACGTTCAAAGATACCTTGAGGATTCAACCTACTACAAGCTAGTATCTGATGCAGCCAAAAAAGAAGCAGACAAAGACATCAAAGACGAAGAGTGCGATATGCGCACATTCTCATATGTTTTGTTTGACACAACAGGCACAGCCGATGAGTCAGGTGCAGTTGTAGAATACACAGAGGAAGAAATCGCAGGATTCAAGCAGCAGGCCGAGACATTATCAGCTTCAAGCGATTTTGCTAAAGATGCAGAGGCTATTGAAAAGACAGCTCAGACATATTCATATCTCAGAGGCGAAAAGGAAGACGACCAGATGGATATGAAAATCATCAAAGATGCAGAGAAGCTTTCTGAAGGTGATATCTCGCCAGTTATCGAGGTGGAAGGTGTTGGATACTACGTTATCAAACTTGATTCTGACCACGACGACGAGGCTTCTCAGCAGAAGCGTGAGCAGATTCAAGGTGAGAAGTTCCAAGATTTGATGGCTAAATGGAAAGAGAAAGTCGTATGGAAGGTAGATGAAAAGCAATGGGAAAAGGTACAGTTTGACTCATTGTTTAAGGCTCCAGAAAAAGAGGACGCAGCCGAAGAATCTACTGAAGATACAACTAAAGAAACAACAGATGAAACTACTGAAGAGCAGACAGAAGATAAAGAATCATCTGATGAAAGCACTGATAATACAGAGGAAAATTCAGAAGAGAATACTGAAGCAACTGAGGATTCAGAAACAGAATAAATATGAGTTTTATAATTCATTATGTAAAACAGTATAAACTAAGAGCATTTTTAGCCCCACTATTCAAAATGTTAGAGGCGATATTTGAGCTATTGGTACCCCTTGTTATGGCATCAATCATCAACAAGGGTATCAAAAGCGCAGATACCCATTTTATCATTAGGATGAGTGGGGTTTTGCTTTTTCTTGCAATAGCAGGGTTGCTGTTCTCAATCACAGCCCAGTATTTTAGCGCCTATGTGGCAGTGTATTCTGCGGCTGATATCCGAAGGGACATATTTGAAAAGATACTGTCACTGTCGCAAGGAACCAAGGACAAGATAGGAGACGAGGTTCTTACTACAAGAATCACTAGTGATGTTAATCAGATTCAAAACGGAATCAATATGGTGCTCAGACTGTTCTTGCGCTCGCCGTTCATCGTGGTAGGCGCGACTATAATGGCATTTGTTATTGATGTTAAATCTGCATTAATTTTTATCGCAGCGGTGATTGTCCTATCGCTTATTGTTTTTATAATAATGAAATACACCTTGCCTCGTTATAAAACAATTGCGGCAAGGCTTGAAAAGGTTCTTCATGCCACTTCCGAAAATCTTGAGGGAGCCAGAGTTCTTAGAGCCTTCTGTCAGGTTGATGAAGAAAAGGAAGCATTTGAAAACAAGACCAATAATCTTGTACAGATGCAGCTTCACACCGGGAAGGTCTCAGCACTATTAAACCCAGTTACATATGTGGTGGTAAACATAGGAGTGGTTGTTCTTATATATATGGCATCAGGCAGAGTGAACGACGGTCATATTTTGCAGGGCGATGTAGTGGCCCTGGTAAACTATATGGGACAGATTCTAGTTGAGCTTATCAAGCTAGCTAATTTGATAGTTATATTGATGAAGGCTTTTCCATCGGCAGATCGAGTCAGAGAGATAATGTCTATGAAATCAGATGAGAGATGTCAGGATAAGCTTCCAATTAATTCTACTGCCATTGACGGAGCTAAGGGCAGCATATCTCTAAAAAACGTTTCCTTCAGCTATACTGGCGGAAACGAGATGGATATAGAGAATATTTCCTTAGATATTCCTGCAGGTTCTACCCTTGGAATCATCGGTGGTACTGGCTCAGGAAAGAGCACAATAATAAAGCTTTTAAACCACACTTTTGATGCAACATCAGGTGTAGTTGAAATAGATGGACAGGATGTTAGAAAGCTAACAGATAGCTATTTGGCATATACCTTTGGCATAGTGCCTCAGAGGGCATCACTATTTAGTGGAACTATACGTTCCAACATGACAATGAAGGACGTAGAGCCATCTGATGATGAAATTAAAACAGCACTTAATATCGCGCAAGCCTTGGATTTCGTTGAAGAAAAAGGAGGATTAGAGGCAGAAGTGACAGCTAAGGGCTCTAATTTTTCTGGAGGCCAGAGACAGCGCCTAACAATTGCAAGAGCACTTATAGGAAAGCCAAGAGTTTTAGTTTTAGATGATTCAAGCAGTGCCTTGGATTTGGCCACAGAGGCTCGACTTAAAAAAGCTTTAGAAGCACTGCCTTGGAAGCCAACTATGATAATAGTTTCTCAGAGAGCATCATCCTTGCTATCTGCAGATCAAATAATGGTGTTAGAGGATGGTAGATGTGTAGGCTTGGGCACACATAAGCATCTTTTAGAGAGCTGTCCGACATACTCTGAAATCTACTATTGTCAGTATCCAAGAGAGGAGGCATTAGGTGAATAATATGTCTCAATCTAGGATAATGAAAAGAGTTCTATCAGAGCTGAAAGCTTATGGATTTAAAATCGTTCTTTCTATTATATGTGCGCTTGCAACAGTATATCTCACCCTGCTTATTCCGATTCTTACAGGACGGGCGGTAGATTGTATCATCGACAAGGGCCAGATAGATTATCAGCAGCTAATTTTTATATTAAAACAGATGTCCGCGGCAGTTGTGGCAACCTTCTTTACCCAATGGATTATGAACAGGGTGAACAACAGCATTACATTTACAGTGACAAAGTCCCTCAGAGACAGAGCCTTTTCCAAGCTGCAGCAGGCAAAAATTGCCGAGATAGATTCTCATCCACATGGTGATTTTGTCAGTAGAATTGTGTCTGATGCAGATACCTTTGCCGACGGTCTTTTAATGGGCTTTACCCAGTTTTTCACTGGAGTGATAACCATCCTTGGAACAATCTATTTTATGGTGAGGATTTCATGGAAAATTGCCTTAGTTGTAATTATAGCGACTCCAATATCCTTGCTGTTGGCCAAGTTTATTTCTGAGCGTACTTATAAATATTTTGGTGCGCAAGCAAAGATCAAAGGAAAAGAAACTTCCTATATAGAAGAGATAATTGAAAACAAAAATATTGTTAGGCAGATGGACTACGAGGATAATGCCCTTGATAACTTTGAGATAATGAATGATGATTTATCTGAGGTGGCAATGAAGGCTACATTTTATTCCTCTATAGTCAACCCAGGCACCCGTTTGATAAACAACATAATTTATGCGGCAGTAGGGGTATTTGGAGCGATGATGGCGATATCAGGTGGCATTACAGTAGGTGGACTTACAAGCTTTTTGTCATATGCGACCACCTATGCCAAGCCATTTAACGAAATATCTGGCGTAATCACCGAGTTTCAAAATGCATTGGCCTGTGCAGCTAGATTGTTTGAGATGATTGATGCTGGCACAGAGGTGGATGATGGTGACAGATCGATAGATGGAGCCAAGGGGCGTATCGAGTTTAAAAACGTTTACTTTTCCTATAATAAGGATAAAAAGCTTATCGAGGATTTGAATATTAAAATAGATCCCGGTCAAAAGGTTGCTATAGTTGGACCTACGGGTGCAGGTAAGAGCACAATAATCAATCTTTTGATGCGGTTTTATGATATTGATAAAGGGCAGATTTTAATTGATGGTATAGATATCAAAGATATAGATTTAGACAATCTTAGAAGTAATTTTGGAATGGTGCTTCAGGAGACCTGGCTTAAGAATGCTACGGTTAAAGACAATTTAAAGCTGGCAAATCCAGAGGCAACGGATGAAGAAATAATTGAGGCGGCAAAGGCTACACACGCCCATAGCTTCATAAAAAGAATGCCATACGGTTACGATACAATCTTATCCACAGATGGTGGTGCATTATCTCAAGGACAGATACAGCTTTTGTGTATAACTAGAGTGATGTTAAATATTCCGCCGATGCTAATTTTGGATGAGGCAACTAGTTCAATCGATACCCGAACTGAGCAGAAAATACAATCGGCATTTAATAAAATGATGAAAGGGCGTACTACCTTCGTTGTAGCCCATCGATTATCTACGATTAAAGGCGCAGATACGATACTTTTTGTGCAGGATGGAAAGGTTGTAGAGCAGGGTAATCACGTCCAATTGTTGCAGAAAAATGGCTTTTATGCTAAATTATATCGGAGCCAAAGAATAGAGAATTAGGAGAGAACATGGAGCAGTACGTTATAAAGGGTGGCACATCTCTCGCAGGAGAGGTCGAAATCAGCGGTGCAAAGAACGCAGCATTAGGTATTTTAGCTGGTGCCATCATGACAGATGAAACAGTTACAATTGAAAATCTACCAAATGTCAAAGATATAAATGTACTTATTGGAGCTATCGAAGATATTGGAGCTTCTGTTACTCGCGTAGACGAACACACCGTAAAGATTAATGGTTCAAGTATATCTAGACTTTCAGTAGATTATGAATACATCAAAAAAATCCGCGCTTCTTATTATTTAATGGGAGCACTTCTTGGAAAATATAAAAACGCAGAGGTAGCATTACCTGGCGGATGTCTTATTGGATCTCGTCCAATCGACTTGCACGTTAAGGGTCTCAAGGCTCTTGGTGCCAATGTAGATGTTAGCTACGGTCTTTGGTCAGCTCGCGCTGACAGATTAGTTGGCAACGAGATTTATCTTGATAAGGTTTCTGTTGGTGCTACTATTAACATCATGCTTGCCGCAGTTCTTGCAGAGGGCAAGACTACCATCGAAAACGCAGCCAAGGAGCCACACGTGGTAGATGTGGCATCGTTCCTCAACAGTATGGGTGCAAACATTCGTGGTGCTGGTACAGATGTTATCCGTATCGTTGGCGTTCCAGAGCTTCACGGTACTACTTACGCAGTTATTCCAGACCAAATCGAGGCTGGTACATATATGTGCGCTGCGGCTGCAACACACGGTGATGTTATGATTAAAAACGTCATTCCAAAGCATCTTGAGGCTACTTCAGCCAAGCTCATCGAGGCAGGATGTATTATCGAGGAATACGACGATGCAGTTAGAGTCATCGCCAAGGGACGCAAGCTCACAAGCACTCACGTTACCACATTGCCTTATCCAGGCTTCCCAACAGATATGCAGCCAGAAATCACAGCTGTGCTTGGCATTGCCGAGGGCACAAGTACAGTGACAGAGTCTATCTTTGAAAATCGTTTCAAATACGTAGACGAGCTTGCAAGAATGGGAGCCAACATCAAAGTTGAAAGCACAGTTGCCATTGTAAATGGCGTTCAGCAATACACAGGTGCTCAAGTTTGCGCACCAGATCTTCGTGCGGGTGCTGCACTTATCATAGCAGGCCTCGCTGCTGATGGATTTACAGTCATCGATGACATCAAGTATATCCAGCGTGGATACGAAGATATCGTTGGCAAGTTCCAAAAGCTTGGTGCAACCTTCGAAGAAGTTGAATCGGAGCATGACTTGCAAAAATTCAAACTCAAAGTATCATAAACTCGAAGAGTCATAAATAAAAAAACTTCCCCTTGGGGAAGTTCCAATGATCCTTATAGGATCAAAGTGCCTGAGAAGCGGGCAGATGATGGGGAAAGAGTTATTCTCCAGGTGCACTGTTAATAACTTTTCCAGTATTCCATAGCATAGCAGCTTTTTCAGCGGCGTTGAGGCGTCCATCCTCATCCTTGTAGCCTACAGTTCCAGTGTAGCTACCACAATCAAGACAGGCTACATAATATCCGTGGTCCTCAGCCTCCATAAGACCTGCCCCACCACAAATTGGGCAATCATGCAATTCTATGTTTTCAACGATATCCATTTGTAAATACTCCTTTTAGTTTGATACGTTATTTAATATTATTTTTTTTGAGACGTAAAGTCAATATTATAAAAAACACCGAAATCAATTTCGGCGAAAGAAAAAAGATGAGTAACTATAAACATTTATATATAGATATCCGATATAAGATTTGAAGAAGGATTATTTGCTAAGGATGGCATCTTTTATAGAAGCCATCCTTTTTATATTACTAGAAAGAACATTTTCCTAGTAAAAACGGGCTTGACTAAATTAATCGAGATAAAAGAATGGAGGCGCCCATGAATTTATCATTTACTATCAATACTGAGGGGAAATACGGCGAAGTTAATGAAGCAATAATAGATAAGCTAAAGAATCACAGAAATGAAGTGTCTGTTCCTATAGGGGCGGGAGAGTTCACTAAGTCAGAATGGGACAGATTTATAAACAGATTTGATAAGGCTATTGATGCTGTAAAAGAGACCAGAAAGGAATTATTGCGTCAAGAGGAGGAGAAGAAAGAACAAGGTCTCATATATCGTGTCACGTCATCCACAGATGCTAACGAAGCTTATGAGAGAATGTCTAGTGCAACAAAAAAGTTGCTAGGAGAAGGGCTTATATATTATGAGAATGACATTCCTTATGGAAGAAACTATAATAAGGAGCTAAACATAGTAGAAATAAATGGAATTGTATTTGATTATGATAGCTCAAGAAATGCTATTACATTGGGAGATGTAAGCGAGGGGGCTGATTGCATCTCAGTAAAACTAAAAAATGGTGGCACATTAATATTTAATATAGATAACTTAGAGTCTATTAGATATGCAATTGGAGGATTTTCACCAGAGGATCAAGGAAGAATACTTAAGGCTATTGCAGAACATAATCACAAGAAGTCCATGGAAAAAGACTTTGAAGAAGAGAGAAATAATATCATAAGAGATTTAAAATCTGATAAAACAGAGGAAGAAGTTCAAGCAGAGATGCTAGCATACATTATTGAAGGAAATGATAGGGAGGGAAAAGATGAGTCAAATTAGTAATTCATATGAATATTACCAGAGTAGCCAGGGTTTGCTTAGAATGCTTAACAACAAAAAGGGAGGCAACGCTCTTATAAATCAGCTTGTTGCTGATAATGATTTAAAATATCAAAATAGGATGGAAGAGCTTGGCTTCAAAGAAGGAAAGGGTAATGACAAATACAAGAATGTTGATACAGCATCAACAAACCTACTAGACGCATTGGAGAAGCTTCAGGATAAAGATTTGTTCTCAGCAGAAGAAGGTAAGGAGTATGATAAGTCAAATCTGCTGAAAGCTGTGTCGAATTATGTGTGTGCATACAACAGCACTGTTTCCAATCTTACAAAATGCGGAGGCGCTTTGTATAATAGCTTCGATAAGGAATTGAAGGCTTCATTTAAAGAGAAGGCTGAGGAATTTGTTAAGCTAGGAATCTCGCTTGAGCAGGATGGCAAGCTTGCAGTAAACCAGGACAAATTAAATGAAGCATCAGTGGATGACATAAAAGCCTTATTTGAAAAGGGTTCTGGCTATGTTTCCAACATGACAGAAAGCCTAAACTCTATCAATGAAATAATCGGCAAGGCAATCGCCATGAGTTCAACAAACTATAACCCACAAGGATTAATGTACTAGCTTCGGCTAGTACTTTTTTTGGTTGTATGGGGTTAATTTATAAATTGATTAAGAAGTAGGATGCTATGTGAAAAAATATTCCATGCACTATGCACGCCAACACAAATCCATAGATTATTGTATTTTTTATAGACTAAGCATAAACTCAACCCTGTTAGAAAATAATTTATAAAAAGTAAAAGAATGGAAATAAAGCTAATATCAGGTTGACGGAGACTTGAAATAATATGGAGTAATGAAAATGCAATTGAAGTCCCGATTATAGCTACATATATATTTATTTTGTTTAGAAACGAAAATATTATTCCTCTATAAAGACACTCTTCCGTAAAAGGAGCCACAAATATTGCTAGTAGAGAGGTTAATACAGGAAATGCATTCGAGTATTCACGGATATTTTCCTGATTAATACCACGAATATCGTATTTATAACCTGTAAAGATATAGTCCATTAATCTCCATGCACAGATTATTCCTAAAGCAAGCAAAAAACCACTCCAAATGAACATTAAACTATTTGAAAAGCCAATCTGCTTGATATGTTCCCAAGAATGAGTCAGAAATTTTTTTAAAACTAAGATTAGAATTACCCCTATAATCAATTGATGTATAACATTAAGGAGAACGCGCGAAGTTACATCTGAAGAAGAAATTCCATATGCTTTGTTTGGTAAAAGAATGGATATTATATGTATTGGGATTGCGGTTAGTAGAGCGATTTTTAAGGTTTTGTTGTCGATAAATATTCTAGTATTACTATTCATTCCTTGTCACCTCTAATTTCAAGTATTTTATTATCAATCAAGTAGGTCTCTATATATTCGATGAAGGAAATAGCTCTTGCCACCTGTTTTTCTGCTTCGTCTTTTGAAGCAATAAAGAAATCCAAATAATCAGCTTTTTCTCTATTCTCAGATGCTTCGCGAATCATGCGCGAAACTTCTTTTGGAAAAATATTAGTTTTGACATATGTTTGATTGAAATGAGCAATAACGCCACTATGCTTACTGCTATCAAAACCATCAAGAGCATTTACAGCTCGAATAGCATGAAAGATTGCATAATATCCACGATTTAATGCATTTTTATATCTTCCATTCTTAAGCATTAATTGTGCATCATATAAATCTTCTTTGCAAGTTTCAAATCTATATTTTGATAATTCTTTCATACTTCTTTCCATAAAATAATACCCTCTTTATCTAGATTTTTGTAGAAAGGAAGAGTTTTTTTCCATTCTTGAAATTGATTAAAATCAATAGGTACAACCGAAAGAGTTACAGCTAAATCTAATTCATAGTCAACAACGATATTAATCATTTTATCATGCATCAACTCGGTGTGTCCGTTTTTTAATAGCAATGCAATATCAATATCAGATTCATCCGTCTGCTCTCCACGAGAATAAGAACCATAAAGAACTATACTATTTAAAGTTTCCCCGTAGACAGCATGTAGTTTTTGACACATTTCCTTGAGAGATTTTATTAAAGCAGGATGTGCCTTATTTATAGATACCATTTTGCGCCAGTTTTTATAATTGCCACTTTTTATCCTTCTATCATCAGGAAAAACGGTATCTTTAGGAATTATCCACTGATGGCCTATTTTTTCACCATTTAGTTTGCCATGAATCAACATTTTTCTAATATTCCCAGGATCTTTTCCAACTATTCTCGCGTATTCTGATACAGAATAATAATTACTCATAGTATATCACCTCAAATAAACATTAACACGAAGCCGTGTAAATGTCAAAATGTATATAAAAAAAGAATTCTAAAAATTAGAATTCTTCCATCAAAACAATCTTATAATCAGTCAGTAGATTAATTCATCATATTGCATATTGCAACGCCAACTGCATAGCCAAATTTATAGATGGCAAGAAATGAAAGACCTATAAACAAAGCATTTGCAAATCTTTTATTCTTGCTATACCAATTAGAAATTTCAGACATCAAAGATACACCTCCGCTTAATTCTTTTTTATTTTACTGGCCTCCCATATTGCAAAGAAAATACAAAATAAGGCTAGCAGACTAACCAAGAACGTATCAATCTCAAAAGTTCCTTTCCTTACAGAGCGAACTAAATATGTTACCAAGGCAACGACAAATGGCACATAAATAGTTGGTTTAGAAAGAAATTCTATAAAAGAAGATTTTTTATTGTGTGTTTGATTTTTCATAACTATGCTCCTAAAAAATGTTACGTATATCATGTACCTGAAACATATCTAAGATTATAGAATAACTGCTTTTACAGGTAAAGACCTATATTAATTGTAAGAATAAAAATAACTTGCTATCCTTATAAATTCCTTATACTTCTTTGTTATCATGCCTTCAAAAGGAGGTAGTAAGATGCAAAGAGTATTAAAAAAGGGATTAACAGGCTTTGATTTAAAATATCTAGCGCTTATATTTATGGTGTTAGATCATATTTATTATTTTTTCGGATTTACAGGGAAAGTGCCGATAGTCTTCTCGTGGGTAGGAAGGCTTTCTGCACCCCTGTTTTTATTTTGTTTTATAGAAGGGTTTAAGCACACTCACGACCGCAGGAAGTACTTCTTAAAAATCTATCTTATTGCTGCTTTTATGGGTGCGATTCAATTTGGATTTTATAATGTTTTATCTCCGTTTGTAAGAGGCGATGGATTCTTTCCAGAAAACGCAATGTTATCAAGCTTCGCCATACTGTTTGTTGTTATGCAGGGAATAGAATGGATTAAGGAGAAAAGATTTTTAATTGGTTTTGCAGCAGCAATTCTGCCTATAATCGCACCTTTTCTTATGAATGTATTTATATATTCACCTTTTATAAAAACTGATAATTCCACAGGTTTGTGGATTACAAATCTTATAAACTTTACAATCCTCCCTATGCATTCTTTTATAAAAGATGGTGGAACAGCGACATTAATAGAAGGTCTAGTGATATACTTATTTAGTAATTGCAAGAATCAAAGGATAAGAATATTCGCATATGCGATAGTGGAAATGCTAATTGGTATCGTTGCAGTGAAATTAGCAGGAATGCCATTTAATACAGACACTTTATTTTTTAAATTGTATGACTGGATTTCTGTTTTTTCTATAATATTTTTGTTATGCTACAATGGTAGTCGAGGCAAAGGAAATGCTAGATTTTTCTACTGGTTTTATCCAGTCCACATATACTTTTTATACGGCATATCGATAGCGATATATATGGTGACTAAATGAAAATATTAGCGGTAGATGACGAACGGGACATACTAAGTTTAATAAAAAAATCGTTGGCAGGGCAGTATCAGGTAGATACTGTCCTTAGGCCTTTTGAGGCCATTCCAGAGGATTTATCCAGCTACAGTTTAATAATTCTAGATGTGATGATGCCCAAAGAGGATGGCTATGAAATACTAGGGCGAATACGAAACAAAGTAACATGCCCAATAGTTTTTCTGACAGCAAAAGCATTAGAAGAGGATGTCATCTACGGATTATCAATAGGGGCGGATGATTACATTAGAAAACCATTTACAGTAGCTGAATTGAGAGCCAGAGTAGCAGCTCACATTAGAAGAGATAATCGAGAAAAAGCGGCGCAGGTAATACAAAGTGGGCCTATATCATTAAACCAAGAAGAATGCCTACTGGCAGTAAACAACCGGGTTGTGGAGTTAACCAAAAGTGAATTTGATATAGTTACCTTATTATTTAAAAACTCAGGTCAAGTTTTTTCAAAGAGTCAAATATATGAAGATATATACGGTTTTGACAAGGAAGGTGATGAATCCGCCATTGTCGAGCACATAAAAAACATTCGAAGAAAGTTAAAAGAGCAGGGGACACAGCCTATAGAAACAGTATGGGGAATAGGATATAAATGGAAAAAAGAACTATAGATATAAGTAGAATAATTTTGATATATATTTTTGCAGTGTTAACTATAATTACTATCACAAGTGTTGTAACTGCAAAATTAGTAGGAGAGTATCTTGATGGCAATCATGCTAGCCCTGATGCAATTGAAAAGCAGGCTGAGGGCTGGCTGGCAGAGGCAGAGAAATCCAATAGATTTGACACAAAGAACTTTCCTGAAGTGGCAGAATGTATTATTGAAAATGAGAACGGCGATATTGTATTTAAAACAAAGCTGGATTCAAAGAATGATTTGGAGGACTTTGTAAAGATTTCCAAATCACAAAAGCTTGAAAGAAATCTGCAGGGTCAGGATGTATATCTGGCTAAAGAGGTGTCAGGAGAGACGGCATATATTCACTATAGTCTACATGTCGATAACGAATGGATTATGCTAGCTTTAATAGTGATTATTTTTGCGATAGAAATCATTATCCCTACAGCTATTGTAATTTTTAAAATCAAAAAGGGTGTGGAAGAGGTCGCCGATTACACGTGGCGTACACAACAGAAAACCAAATCCGAAATGGCGCAAATTGCCCATGATTTAAAAACGCCACTGACAGTTATCCGCGGTAATGCGGATCTGCTTATGGAAAAAGTAGAGGATGAAGATTCAAAGGAATCAATACAAGCGATAATCAATAACTCAGAGCGAATAGTAAAAAGCGTGCTAGAAATATTAGAAAGGGAAGAACAATAGTTATGAAGATACTTTTTTTAGAAGATGATCAAGCCATAGCAATGGGGTTGATATATTCTCTTGAAAATGAGAATTACACCGTCAATCACGTTAAAACAGTGGCTGAAGCAAAAGAGACATTTAAAAATGATGATTACGATTTATGTCTTTTAGATGTAAATCTTCCAGACGGAAATGGTTATGAGGTTTGTAAAGAAATCAAAAACCAAAATGATACACCAGTAATCTTTTTGACAGCCTATGATGACGAAGTAAACGTTGTAATGGGGCTTGAGCTAGGCGCAGATGATTACATCTGCAAACCATTTAGAGTCAAGGAGCTTATGGCGCGTATCAAAACGGTTATACGAAGAAATGAAAAGTCATCAGCACGGACGGAGGAACCGGAGTATTTATCAATCAAGAATATTCGTATATACGTTAAAGAGGCAAAGGTTGTAAAGGTTGATGAAGCATCAAACAAAGAAATTGACACCGAGCTTACCGCGGTAGAATACAGGTTGCTTCTCAACTTTGTAAACAACAGAGGAAATGTTTTAACTAGAAATCAGCTACTTCAAGATTTGTGGGATGTAAGCGGAGACTTCGTAAACGATAACACCTTGACGGTTTATATAAAAAGACTCAGAGACAAAATAGAAATAGATCCAACCAATCCAGAGATTATTAAAACAGTGCGTGGCCTAGGATATATTCTAGAGAAATAAATGGGAGAATTATTATGTGGGCAATACTTTTAATACTAGTTATTGCGATAGGTTTTTTATCGTACAAATACATATCACAGCAAAGGGAAATCAAAAAGCTTAACAATTATCTAGAAAGAATACTAGCAGGCGGAAAAGAGCTTGAGGTGATGAATCAAACCGAAGGTGAGCTGGGTATATTAAAAGCAAATATCTATAAGACGACGACAGCTTTATTATCTCAGCGTTCTACCCTAGAAAAAGATAGATTTATGTTGGCAGATGCCTTGGCGGATATCAGTCATCAATTCAAAACGCCACTTACATCCTTGATGGTGATGAACGATTTGCTTGAGGAAGAACAGGATGAGGATAAGCGGCGAGAATTTCTTAACACACAGTCAGTTCAGCTCGATAGAATGAACTGGCTTATTCAAACACTTCTAAAAACATCAAAGCTGGATGCAGGCTTGTTGACCTTCACAAAGAAGACAATTTCAAGCAAAGATCTCATTAAATCAGTGATGAATCCTTTTATGATAAACATAGATTTGAAAAACATAGACTTAAAACTAAATTTGACGGATGCCAAGTTAGAATGTGATGAGGCATGGACTAGAGAAGCACTTCAAAATATTGTGAAAAACTGCATTGAACATATGGATGAGGGCGGATTTCTAGAAATATCTAATTTAGATACCAATCTTTATAATGAAATCACCATAAAGGATACCGGAAAGGGTATCGCCGAAGAGGATTTACCACATATATTCGAAAGATTCTATCGAGGAAAGAATTCCGGAACCGATAGTGTTGGAATAGGACTTGCTCTTTCAAAATCCATCATTGAAAACCAAAGAGGAGATATTAAGGTCGAGAGTGAAGAGGGTGTAGGTACAGAGTTTATTATTAGGATGTACAAGACAGTTATCTAAAGAGTATTGTTACTATTCACAGTTGACTCCACCTACATTCGCAATAGAAGTCTTTCAGACTTCATTCTCGATGCTTCGCATCTAACATTGCTCATGTGGGTGGAGTCAGTAACTTTAATTACAAAATTGTAATAAAAGAGTCACGGTAAAGTAATATTGCAATAGTATCTTTTTCTCATAGGATACGAAATGCAAAAGAAATGCATTCGTAAATACGAATTAATGAACATGTGAGAAGGGAGCAGATATATATGAATATCTTAGAAATTAAAAATCTTAGCAAAGTTTATGGAGAAGGCGAAACAAGAGTTGAAGCACTAAAGGATGTTTCTTTTACAGTAGAAAAGGGAGAATTTGTTGCAATAGTTGGTCCTTCAGGTTCAGGTAAATCTACATTGATGCACATCCTCGGAGGAGTAGATAGAGGAACTTCAGGAGAGGTGTTAATCGGACAGACAGATATCAGCAAGCTAAACGAAACAGACCTTGCAATCTTTAGAAGAAGACACATCGGATTGATTTATCAGTTCTACAACTTGATTCCAATCCTTACAGTAGAAGAAAACTTAACCTTGCCAATTCTTTTAGATAAGAGAAAACCAGATCAGGATTTGGTGAAAGAATTAATAGCAAAGCTTGGACTTGAAAAAAGATTAAAGCATCTACCAAACCAGCTTTCAGGTGGACAGCAGCAGAGAGTTTCAATTGGTCGAGCCCTAATCAATCATCCTGCACTACTTTTAGCAGATGAGCCAACAGGAAATCTTGACTCAGAAAACTCTAAAGAGATCATCAAGTTACTTAGAAAATTCAACAAAGAATATAACCAGACAGTAATTATAATTACACATGACGAGCGAATCGCTCTTTCAGCAGATAGAGTTATAACTATCGAGGATGGCCAGATTACCCGTGATGAAGCAAGAATCAAAACGACAGATTTTGATGATGAGGAGAAAGCTGAGGTGAGAGCATAATGAATATCGTATCAAGACTCACACTCAGACATCTTGCAGAAAACAAGAAACGTACAATAGTAACAACCATTGGTATTATTGCATCAACTGCACTTATGACAGCGATTATAGTCGGATTGTTTTCGTTCTTTAGATTTTTTGGAGATTTAGCGGAAGCAACAACTGGAAGCTGGCATGTGACCGTTGGCAAGATAACAGATCAGCAGCTTGAAAAGCTACGCGCCGATGATAGAGTAGGTGAAATTGGTTTCACTGACGATACACAAGCTGTAACAGGCTTCATAGTTGATAGTGACGCAAAGGATCGCTATAGAATTGGAAACATCAGGCATATAGATGAAATAGCTTTAAAATGGTACATAACAAGTGATTACGACGGTACTTTACCAACTAATTCAGGCGAAGTGGCAGTAGAGGAAGATTTTCTCAAAGACAACAATCTAAATCTTTCTATTGGCGATACCATTAATTTTCAAGAAGGCAGACGCTATATGGAGGAGGCAGACGGCTCCAAAACAGGAATCGGAGGAACCTATCGCTCTAATGAAAAGTTTGAGAAGCAATCAGATGAAAGCTGCGTAATTACAGCAATTCTTCATGGAAATAAGGCAACTGGAGGCTTTAATATAGTCAGAGGCTTGGAGCCAAACTGTACTGCAAAATCAAGAGTTGCAGTAATCACCATGAAGGGCTTAAATGTTAGAACTGCCAAAACAATTAAGGAGACAATGGCAGACAATGGCATTAAAAACTTTGTATGTAATGTTGAGTATCTAGGTGGCCATCTCTGCTTAGAGGGTTGGGGAAATAATGCAGGTCCTATTTTAAAAATCATTGGTACAATGCTTGGTATAGTTGTGTTCGTTTCTGTAGTACTTATTTACAACGCATTTGCCATGTCTACTACCGAACGTATTAGATATTTGGGAATGCTTGCAAGTGTAGGTGCAACCAAGAAGCAAAAACGCCTTTCAGTATATTTCGAGGGATTGATTTTAGGAATAGTAGGAATCCCAATTGGAATTGGATGCGGAATTTTAGGTAGCTATGCTACATTACATATCTTAGGAAGAATGATGTATGATGCAGATATATTTGAAGGAATGGAGATTGTAAATGGAACTATTCCACTTAGAGCTCCACTTGCACTACTTGTTGTTGTAGTGATTCTTTCAGCAATCACCATTGCTATCTCATCTATTAAGCCTGCACGTATGGCATCGTCTATTATGCCAGTTGAGGCACTACGAGAAAACAATACAGTAAAGGTTAAGGCTAAGCAGCTTAGAGTTAACAAGCTTGTTAGAAAGATATTTGGTTACGAGGGCGAGCTTGCATATAAAAACATCAAAAGAAATGGCAAAAAGAGTAAAGTTATTATCGCCACAATAACCTTATCAATTGTTTTATTCTTAACCGTAGACTACTTCGATACAATCTTTGAAAAATCAAATATTTACGATGTAAATATAGGTTATCAAGTATCTACTTGTGCAGCCTATAGCGATAAAGATAGATTAAAGGAAGCACTTGAGGAGACCGAAGGTGTTGATAGAGTATTTCACTTCGAGATGATTTTCTATAATTTTGAAAAACCATCTTGGGATGATGATTGGGTATCTCCTAACAGGGATATCCTAAATCCAGACTTTTTCCAAGAGAACTACAAGGCGCTAGACGGAAAAATCACCAAAATATGCCTCATGGTTTTCGAGGATGACATGTTTAATGATTTAATTAAATCAAACAATCTTTCAACAGAAGATTTTTATGGAGATCAGTTAAACGGAGTTGTTTTAAATAATTATTACCATGATGAAAGAATGACAGGATTGTTTAACGACAAAATTATAGGACAAAAGCTTTACTACGATGATCCTGAAAACAATCCTCCAGCGGTTAATATTGTTGGATTAGTTGATTATGATGCAAGCAAACAGGCATGTAATCTTTGCGCAAATCAAACAATAAACGTCATTGTACCATCATCAATGTATTTTGATAGAATGAGCAAGATTGTCAATCCAGACGAACTAGTTTACACATATGCCATTGAATGTAAGAACTCACAAAAAATGGTAGCAACTATTTCTGATATGCTAGAAAATGGCGAGTACAAGGCATATAGCTGTTTTGACGAAGCAAAAATTATTAAGCAGATGAATACAATTTCGATTGCACTCAAAACTGCTGTTTATGGATTTACAGTTCTGCTGATACTTATCGTAATTGCGAATATCGTAAATACGATATCAACTGGAGTGATATTACGACGTAAGGAATTTGCTATGCTAAGATCTGTCGGCATGACAGAAAAAGGCTTTAAAAAGCTGCTTTCTTTGGAGACAATCCTCTATGGATTAAAGTCTCTAGGAATGGGACTTCCATTATCACTTTTGATTACATATCTAATTAATTTAGCATTAAGTGGAATGGCTATGCCATTTGTAGTGAATTGGAAGTTGTACTCAATAGTAATAGTAGCTGTTTTTGCAGTTGTCTCAATCAGCATGCTGCTAAGCACAGCAAAGGTTAAAAATGATAATATCATAGATGCATTAAAAGACGACATTTGCTAACATCTCAAAAAGATACATTAAAATGATAAAGAGGCCTGTGACTCAGCTTTCTTACGAGGGCTGGTGCCATAGGTCTTTTTTTGCTGCGCCAAGAAAATCTGAGTATGGTATAATCAAATGGATTCAAAAAGAAACTATGGCTACTATATTTAGAAGATTCATTATACATACGGAAAGGATAAGTTTGAAACAAATATGAAATTTACAAAGATGCATGGCTGTGGAAACGATTATGTTTACGTAAATCTTTTCGAGGAAACAATTGACGATCCTGCAGCAGTTTCAATCAAGATTAGCGATAGACATTTTGGTATAGGTTCAGATGGTCTGATTACAATTGGCCCATCCGACAAAGCAGATTTTAGAATGAGAATGTACAATGCCGACGGTTCGGAGGGCGAGATGTGTGGCAACGGAATCCGCTGCGTGGCAAAGTATGTTTACGACCACAACCTCACCATCAAAACAGAGATTTCTGTTGAAACAGGTGCAGGGATAAAGTATCTTACACTTTTTGTGGAAGACGGCAAGGTGGCACAGGTTCGAGTGGATATGGGAGAGCCAATTTTGGAGCCATCCTTGATTCCAGTTGTTGCTGAAGGCGATAAGGTTATCGACGCTCCAATCGAAGTGGGCGGCAAGACTTGGAATATGACCTGTGTTTCTATGGGCAATCCTCACGCGGTAGTCTTCGTAGATGACACAGCAAATTTTGAATTAGAAAAATACGGTCCTTTGTTTGAAAATCACGAGAGATTTCCAAAGCGCACCAACACCGAGTTTGTTCAGATTATCTCTAGGTCCGAGGCAAACATGCGCGTATGGGAGCGAGGCTCTGCTGAAACCTGGGCTTGCGGCACAGGCACCTGCGCTAGCGTAATGGCTTGCATTCTAAATGGAAAAACCGATGACAAGGTGTTGGTTCACCTTCGTGGAGGCGACCTCACAATCGAATACGACCGCGCAACCAACCACATATTCATGACAGGACCAGCTGTGGAGGTTTTCACAGGGGAAATAATATAACATGTAGGAGCTTAAAATGAAATTAACAGATTTACTAGAAGGTTTAGAATACGATTTGCACTCAGGATCCTTGGACAAGGATATTTCTACTCTGGTTTACGATTCTAGAAAAGTTGAAAAGGGTTCTCTTTTCGTCTGCATCTCAGGAACTGTTCGTGATGCTCACGATTTCATCCCAGACGTAATCGACAAAGGTGCAACAGCAATCATCATTGAAAAGGACGTAGAGCCAGTTGATGGCATCACATATATCAAGGTTAAAAACAGTCGTCAGGCCCTTGCTTTTACTTCGGCTGCATATTTTGGACATCCGGCTGGGAAGCTTAAGACAATCGGCATCACCGGCACAAAGGGCAAGACAACCACAACCTACATGGTAAAATCTATCTTAGACAGCGCTGGCATCAAGACGGGTCTTATCGGAACAATCGAGTCAATCGTAGGAGATGAGCGCATCCCCGCAGTTAATACAACTCCAGAATCCTACCGCGTTCAAGAGCTATTCAAGCAGATGGTTGATGCGGGACTTGATGCTGTGGTAATGGAGGTTAGTTCTCAGGCACTCATGCTTCATCGCGTCTCTGGATTTACCTTTGATATCGGTGTATTTACCAATCTTGAGCCAGACCACATCGGTGAAAACGAGCACAAGGATTTTGCAGACTATATGCACTGCAAGAGTCTTCTCTTCCAGCAGTGTAAGCTTGGAATTTTCAACGGAGATAGCGAGCACATCGAGGGAATCCTCAAGGGTCACACCTGCGAGGTTGTTAAATATGGATATGGTAAGAACAACGACTTAATCGCTGAAAACGTTGAACTCCTAAATGAAAACGGAGCGCTTGGAGTTAAATACCACATCACTGGCAGAGAAGATATGACAGTAGAGGTAAATGTTCCAGGTACATTCTCTGTATATAATTCACTTACCGCAGTTGCAATCTGCAAGCAGTTTAAGGTTTCTGAGGACAAGATTAAGGAAGCTCTGATGAACGTACACGTCAAGGGACGCATCGAGCTTATTCCAGTTTCAAAGAACTTTACAGTGATGATTGATTACGCTCATAACGCAATGGCGCTTGAAAGCTTGCTTACAACCCTTAAGGCTTACGAGCCAGGTCGATTGGTTTGCATGTTCGGTTGTGGAGGTAACCGTTCGAAATCAAGACGATTTGAGATGGGGGAGGTTTCATCTAAGCTTGCTGATTTAACAGTTGTCACATCGGACAATCCTCGCGATGAGGAGCCAATGGACATCATCAACGATATTCTTGTTGGAGTTAAAAAAGCAGACGGCGAATATGTCACCGTCCCAGACCGAAAGGAAGCAATCCGTTATTGTCTCACCGGGGCAAAGAAGGGGGACATTATAGTTCTTGCAGGCAAGGGTCACGAGGACTATCAAGAGATAAAGGGTGTCAAACACCACATGGATGAGAGGGAATTGATAGCAGAAGTTATCAAGGAGAACGGTAAGGACATTATCTAGAGGGGACAAAGTTTGGAAACCAATTATTTTAAGCCTAAAGAAACACCAATCACTTTTATTCTGGTGGCAATAAATATTATTGTTTTTGTTGTGTTGGAAATAATGGGAAACACATTGAATCCATTTTTCATGTTAAATAATGGAGCGATGAATCCATCCTTAATTTTAAAGTACGGGCAGTGGTATCGACTTTTCACTGCCACATTTATGCATTTTGGAATAGAACACCTTGTTAATAATATGCTGCTGCTATTTTTCATGGGACAGATATATGAAAGAGCGGTGGGACCTACGCGTTGTTTAGGTATTTATATGGGGTCAGGCTTAGCTGGCTCCTTTTTGTCATTTTTCAGCATGTGCTTGTATGGTCAAAACGATATAGTTGCTGGGGCATCAGGTGCAATATTTGGTGTCATCGGCGGCATGCTAATTGTTATCTTGGTGCACAAGGGCAGATATGCTGGAATCAGTACAAGGCGTATGCTTTTCATGGCGCTTCTTACCTTATATTTTGGATTTGCAACGGCTGGAACGGATAATATTGGTCACTTGGGAGGCATTATTACCGGTGCGATTTTAACCATGCTCACCTATGGCATTCCAACAATCATCAAAAGAAATCGTTCCGTTGATTTTACAGAAGAAAAACCCTATACTTTAAATAACGATGATAAAAAAGAGGGTCAATAATGAAGGTAAATATATACTATGGCGGTAGAGGTCTTTTAGAAGATCCTACATTATATGTAATCAACAAGATGGAGCAGGTTCTTATCGAGCTCCAGGTTGAGGTTAATCTTTACAACATCTACGAGCACAAGAATGCTATTTCTATGCTTCCACAGACACTTAAGGATGCAGACGGAATCATCCTTGCAACCACAGTGGAGTGGTTGGGTATCGGCGGATACATGAATCAGTTCCTCGATGCTTGTTGGCTGTATGCAGACAAGAATGCGCTTGCCACTACATATATGCAGCCAGTTGTAATGTCTACAACCTACGGTGAACGAGAGGCAATGGTCACTCTCGAAAATGCATGGGAAATTCTTGGAGGCCTGCCATGCTCTGGCTTCTGCGGATACGTTGAGGACTTGCGTGAATTCAGGGAAAACGTTGAGTATGCCCACATTATCGAGAAAAAGGTAGAGACACTTTACCGTACAATTTCACAGCATACCAAGGGCTTGCCTACCAGCAATCAGGCTGTTACTCGAAGCATTTTAAGGACTCAGCAGATGGAATTATCTCCTCAGGAATCTGAGCAGCTTTCCAAGTTTGTATCTGACGACGAATATGTCCAGACACAAAAGGCTGACATCGCAGATTTGACAAATATTTTCCGAGATATGATGGGGCAAAAGCAAGAGGATAGCTCCAACGAATACATCAACGATTTAAAGATTCATTTTAAGGGCAACCCAGAATTCAATGCCAAATATCTATTTATGATAGAGGGTAAGAATCAGCCTTTATTTATTCATATCAACGGTGAAAAGATTGACGGCCACTATGGTAAAGAAGAAGGTATAGATGTCTATATGAAGCTTTCTTCAAATATAATGGACAACATTGTTGCTGGTCGCGAAACCTTCCAACGAGCGTTCTCTGTTGGAGATATGACGGCCAAGGGCAATTTTAGAACACTTAGAATGTTAGATGACATTTTTACATTTTCAAATTAGGAGGCTTGAACATGAAGGACGAGAAATGCATTTTTTGTAAGCTAGCAAATGGAGAAATCCCTACAAATAGCATCTATGAAGATGATGATTTCAAGGTGATTTTAGATGCAGATCCAGCAACTAAGGGTCACGCACTTGTTTTACCAAAAGAGCATTTTGCTAATCTATTGGAGATGGATGATGCAGTGGCAGCCAAGGCTTTACCTGTAGCAAAGAAAATTGCCAAGAGAATGATTGAAAAGCTCGGTTGCGTTGGAATCAACATAGTTCAAAATAATGGCGAAGCAGCAGGACAGACAGTTCATCATTTCCACATCCACGTTATCCCTAGATACGAGGATGATCCAGACAAAACAATCTGTGGCTGGAGCCATCAGAGCTTTAGTGATGCAGAAACAGCGGAAGTAGTTAAAAAACTCAGGGTTTAATCCCTGAGTTCTTTTATTAGCTCAATTATAGTGTGATTAGCATCCACAACCTTGGATTCTTTCATCCGATCCACAATATTGTCTCTATCTTTGTAAACCTTATTTATGGTATCTATTAAAAGCTCGCTAGTGAGCTCTTCCTCCTGAAGTACAGTTGAAAATCCCTGTTTTTCATAGCTTGCTGCATTCAAAATCTGATCTCCACGACTTGCAGCAGCAGAAAGTGGAATCAAAATATTTGGAATATTAAGAGCCAAAATCTCGCTAATTGAATTGGCACCTGCACGACTTATCATAAGGTCAGTCATAGCGAACACATCATTGAGTTGTTCATTAATAAACTCGAATTGTTTATAACCGGCTTTATCTGAATAAGCTTTGTTGATATTTCCCTTTCCAACCAAGTGAACAATTTGGAACTTTGCTAAGAGCGTGTCCAAAGAAGACCAAACCGCTTCATTAATAAACTTAGAGCCGATGCTACCGCCCATGATAAGGATTACAGGTTTCGTTTCATCGAAACCACAAAACTCAAGCCCTGCCTCCTTGGAGCCGGTGAACAATTCCTTTCTGATAGGTGAGCCAGTGTTGATAGCTTTACCGTTAGGTAGATATTTCAGGGTCTCTGGGAAATTGCAGCATACCTTGGATGCAAATGGAATAGCAAGCTTGTTGGCAAGACCTGGTGTCATATCCGATTCATGAATAATAGAAGGGATACGTTGTCTGGCGGCAGCCATAACAACAGGAACTGAAACGAAGCCTCCTTTAGAGAAAACCACATCAGGAGCAATATGCTTTAAAAGCTGATTTGCTTCAGAAAATCCCTTGATTACTCTGAAAGGATCCGTGAAGTTTTTCCAATCGTGGTAACGTCTAAGCTTACCGGAAGATATACCGTAGTACGGAATACCTGCATTCTCCACAAGCCTTTTTTCGATACCGGTATAGGAACCGATATAAAAGATTTCGTAGCCTGCCTCCTTAAGATAAGGAACAAGAGCTAAATTTGGTGTAACATGACCAGCAGTGCCACCGCCAGTCATAACTATTTTTTTCATAAGAAACCTCTTGAATGATATGTATTTTTGCTTTAGTAATAATGATAACAATACTCAAATAAAAGTCAAATAGATGGTGTATTAATAGGCAATACGTGATAGAATTAAATTATCATATAAGAGATACCCTAAAGGGAGAAAAGGACAGAATAATGAAAATATTAATTGTAGACGACGAGATATTTGCTAGGAAAACACTTGAGAGATTGTTATCTGGCTATGACGATGTAGAAATCATAGAGGCTGAAGATTGCTATGATGCCTACACAATGTATCAGGAGTTCCATCCAGATGTTGTAATTACCGATATCTTGATGAAAGGCGGCATCGGCGGAGAGTGGCTTATCGAAAAGATTCTTGGCACGGACAAAAATGCTAGAATCATTGTTTGCTCTGGCCGTCCTAGGACAGAATTACTTAAGTTCAAGCTCATGGGAGCAAAGCAGTGTATTCAAAAGCCTGTCAAGTATCAAGAGCTTTGGGACGCTATCAATGAAATCATGTAAATTTGACAAAAAATTTTAAAGGTGATATATTAGCGATTGTAACAAAGTTGTAATAAATAGATACATTTTGTAAAAAACAACGGAGGCTTATGAGTAAATATAGGGAAAATCTTTCTGGCTTGTCCGCTAATAAGAAGATTCTTAATAAGCGCACAGTACAGGGGGCAACTCTAACGCTAGCATTGTCTTGTCTAATCGTTGGAGCATACATAACTGCACCAGCAGAGGACAAAAAGGCTGCCGCAGAAGTTAAAGGTGATTCAGTCGCTACAGCGGGTGTTACATCAGCAGTTGCGGATATTACTGTTAACGTTGGGGGATCGGACTTAATTTATGCATCAGCAGATGTTACAGTGGTTGCGGCTACTACTGATCAAGTGGAGCCAAACGAAGATGATCAATACGACGAGTGGAACGACAAGGTTTTGGCAGATGTAAATGAGTTTCTTTACATCCACGCTGAGCCAGACGAGAATTCTGAATCAATCGGAAAGCTTCGTGCAGGTGATATAGCCACACTCGTTGAACCTTTTGATGGTTGGTACGAAATCCAGTCAGGTAATGCACATGGATACGTATCAGCAGAATATTGTGTTACTGGAAAAGAAGCTTACATCCTTGCAATGGATGTATGTAATACTTATGCTTCAGCAGGTGTTGGAGGACTTCGTGTCCGTAGCGAGGCTTCAGAGGATGCCAAGATTCTCAAGGTTGTTCCTAAGGGCGCCAAGCTCACAGTCAACAAGGATGCTGAGGAAGTTGATGGTTGGGTTGCTGTTACTACAGAGGGCAAGTCTGGCTACGTAAAGGCAGATTATGTTCAAGTAGATATGGTAACAGGTGAGGCCATTACTTTTGAAGAGGAAGCAGCAGCTAAGGCAGCAGCAGAAGAAGCGGCAGCCAAGGCGAAGGAAGAGGCGGCTGCAGCAGCTGCACAGGATCAGGCTGTTATCGCTTCAGCTGATGAGCTTACAGTTATGGCTGCAATTATCCAGATTGAATCTGGTAATGAGCCATATGAGGGACAGGTTGCCGTTGGTGCTGTTATCATGAACAGAGTTCACAGCGGTGCATTTCCAAGTTCAATTAGTGACGTTGTATTTGCAAGAGGACAGTTTGCAACATCTCGTATGTCTGCTGTCATAGCAAAGGGACCAAAGGCATCTTGCTATCAAGCAGCACAGGATGCTTTGTCAGGCGCAGATCCAACTGGTGGTTTAACCCACTTCAGACGCGCAGGAAGCAGAGAAGGTTTGATTATTGGCAACCAGGTATTCTACTAAACTATTTTGTAGAATAGTAATGCTAAGTATAAATTAAAAGAAATTAGGGCTCTTGGGACTTTACCCAAGAGCCCTATTGTTGTATTATGGCGTTACATGTTACTATTCACAGTTATAAATATTAAGTAACAAACTCTTGTCAAGCTTGCTTGTAAGAGAGTTGTTACTTAATATTTATAGACTGGAATCAGTGACTGATTCTACATGAATAATGTTAGATGCGTTAGCATCGAGAAAGAAGTCTGAAAGACTTCCATTATTAATGTAGAATTAGTCAACTGTGAATAGTAACAAACATGACTAAACACTTGGAGGTACGTTATGAATTTAAAAGGCAAACACTTTTTAAAGATGTTGGATTTTTCACCTGAAGAAATCAATGGTCTTGTAGACTTAGCCCTTAAATTAAAGGCTGAAAAGAAACAGGGTAAATCTCAGAAAAGTTATTTAGAAGGCAAAAATATAGCTCTTATTTTTGAGAAGACTTCTACACGTACCAGATGTTCTTTTGAAGTGGCAGCATACGATATGGGTGCCAACGTTACATATCTCGACCCATCAGGTTCTCAGATTGGCAAGAAGGAATCAATAGCAGATACAGCGCGTGTTCTTGGAAGAATGTACGATGGTATCGAGTATCGTGGTTTTGAACAGACAAAGGTTGAGAATCTCGCAAAGTATGCAGGTGTTCCTGTGTGGAATGGTCTCACAAACGAATCACATCCTACACAGATGATTGCCGACATGATGACAATCAAAGAGCACTTTGGCAAGCTTGAAGGACTCAAGTTCGTATATATGGGAGATGCTAGATACAATATGGGCAATTCTCTCATGGTCACATGCGCAAAGCTAGGAATGGATTTTGTTGCATGCACCAACAAAAAGTATTTCCCAGAGGCAGCTCTTGTAAAGCAGTGCGAAGAAATTGCAAAGCAAACAGGCGCATCAATCACTCTCACAGAGGATGTTGAAGCTGGCTGCAAGGATGCAGATGTTATTTATACAGATGTATGGGTTTCTATGGGTGAGCCTGACGAGGTATGGTCAGAGCGTATCGCAGATTTATCCCCATATCAGGTTAATGCAAAGGCGTTTTCTTACGCAAAGGCGAATGCAAAATTCATGCATTGTCTCCCTGCATTCCATGATTTAAAAACAACAATCGGTCAAGAAATCTACGACAAGTTTGGGATTGATTGTATGGAAGTTACTGATGAAATCTTTGAAGGTGAGCGTTCAATAGTCTTTGACGAGGCAGAAAACAGAATGCATTCTATCAAGGCTGTTATGTACGCAACATTAGGCTAATGCTAGACAAAATAACTTATGAATTTTTAGAATCAGTAGATTCAACAAACGAACGAATTAAAGCCCTTGCTCGTGAAGACCGCGAGCAGGGTCTTGTAATTTCTGCGGATACTCAGACTGCAGGAAAGGGCAGAATAGGGCGCAAGTGGGAGACACCGAAGCGAGATACTATTGCCACATCTATTTTGCTAAGACCAACAGACATCCCTATTGAATCAGTGCCTACTATAACCGTCATCGGAGCTATGGCTGTTAGAAAAGCACTAGAAGTTGTCTGCGGCATACAGTCCGAGATAAAATGGCCAAACGACATAGTCATAGATGGCAAAAAAATCTGCGGTATTCTTACCGAGATGGAAATGCGTGACGGCAGAGTTTGGTATGTAGTTTGTGGAATAGGAGTTAACGTTCACAACAGGGATTTTCCAGAAGAGATTGCCTTCAAGGCAACCTCGGTTGATATTGAACTAGAAAAAATACAATCCAAAGCCCATTCTAGCCGCAAAGAAATCACAAAAGCTATTTGGGAATACTTCAAAGAGTATTATAATATTTTCGTGAGGACTGCAGATTTATCTGCTCTCAAAGAAGAATACGAAAGACATCTAGCCAACATTGGCAAAGCTGTTAGAATAGAGGCTCAAGAAAACTCTTACGAGGCCATCGCCAAAGGAATCACCATCCAAGGTGAGCTCATCGTAGAGGTTGACGGGCAAGAGCAAATCATCCGCACCGGAGAAGTTTCCGTTAGAGGTATCTACGGATATTCATAGTCTTTCTATAGGGGAGCGACTGGAGGATGAAGGACAATAGAAAGGTACTAAATGCAAGAAGAAATAGTTTTATGCGGCGCAAGCTGTTACACCAAAAAATTCTACCTAAATCCAGAATTCGAAGGACTTCCTCCGCTGGTTAAGGACGAACTCAAGGTTATGTGCGTTCTTTATACCGAAGAAGTTAGCGGCACCATCCAAATGGTTTTTGATGAAGACGGCTCCTTAAGAATTCTTGTGGACCACAACGAAGACGACATTTTGTACGACGAAATCGGCTCCGCCCTGGAGGTCAAAAGAATGCAAAGAGAGCGCCAAGAATTATTCGAAGCTCTTGAGACATATTACAAGGTGGTATTCCTTGGAGAGCAAGCTCTCTAAATCTTTTAAGCAATCATGCTTAGCATGAAAAATTCTTACAGTATCGAAAGGAGCATTACCAAATGTTACTTACAATCGACGTTGGAAATACAAACATCACAATGGGTGTTTTTGATGGTGACGAACTCAGAGGCAACTTTAGAGTTACCACCAAGATAAATCGTACATCCGATGAATTCGGTATCATAATAAAAGACATTTTGCGTTCAAACGACCTAGATGCTAACCAGATATATGATGTTATCATCGCATCAGTTGTGCCTAATATTATGCACTCACTCACAAGCTCTATCATCAAGTACTTTGACATTCAGCCTGTCATAGTAGAGGCTGGTATCAAAACAGGCATCCGCATCGCCACTGAAAATCCAAAGCAGATTGGTGCCGACAGAATCGTAGATGCAGCAGGCGCATATGAGCTATACGGCGGACCAGTTCTCGTGCTTGATTATGGAACAGCGACCACATACGATTTGGTAGATGAGACTGGTGCGTTCTTGGCAGGTGTTACTGCTCCTGGCATCCGAATCAGTGCAAAGGCATTGTGGGAAGACGCGGCCAAGCTTCCAGAAATTGAAATCAAAAGGCCAGATACAATCCTTGCCAAGGAGACAATTTCTTCTATGCAAGCAGGTCTTGTTTTTGGACAAATAGGTCAGACAGAATACATTGTTAAGCACATGATAGAAGAATCAGGTTTTGACAATGTCAAGGTTGTAGCAACAGGTGGTCTTGGCGGACTTATCTCAAGCGAGACACAGTGTATTGATATCTATAATCCAAATCTAACACTTTATGGAATGAAGTTTATCTATGATAAACAAAAAAGATAAAATCGGGGAAAGAGTATTATAATTAATTAAAATGATAGAAAAACTTAAAATCGGAAACGTAACTTTAGAGAACAATTTGATTTTGGCACCAATGGC
>DBWZ01000062.1:0-43624 GCA_002309345.1 Pseudobutyrivibrio sp. UBA1225
TTTTGCGTAGCAAAACTCTTTCTTATTTCTTGCGCCAATAGGATGGTACTCTGTAATTCCCTTGAAAAACACGCTATAATATTAGTTAAAAAAATATTAAGAATTTTGAAGACATTTGATTATTTGATTCGTTATATTTAATGAAAGCGGAAGGGAGGTGGAAAAAATCGATCCGAATAATAAAATAATTGAGCTAGTTACCAAATACCAAAACCTGATTTTTTCCATTTGCCTAAAGCTCACTGGTGACTATTTTGTGGCGGAGGATATTTCGCAGGATACTTTTTTAGCGGCATTCGAAAAGCTGCATAGCTTTGATGGTAACAATGAAAAGGCTTGGATCAGTCGAATTGCTAGTAATAAGTGTATCGATTATCTAAAGGCTGCAGAGCGCAGGTGTAGCCCTGTGGAAGAGGAAAATTTTCCAGAACAGCCAGCGCAAGACAGTAACGAGCCACTTCAGGAATATTTAAATACAGAAGTACTAAATGACCTAGAAAAAAAATGCAATGAATTACCAGAGCCATATAGAGTGATTGCTATAGAGCATTATTTACGTGGCCATACGGCAAGAGAAATATCAGATTCTTATGGGAAAAGTATAAAAACCATTCAAACTCAGATATATCGAGCCCGAAATATGTTAAAATCATCAATTAGAAAGGAGGACCTGCTAGTATGAGTTTAGAGTATTTGGACGATGAAGAACTAGAAAATTTGATACGTGAATGCGAATCTGATTTGGTTCAGGCCCCTCCAGAATTGATGGACAAGGTTTTATCTCAGGTAGGCGGTGCTCCGATAACAGATATACGAGCCATCAATACGCGTGACAGAAAGAAAAAAGAGTATAATCGCTTTAAGTGGCAGATGGTTTCAGGATTGGCGGCTTCTTTTGTATTGGTAGTAGCGTTACATGCTCTTATGCCAATGATGAGCCATTTATTACGACAATCAGAAGTACCAACAAAAGAATCCATTTTAGCTAATTATGTAGTGCCAACAAAGGATGAAGTGATTGCTAAGCAAAAAACGCCAGACAAGACAGATTTTGTATCAAAATGGTACGGCTTTAAGAAAATAGATTTTAAGAAAATAGAGTTTAATAAATGATTACTGAGGAGGATTAATCATGAGACCTAGAAGAAAGAATAAAACGATAGAATTTTTCCTTTCATTTATCCCTGGAGCAGCCGAGATGTACATGGGATTTATGAAAAACGGACTTAGCATAATGTGTACAGCAGCAATATTTTTCCTTATTGCAAGAGTTTCGATATTAATGACTGCATTTTTGATAGTTTGGTTCTTTGCATTTTTCCATGCAAGAAACATGGCACACCTTTCAGAAGAAGAACTTGGACAAATAGAGGATCGATATTTTTACGAAGAGTTTACTGATGGTAGAAAGATAGTAATGACCAAAAAGCTAAAGAAAATCATCGGAGCAATCATTATAGTTGCTGGTGTTTCAATGATTTGGGGCACGGTGGTACAATGTCTGGCACGCCTTATTCCGGATGAATATTGGGTTGGTTTCTATTCTACTGTAAGAGCGATTCCTGAATTCATATTGTTCATACTGTTTATAGTTCTTGGAGTTCATCTAATACGCGGAAAGAAAGATGACTTAGAAGAATATGATACGCTTAATGATGACGATTTTGGAGAATATAAATAGCGGTTTGTTTTATTTTTAGAATGCTCCCTTTTGGGGAGCATTCTTTTGGATTTTTATATCCAATTAATAGCTATTTCTTTAAAACGAGGAAGAGATAATTCGCAGTAACCATAAGTATTTACAGCTATAACACCGCTTCCAGTGAGTCTTCTTTTATATGTTGGGAATGACTGATCAGTTAAATGTGCTCTTTCTTTTATATCTTTCACACGAAGCGAACCTGTTTCAGAAGAAACAAGAAGACTTACTATTTCTCTATCTTTATTTGATAGTTCAGACCATATTTTTTCGTAAGAGTATTCTTCCATGTATTCATCGAACATTCTTGATAATTTATCTAATGGCATATCTTTGTTTTCAAATTTTAGATATCCAATAACTTGAAAAGCATAAGAGTAGCCGCGAGTAAACTTGGCCATTTCAGTAGCTTCTTCAGCACTTATTTCCAAAACATCCTCAAAGTAATGAGCCATTTGCAGAGTATTTAATGGCTCGAGTTGATATTTGGGTGCGCGATATAAAAATGTGAGATTTTTTTCGTTTTGTAGAGCATTAATGTTTTTGTATAGACCAGTCATTACCAAATATATAGGTAGTTTTTCAATTAGAAACATTTGGTATGCACTAGTGAATATTCTAAAATTGGTATCGTTGGTAGCTTCATCTATAGCTACAATAACACGCTTGTTCATTTTCTTTATTATTGCAAGCATTTTTTTCAGTTGCACCTCAACGTTTTGTGAAGGCCCGTTTGTTTCAACCGAAATACTTGCGATAAGGTTTAAAGAAATCTTTGCTTTAATGAAGGCTGATTTAAGTATAGGATTTTCATATAGATTTGCAGCCAAAGCAGGAAGTAAAGGAGTGGTTGGATTTAGAGTAACAACAATATAATCTTCCTGCTGACGCATTCTATCTAAGAGAGCGGTCATTGTGACAGTCTTTCCAGAACCACGAACTCCTGTAATCAGATAAACAGCAGTGCTTGGTTTTGGATTAGTGAAATTAGATACCATATTGTCAATATCTTTTTCTCTTGAGATGATTTTATTTGGTTCGACACCGAAAGTAAGACTAAATGGATTGTTCATATTTTTTACCTCATGGCTGTATTTTAATTAGTTTTAATTAGTTCGCAATATTTTAATTAGTTTTAATTAGTTTATATTATTTTAATTGGTTTTAATTAGTTTGTCAATCGTGCTTGAAATAGCCAGAGTGCAATGATAAAGTTTTTGTAGTGTATTTTAGTTATGGAAGGGATAATTAATGGCAGAAGACATTAAGGCAGTGTTATTTGATTTGGATGGCACCCTTACGGATACAGAAAAGTTTTATCAGGTTGCATGGCCGGAGGCCTTGGCACATTTTGGATATGAGATGACCCCAGAAAAGCCGCTAGAGCTTAGGTCGCTAGGGCGTCCATTTGCCCTTGAAAAGTTTGCTGAATGGTATGGAGCGGATTTTGATTATTGGGCTGTGAGAGAATATCGCAAGGAGCTTACTGAAAAATACATATTAGAAAATGGTATTCCGCTTAAACCTGGTGCAATTGAAATATTGAAATGGCTTAGGGACAATCAAATCTTTACGGCGCTAGTAACCGCCAACCCAAAGGATAGGGCGGAGCGCTATTTGAAAAAGATAGGTCTGTTTGAGTACTTTGATGCTATCGTATGTGCTGATATGGTTGAAAGAGGCAAACCGGCGCCGGATATCTACGCCTATGCATGTAAGAGTCTTAACTTAGCTCCAAACAATACTGTCGCAGTTGAAGATTCACCAAATGGATGCCGCAGTGCTTACGGAGCAGGGTGCAATGTGGTGATGATTCCGGATTTGACAGAGCCGGATGAGGAACTAAGTGCAATACTCTTTAGAAGACTAGATTGCTTATTAGATATAAAAACACTTTTCGAGTGTTAATGATATTTTAGGGGGATATATGGCAGTACAATATGAACAAGCTACAAAGGAAGATATCAAGGAACTAATCAGACTTAGGATGGCTTATCTATATGAAGATTTTGGTGAGCTATCAAGCCAGGAGGCAACATCCATAGAGGCTAAGCTACAGGATTATTTTTCTAGAAGACTTGGTGAAGAGCTAATTGCATTTATAGCTAGGGATGGTGAAAGGATAGTTTCTCAGGCTTATTTGCATATTGCTGAGATTCCGGCAAGTCCAGTTGCTATAACTGGATTAGTGGGAGAGGTTTTTAGCGTATATACTGAGCCTGGTTATAGAGGACAGGGAATCTGCTCCAAGCTGATAGATCAGCTTATAGATTACGGCAAAGCAAAAGGTCTCAGTCGAATCGATTTGTTTGCTACCGACGATGGCTATAGCATCTATAAGAAAGCAGGATTTGCGGACAAAATAACTAAATACGCCGATATGCGATATGTCTACACGTGTGAGTAGTATCTCAAAATTTTTTCACATGACTTTTTAGGATTTGGGTGTTATAATTAAATTGCTAGAAAAGGTGTCGCTTGAATTTATAACGTTTTCAGATTGAGGAGAGTTATTATGATGATTCAATCTAATTTAAACACTTCAAATTATCAAAATAGTATTAATCACATGAAGGCTACTGAAGCTCGTCACAACAAGGCTAGTCGCGAAGTGGCTTCAGGCAAAAAGGTTAATACAGCTGCTGATGATGCGGTGGCACTTGCAATTTCACAGCAAATCATGAAGCAATCCAACAGCCTCAAGACAGGCAGCAACAATATTTCTTATGGTATAGATGCTACAAAGATTGCGGATTCAGCCCTTGCCAATGTTACTGATTCGCTTGGTGACATTCAGCAGAATTCCATTCGTGCTATGAATGGTCTTTATTCTGAAAGCGATAGGGCAATTCTTCAAGAAGCAAATAGACAGTCTGTTGAAACAATCAAGCAGACAATCAATCAGGCAAAATATAATGAAAAGAATCTTTTAGATGGTTCTGCAGGCGATATCAATATCTTTACTGGCACAGCTAGTTCCACAATCAAAGAGGCAGATGCCAAATCAGTAATCGCTGGCCTTGAAAACTTTGATGTATCAGGAGATCCTAACAAGATTTCTCTTGATGCTTTGGATAGCGCATATTCAGGTATCAATTCTATGCGTAGCCAGATTGGTGCGACGGCTAATGGTTTAGAGTCTGCTTATGCAGCTAACAACAACACAGCTGAAAATCTCGATGCAGCTTACAGTCGCAAGATTGATGCCGAGATGAACGATTCAATCACCAGAATGAAATCTAGTGGAATTGTGGGAGCAGCTCAAAATATGGCATTCAAGAATCAGATGGATAATCAGGCAAACTTAGTAGACAAGCTATTCCAGTAGCCGTATAACATTATAAAATGATAACCCTTAAGTGGATTAAAATCTGCTTAAGGGTTTTTTAACCTTATAGGATTAGGGTGTCAAAAGGTTACTGATCTTTTGACACTCTAATCCTATAAGGTTAAAAACACACTTCGTGTGAAATATGTGTCTCGGCGACAGAANNNNGAGACCTGCCATTAATAATCAGCTTCGCTGATGGCAGTTAAAATAATAAAAATTGTGTTGACAAATGCAATTAGATTGCGTACAATTAAATCAACCTAACAGGTAATAGATATTAAAGCAAGTTTTATGCCAATTGAAAACTCCGCGGATTATTTGATTTTGGAGGTTACAATATATGGAAAGATACGACATAGCCATAATTGGCACAGGCCCTGCCGGTTTAGAAGCAGCCATCACTGCCAAGGTTCGGAATAAAACAGTTTTATTAATAGGCAACAAGGGCTCATCTGACAAGGTTTCAAAGGCTCACACTGTTCAGAATTATTTGGGTCTCCCAGAGGTTTCTGGTGATGCAATGGCCAAGGCTTTTTTAGATCATGCTCATTCGATGGGGCTTGAGATTACTGAGGATAGAATCAACGCAGTCTATGCAATGGGTGAATATTTTGCTCTGCAGGGTCACAACAACGATTATGAAGCAAGTTCAGTTATCGTTGCCGCTGGAATGTCTGCTATGAAGCCTCTTCCTGGCGAGATGGAAAATCTCGGCCGCGGGGTCAGCTACTGCGCAACCTGTGATGCTGCTTTATATAAAGGAAAGACAGCTATCATCTTGGCCTACAGTTCTGAGGACGAACCAGAAGCAGAGTTTTTGGCGGAGCGCGTCGATACAGTTTACTATCTTCCTCAGTATGACTATGAGGGAAATCTCGGTGGCAACATACAGGTTACTACAGGCATCAAACCATCTGCCATTGCGCTTGAAGATGGAAGGGTAATTCTTGAAACTGATGGCGATTCATATACTGCCGATGGAATTTTTATACTTAGAGAGCAGATTGCTCCATCTCAGCTTGTGCCAGGTCTTACTATGGATGGCAATCACATCGGCGTTGACCGCTCGATGGCAACCAACATCAAGGGGCTATTTGCATGCGGCGATATCACTGGTGTACCATATCAGTATATCAAGGCCGCTGGAGAGGGGAATGTTGCAGCACTTTCTGCTGTTTCATATTTAACTGAGTTAAAGAAAACTCAAGTATAAATCTTTATTTTTAACCAGTGAAGTAACAGTCAAATTTTTCTTCATAAGAATGAAAGGAGATATATCATGGTAAAGAAAATATCAACAGATGAATTCAATTCAATGGACAAATCAGGGGTTTCAGTTTTAGATTTTAATGCTACATGGTGCGGACCTTGTAAGATGCTTGCACCTGTTTTAGAGGAGGTTTCTGAAGAATTAGATGGTCAGGCAAATTTCTATAGCATCGATACAGATGATAATCCTGATTTAGCAAAAGAATATGGTATAATGAACATACCGGCAGTGGTAATTTTAAAGGATGGACAAAAGGTAGACATGAATGTTGGCTTCGTTCCAAAGCCAGCGTTGATAGATTTCGTGTCTAAGAATCTTTAATTATTTAAAGGAGTTTAAATATGGGCGATAAATTCGATTGCTTAAAAATATCTAATCAGCTTTGTTTTCCGCTTTATGCGTGCTCAAAGGAAATTGTCAAAAGATACAAGCCATATCTTGATCCTATCGACCTTACCTATACACAATACATTACGATGATGGTTGTATGGGAAGAAAAGGAGCTTACTGTAAAGGAGCTTGGACAAAAGCTTTTCCTTGATTCAGGCACACTTACACCAGTACTTAAAAAGCTTGAGCAAAAGGGTTATGTTAAGCGCAATCGTTCCAAGGATGATGAGCGCAACCTCAATATCACTCTTACCAAAGCTGGCGAAGAATTAAAAAAGCAGGCATGTTCAATACCTGCTAAAATGGGCAAATGCGTTAATTTAACCCCAAAAGAATCTGAGCAACTTTACAAGCTTTTATACAAGATTTTAAACGATATGGAAAATAGCGAAGACTAATTAATCAGTTCAACGTTTTCACGAGCTTTAGAGATGACATCGTCTACAAAAGAGGCGGTGTCATTTTTTATTGTATCCCAATCTATTACCTGCACGCCAGATAGATCTGCGCCTGCATTTTCAAAGACATCACCCATATTTTCTTTTGTTTGAATACGACCTTTCATGTAGCCTTCGGCGAGGGAGGTCTTGTTTTTGGCGATAGTGATATCTGTTCCCTCAGCCTTGACGCCATCCTCGGTGTAGTTCAAAAGTAGACCGCTATTTAAAGTATATTTATCACCGCCAGAGGTAGTGTAAACTGCAGCTATGGTATAGGAATTGGTGTATTTGTTGTTGCCGTTGCGCTTGATGGTCGCCACAAAATCCTCCTTCTCTGGAAGAGGAGAATAGATTTCCAAGGTACCTAGATTATTGCCGTAGATTGCGACATATTCTCCTTTAGTTTTGTGAGACAAGTCAAAAACAATTTTTCTTGTGTGATTGAACTTATCCAAATATAAAGAGGTTTTGATATCGTGGTCTGGAGCGTCGGTGCCCAACAAATCCCATATAAATTGTCCCTGACCCTTAGGGATAGTTATCCTATATTCGTAGGCTTTTGTGCCGTCGTCATCCACAAAGATATCATCTGTTTTTTCAATCTTGATGCTTCTTACAAAGTTGTAGATATTTTTTTTGTTGTTGTGAAACCATTCGCGATTAATGTCGTTACTAAGATTTGGCGCCTGTGGGAATAAATCTTCCCCAGTGTTAAATCCATAGGCAATATCGCCAAGCATTGGGGCGACTAGATAGACGGTGTTGCCCTTGGCATATATTTCAAGTTGACCGACACTTAGCACCAGCACATCCACATTCGATTTGCAGGAAAATTGCTTTTGGGAAGCGGACCGCTGTCCGTTGATAGTTCCACTGATGGAATAAGGAAATCCACTAAGCTTTTTAATATAGGCGCTGCCAGAATACTCCACATCCGCATTTGCGTAATTTCGGAACAAATCCTTTAGATCTATTCCATATGCCAAGTAATCTGGACTTTTTAGAGTGGATTCAGAAAAATTGATAACAGAAGCCAAAATCCTTATAGAAGGATTGTAGGTAAGCTCTGCCGTTATAAATATGATTAATGTAATTATGACTATAATAAAGGCTGCTTTTTTTCTTTTCATAACAAATAGCACTGCCTCTTAGCAGCGGTTTACCTCCACAATTGCAATTATAGTAATTCTGCTGGAGTGCCTGCAATAGACAATGCGATGGCAGTGTCCATGTCCAAAAGATGCTGTGTAGCCTCTGCATCCTCAGCCTTGATAGAGTCTTCTGCGTACCGAACGCAAGCCTGCTTGTACTTATCATCCTTATTCCAGTTTTTGTAAACTGTCATAAACAGCTTCGATGCCTCAATCTTTAGTTTTGGATCGTTGGTGATGGTTGCGGTGGAATCGAGACTTAAAGCTACAGCCTCAGCTCGATTGAACTCGCCCATGCCACAGAAGGTCTCAATAAGAATGCTAAGAGCCTGTACATAATCCTGAATAGTTATATCTGAATTTTTGATTAATCCTACGAGCTCATCTAAATGGTCGTAGATGTACTGGTCGTCGCCGATGCTGTGATGTAGATTTGCATTTAAAGTGGAAATAATCAAATCAAGATGATGCATATCATTTTCCTTGGAAATTTCCATGCCCTGTTTTAAAAATTTTTCTGCTTCGTCGTAGCGGTGCATATGTAGATAGATAAAGGTCAGATTAAGGCATGCCACCACATAAGCTCGAGGTTCATTTGGAAATTCTTTTCCGTAATCCTCCAAATCCTGTAAAGCCATACGTCCATAGTTTAGGGCGCTGTCGTAATCACCAAGGATGATGTAGCGATTGCAAATAGTTGCATAGAAATAGTGCTTGGCACCCTTGATGCCATGCTTATCAAGATAGTGGAGGGCATTTAAGCATTTGTACAGCATCTTGGAATCGTAGCCAATGATGCCATAGGCAATAGCGATGCCTCTCAAGGTGAGAATGTAATAGGTATGGTCGTCGGAAACCTCATAGATGGATCTTGCCATGTTAAGATTATCGATGCCAAGCTCCACATTATTGGAACGAATCAGACTCATACCCTTCTCATAATATTCCCTTGCAATTTGCTCAGAACTAGCCATAGTGAACCTCCGTAATAAGCGAACACACTGATTTTGTATATATTTTACTAATAAATTGTGACTATTTTCGTAATTTGTTGTTTTAGACAATTCTATTCCATATAATTAAAGTAGATTAGAATGTGTAAATAAATTTGGTTTGATTTAGCATGATGCAAAACTAAATTTTGGGGTGAAGGTAATTAATTGGGGATCAATAAATGAAGAAGACAAGTAGTTTTGTTTACGATTTTATAGTAGGGGTTGGAGCTTTTGTATTTACAGCCATTATGGTGCTCTTGTTTGTGGGGGAGCAGCTGCTTCCTGACGAGCGAACCTATACGGATTCTTATTTTGAGGACTATAGTGACGGCTGGGTGCGAGTATACAATGATGGCACTAAAAGAACTATTAAGGCACCGGGGCAGTATGAGGTGTCTGCGGGGCAGGAGCTTGTCATAGAAAAGACCATTGATGCTGATAGCAGAAAGACTCGCTATGTTACATTTAATTCTGTCAAACAGGATATTTATGCTTATGTGGGCGGTGAGCATCGATATACTTTTTCCACCAAGGATACTCGAATATTTGGAAGTCATAGCCCTGGGCTATATGTATTTATTCCTATCTATCCAGAGGATGAGGGTAAAATTCTTCAAATAGTTTTCTGGGGAAACAATAACTACACTGGAGTTCTCGATAAGATTTCTATCGGCAGTCAGGTTGGAATACTGCTGTCAATCTATAATGACGAGCGCTACACTTTAATTCTAACGCTATTTTTGATTGTGCTTGGATTGATTGCCTTTATCATAGGTATCATTGTAAAGGTGGCTTATAACAGAACGCTATCGCTTTCTTTTGCGGGGTGGGCTGTTGTCTGCGCTGGCACATGGTTTTTGGCCGAGTCTAACTGCAAGCAGATTTTTGTGCCTAACATTTCACTGATGTCTTATATGACCTACATCAGTTTGATGATGCTGTCATATACGATGGCGCTTTACTTTGACCGCTTGCAAGAGGGCAGATATAGAATGGCATACATGATTCTAGAGGTGCTAGAGCTATTTGTTCTATTGGCAGGAATTGCTCTTCAGTTACTAAGAAAGAGCGATTTGAGCGCCATGTTGCCATACGCTTTTCTATCGATAATCCTATCGATGTTGATATATCTAATTACCGTAATTCCGGATTTTATCCAAGGAAAGGTAAAGGATTATATCCTAGAATTCATTGGAATTATGGTGGCGTTTGTGGCAGGTGTTGGTCAGATGATTGCTTATGATGATAAGCATCCAATTACCATGGACGCATTTATCCTGACAATCGGATTAATATTTATGATACTTATGTCATATATTCGAGCCCTCAGGGACATCCGAAAGATGGAGCGGGATATGTTTGCTGCGGTTCAGGCTCAGAATGCTAGCTCAGCATTCCTCACTAGAATGTCTCATGAGATGCGAACACCTATCAATGCAATTCTTGGAATGAACAAGATGATTCTTAGGGAGAGCAAGGAGGAGAACATCTTAGACTACGCTAGAGATGTAAATGGTGCTGGAAACTACTTGCTTTCTATAGTTAACGAGGTGCTGGATTTAGCAAAGGTTAATGCTGGAAAATTTGATATCAATATAGAAGATTATGAGTTGATGGATATGATCAGGGAGTGCTATTCGCTGATTAAACCTAGGGCGCTGGCAAATAGACTTGCCTTTGAGGTGGACATGAGTGATGTGCTTCCAGCTAGACTTAGAGGGGACAAGGAGAGAATCATCCAGATCATCACAAATCTATTGACTAACGCTGTTAAATATACACCGGAAGGCCGAATCAAACTGTCCGTTCAGGGAAAAATAAGTGGGGGGAGACTGTTGCTGATGATTACTGTAAGTGACACAGGAATTGGAATCGACGAGGAGAGTATTCCATATCTGTTTGATTCCTTTACTCGAGTCGGGGAATTCCAAAATCAGCGAATCGAAGGAACAGGACTTGGACTTACTATCACCAAGCAACTAGTTGAAATGATGGGCGGCACTATAACGGTCGAATCTGAACCGAGAAAGGGTACCGCATTTACGGTAGTGATTCCGCAGGAGATTAGAACAGTAGAGCCTTGCGGAACCTTCTCGATGGGACCTAATGGCGACAGACGAGTTGTTGATAGAAATGAAGTGTTTGATGTCCTTGGAAAGATACTTGTTGTAGATGATGTGGCTATCAATCTACGTGTATTTTCTATGCTTTTGAACAATACAGATATCACGGTGGACACTGCAATCAGCGCATCAGAGGCATTAGAAAAGATTAAACGTAACAAGTACGACATTATCTTTTTAGATCATTTGATGCCTGGTATGGATGGTATCCAGCTCAAAGAAATAATAATGGCTTTGCCGGATAATCCAAACAAGGACACACCGTTTATCATGCAAACCGCAAATGCGGTGGTTGGTGCAAAAGAACAGTATGAGGCGTTTGGTTTTGTGGATTATATTGCAAAACCAATCAAGGAAGAGGAGTTGCGAAAACTGCTTAGGAGATATATGATTTAATAGTAAGTTTTTAAAAACTTTTTCGGAGGAAATATTTATGGGATTTAATCCAGCAGATTTATTTAAAGTTAGAGGCGCGGCAGCGAAGTTTAATGCAAATCACCCTAAGCTAATACCTTTTTTTAATGCAGCGAGGGACAAGGCGATGACACCTGGTGCGGTAATAGAGCTTTCTATCACAGATCCAAGCGGCGAGAAAATTGAGACAAACCTGAGAGTGCAGGAATCTGATATAGAGCTTATCAATTTGCTGATGGAAATCGGAAATAAGGGGTAACAGTCCCCATATAAGTACACCTTCATGTTCTATACTTTGTATATCAAAGGAAGAACATGGAGGTGTTTTTTATGTTAAACAATATGCTTACAATCGGAGTCTCTACTCGCGCTTTATTCGACTTAGATTTCGAGAACACTATATTTGTAGAACAGGGAGCTGGCGCCTATGTAGATTACATGGTTTCACATGAGCAGCAGATTATCGGCAAGGGCCCAGCCTTTGGGCTAGTGCAGGCATTGCTTGGCCTCAAGGATTCTGAAGGCAATCCACTTTGCCAAGTTATAGTCATGAGCCAAAACTCTGCCGATAGCTCCCTCAGGATTTTCAATTCCATCAAGGCCTACGACTTAGATATAACCCGCGCGGCACTCACAACCGGTGGCTCAATTTTGCCTTATTTATCAGCATATTCTGTTGATTTATATTTATCTGCTAACGAGGATGACGTGGCGCGAGCTACGGCTGCAGGTATAGCTGCGGCCACAGTCTTATCATCGCCTGATTGCCAAGATTCAGGTTGGTCTCAAATCCGTATAGCCTTTGATGGTGATTGTGTTCTATTCAACAACGAGTCTGAGCTCATCTATCAGCGCGACGGTCTAGAGGCATTCGACGAGCACGAGCGAAGCTGCGCATTGGTACCACTTAAGCGGGGACCATTTGCCAATTTTCTAGAGCTTATATCGCAGATTCAAAGCAACTATTCAGATGCTTGTAATGCACCAATTCGCACGGCCATAGTCACCGCGCGCAGCGCTCCTTCCCACGAGCGAGTTATCCGTACCTTTCGTGCCTGGGGTGTTAGAATAGACGAGGCGCATTTCTTAGGGGGAATGGATAAGACATCAGTCTTAAAGGCGTTTAAAGCACACATTTTTTTCGACGACAACGATGACAATATAAAAGCAGCCAGCACCGTGGTACTAGCTGCCAAAGTTCCAAACTTTTTAAAAGCTATTTAAACTCAAAGAATTTGGTGTCCAGCTCTGGATATGCTCTTTGCATAGAAATAGGGACACCAGATTTATTGAGAAAGCAATGACTGCTTTTTGCAAGTGCTCTATCCTCGCCAGTAGCTTTATCGTATATACGATATGCTATATCCATTTTATGGCCATCATATGATATCAGCTTGGTATCTACTACAACTGTTTCATCAAATTTTACAGCGCTTCTATATTCGATAGACTGTGATATCACAGGAGAGCTTATCTCCATATCAAGCATTTGTTTGAAGCCTAAACCCATCTGTTCCATCAGATGCATCCAGGCATCCTCCATCCAATTGTAATAGTTGTTTGGGTGAATGATTCCCTGTTGATCAGTCTCATGATACTTGGTGTGATGCTCATAAGGGGTAATCTCAAGCTGCCTCTTAGCACCAGCAATTTCTATTTCGTGTTTTGCCATAGTCTTACCCTGCATGATCAATTATAAGCTATTAATCATATATATCCTTTCTTTTTAAATTCTTAGTTTCATTATAGCACTTAAATAGAAAAATAATTCCTATGAGCTATTTATTTTTTATATTTATCGTGACGATAGTGGACGGGTTGTGGTAGAATGTATATTAACTTGTGAAAAAGGGGGACAATATGAATAAAAAAGTATTAATTCTCAGCATAGCTGGGGCGCTAGTAATTACAGGCTTGATTATAGGACTTGTTTTGTGGAAATCAGAAAAAAAGTCTCCTAAAGATGAAGAGCAGATGCAAGAGCCTGTAGAAGAACAGGTGGAAGAAGTCAAAATTCCTATGGAAGAGTGGCGCGAAAAACACCTTAAGGTCAAAGGCATATATGTGACAGCTCCAGTGGCTGGAACAGAGCAGATGGATGATATTATCAAGTTGGTGGACGAGACCGAGCTCAACGCCATCGTTCTTGATGTAAAGGATGATAATGGAAATATCACCTTCCCTATGGATAATGATGCTGTCAAAGACATGGATGCTAGCTACACCTATATCGAAGATATCAACAAGTTTTTGAAAAAGCTCAAAAAAAAGGATATCTATGTTATCGCAAGAATTCCTTGTTTCAAGGATCCTATTTTGGCAGAGAAGCGTCCAGAATTGGCTCTTACTGCGCCAGATGGAACGGTTGTTACGGATGGCAGCGGTAATAAGTGGGTAGATCCTTGCAACGAAGAAGTTTGGAAGTATATTTCAAGTCTTATTGATAGCTGTTGTGAGCTAGGCTTTGATGAGATTCAATTGGATTACGTTAGATTCCCAGTAGGAAAGGATGCTGAAAAGGCTCTGTCTGACAAAGCAGCAGATGATGCCAACAGACAAAGCTATATCACTGAGTTTTTGACTATGGCAAGCGAAGAGGCTCATAAGTACGATGTTCCGCTTGCGGCAGATGTATTTGGTACGATTATCAAAAGCCAGGAGGATGCTAATCACGTAGGTCAGGATTACGTCACATTGGTTTCTAATTTAGATATTATTTGTCCTATGATTTATCCATCCCACTATGGACCTGGTGAGTTTGGATTGGACGTTCCTGATGCCAAACCATACGAGACAATCTATGGTGCTTTAGAGGGTTCAAAGACTGCCCTTGCATCTATACCAGAAGGCGAGGGAGCTATCGTTAGACCTTGGCTACAGGCCTTTACCGCCACATGGGTTGATGGTCATATCACATATGATGGAGATGCTATTAGACAACAGATTCAAGCTGTCAACGACATCGGCTACGAGGAGTGGATCCTCTGGAATGCCAAAAGTTCATATAGTTCAGATGGATTAGAGCCTTCAGGGAAGGCTGGTTCGTCAAAAGATTCAGATTCAAAAACTGAAGATAAATCTGAGGATAAAGATAAAACAGAAGATAAGAATGAAGAAAAAAATAAAGATAAATCTGATTCTTCGAAAAAAACTGAAACACAACCTTCGGAAGCAGCAGGAGCACAGCCTGCAGAAAACACAGCGCCGACTGACGGATTAGAAACACAGCCGGCAGAAGGTGCAGTACCAGCCGAGGGAACAGAAGCACCGCCAGTTGAAAGTGCAGTTCCAGTTGAAGGAATAGAAACACAACCTGTGGAAGAGGCAGTACCGACAAGCGGATTATAAGCACAGTAACAGAACTAAAAAGTCGATTAATTAGGAATACTTGCTAACAACAATTGTCGCATTGCACTGCGGGAGTTTTTCCTAGTAAAACACTTGTGTAAAACTGATTGAAGGAAAATAATATAAGTGCTATTATATTTATTGATAATTTTTTAACGAGCGGAGGTAATTATGGATTTTCAAGCAGAATACAAGAAGAAACTTACTACTGCGGCAGAGGCTGTCAAGGTAGTTAAGAGCGGAGATTGGGTAGACTACGGTTGGTGTACAGGCACACCTGACGCGTTGGATAAGGCTTTGGCTGCACGTACAGACGAGCTTACAGATGTTAATGTTCGTGGTGGTATCATCATGAAGCTGCCAGCTATTTTCGAGCGCGAGGATGCAGCTGAGCACTTCTGCTGGAATTCATGGCATATGGGTGGCATCGAGAGAAAGCTTATCGCTAGAGGCTGCTCTTACTATGCACCAATCAGATATTCTGAGCTTCCTAGATATTATAGAGATCACATCATACCAAACGATGTGCTTATGATTACTGTTGCACCAATGGACAATCATGGATATTTCAACTTTGGCCCAAATGCATCACATCTTATGGCTGCAGTTGAAAAGTCAAAGCACATCATTGTTGAGGTCAACAAAAACATGCCACGTTGCCTTGGTGGGTTTGAAGAGGGCGTACACATTTCCAAGGTTGATGCCATCGTTGAAGGCGACAACCCAGCCCTGTTAGAGATGGGCGGCGGCGGAGCTCCAACAGATGTTGATAAGGCAGTTGCAAAGCTCATCGTAGAAGAGATTCCAAACGGTGCTTGTTTACAGCTTGGTATCGGCGGTATGCCAAACACAGTTGGTGCTATGATTGCCGAGTCAGATCTTAAAGACCTTGGTGTTCACACTGAGATGTACGTTGATGCTTTTGTTGATATTGCAAGAGCTGGCAAGATTACTGGTGCCAAGAAGAACATCGATAGATTCCGTCAGACATACGCGTTCGGCGCTGGTACCAAGAAGATGTACGATTACATGGATGAGAACCCAGAGCTTATGAGTGCTCCAGTTGATTATACAAACGATATTCGTCAGATTTCTGCACTTGATAACTTTATTTCTATTAACAACGCAGTCGATGTAGATTTATTTGGTCAGGTAAACGCAGAGTCTGCCGGAACAAAGCACATTTCTGGTGCAGGCGGACAGCTTGATTTTGTACTTGGCGCTTACCTTTCAAAGGGTGGCAAGAGCTTTATCTGCTTGTCATCTACCTATACTACAAAGGATGGACAGATGCAGAGCCGTATCCGTCCAACACTTGCTACAGGTTCAATTGTTACCGACACTCGTGCAAACACACATTATCTTGTTACAGAGTACGGTAAGGTTTGTCTCAAGGGTCTTTCTGCATGGCAGAGAGCAGAGCAGATTATTAGCATAGCACATCCTGATTTCAGAGATGAGCTTATCAAAGAGGCAGAGGCTATGCACATCTGGAGACGTTCAAATAAATAGTTTTTGATTCCAAAAGGGTTTATTTCAAATAAGCCCTTTTAATTTTATAAGGAGGTTTTTATGAAAAAGGTAAATGTGATGAAGAGGATACTGAGTTTCGTACTGTCTCTTTCAGTGATGTTTGCTGTGGCGTTTGTACCTAAAACTGCCTATGCTTACGATGTAAGGACAGATGTTAGATCAGTAGCCAGTGTTCCAGCGGATTTATCAGGCAAGCTTGTAGTTATTCACACCAACGATGTTCACGGTGCAATTGATGGCTATGCACAGGTGTCTGCACTCCGAAACGAAATTAGAGCCAGAGGAGCAGAGGTTGTTCTTGTTGATGTTGGCGATTTTAGTCAGGGTTCACCTTATGTTAGCGCAACAAAGGGCGCTGATGCTATTACTATGATGAATGCAGCAGGCTACGATATTGCAACGTTAGGCAATCACGAGTTTGATTATGGTTATGCACAGCTTATGGATAATCTTTCAAGGGCAAGCTTTAAGACAATCTGCGCAGATGTTTTAGATGCAGAGGGCAAACCTATCGTAGATGCGAATTACGTATATACGACATCTGATGGAGTGAAGGTTGGATTCTTTGGACTTGAAACTCCAGAGACACAGACCAAGGTTAATCCAGCCCTTATCAAAGGAATCAAGTTCCTTGAGGGAGCAGAGATGTATGCAAGTGCGCAGGCACAGGTAGATGCGTTAAAGGCACAGGGCTGCGATTTGATAGTGTGCTTATCACATCTTGGTGTAGATGAAGAATCTGCAGCAGAAGGACACAGAAGTGTTGATATGTTAGCACACGTAAGTGGAATAGACATAGTTATTGACGGTCATTCTCACACAGTTATGTCAGCTGGAGAGAGCTTCGAACCTGTCCAGTCTACAGGAACTAAAAACGAAAATGTTGGTTTAGTAATCATTGACAAGAAAACCAAAGCAATCGAAAGCAAATATCTTGTAAAGCTTGATGATGGCGTTATCAAAGATCCTGGTGTTGAGGCTGCAGCTAAGACTATTACAGATAGAATTGATACTGAGTACGGTGTTCAGTTTGCGACATCAGAAGTTGATTTGAATGGCAAGAAGGAGCCAGGTGTTCGTACAGAAGAGACCAACCTTGGAGATTTGATTTGCGATGCATTAAAGTGGAGTGTTCTCAAGGAAAAGGGTTCAATCACAGTTGATGAGGATCATGTGGTTGCTATCACAAATGGTGGTGGTATCAGAGCATCTATCAATGCAGGTGCGGTCACAAAGAAAGATCTTAACACAGTGCTTCCATTCGGAAATACGGTAGCAGTTGTGTATGTAACAGGTGCTGATATGCTAGAAGCTCTCGAGGCTAGCACATATTGCACACCAGAGGCAGTAGGTGGATTCCCACAGGTATCTGGAATTGAGTTTACTGTTAACACTTCAGTTCCATTTGCTCAGGGTGAAGCATATCCAGATTCAACCTACTACAAACCAGCGGCAATCAATCGTGTATCTATTCAAAGTGTGAACGGCAAGCCATTTTCACCTACTGATACATACGCTGTGGTTACAAACAACTTTGTTGCAGCAGGTGGAGATACCTACTATGCATTTGGCAGCGCAACAAATCAATTTGATACAGGCATCGTAATGGATGAAGCTGTAATGGATTATGTTACAACAGAGCTTGGCGGTAAGATTTCAGCCAAGGACTATGGTACAGTAAAAGGAAATATCAAGTTTGGTTCAAGCCAACAGTAATATGAAAAACGCGACCAGCAATTCGCTGGTCGCGTATTATTAATATCCCCTCATCAGTCAGCTTCCCCCCGAGGGGAAGCCTCTACTATCGTAATTCCGAATATCCAAAACTATTTACAATTGCATCAATTGGTACTCCCTGTTTACAAAGAGGACAATCATGTAAAGGATATGATTGATAGTTTGGAATATCATTTTCAGAGAAGACACTGATTATTGAAATATCTCCAACCTGTCTAACTGCAGAGAAAATAGCACATGCGCCGCTTATTTTTGCTCCATAATAGTGAACGCAATCGGCAAGACTTTGAACAGTTTTTCCTGTACTTAAAGAACCAAACAGCATAAGAACGTTTTTATCGCGAACGGTTAATTGCATGTTATCACGGAAAATGCTTTGGCCGGTAGATGTCATTTCAGGTGAAGTGACATAGATGGTCTTGTGCTGATTGTAGTTTGCAACACCTGCTTTTGTGAGCTCCATCGCAAGGAAAGTTCCAACTACTTCCATTCCATCCGCGCAGACGATAGTGTCCACTGGAGTCTGAACAGAGTAGTGCATAGCCAAAAGCTGAGCCACACCTTGTGCCTCGTTACAACGAGTTTTCATTGTTCCGATTTCCATATAGTTTGTGATATGGGAATGGTTTGTTGCGAAATGACCCGGAATAATTTTGAGTGCAACGTCAGAATTCAAAGGTGCTGGAATCTTAGTATAGTCGTTTAGCATATATTTCCCCTTTCTACATTAAAAATTAATATAGCTAAAAAATCCTTCTCTCTGATAATTCAAGTATATCACAGGTGAAAACAAAATATTATGAAAATTTAACAACATTTCTGAAAAAGAGGTATTTATTTAAATCCTTTTGAGAATTCTTCTTAATGAACCAATCATGGTGTTGTTGACCTTACGGGGGAAATGATATATTTCCTAAGTGGAAAATATTTGCAAGTATTCCTTTAGTCTCTCAAGGTTAGCCAAGGCAGCTTTTCTGCCGATATCGTATACACGTTGTAGCTCGTTAGGGTTCTTTTCCGTGGCGCCTATCTTTAGAGGGGCGCTAGGGCGAATGACAAATGCTTTGCCAGCAGCTTCCTGCTTGCGAACATATTTCTTTTGAGCATTATACATTTTGTAGCGATTTGCCATTGTGTTAATCATATTTGGATATTTTTTAAGCTTAAGCTTGATAAGTCGCAAGAACTTTTGCGGCTTTTTTTCGTAGTCTATTGGTTGAGTTTCAATGACTAGAATCTTATCGCAGTTTTGCGATTCCATAAATTTAAGTGGAATAGAATCACTCATTCCACCATCTAAAAACATATCTCCATCTATCTCTACTGGATTAGAAACTACAGGCATAGAGGCAGAGGCTCTAATCCATTTGATGTCGATGCCGCGTCTTGTGTCGTTTGGATTATCGCATTTATGATATACCGCATTTCCGGTATTAATATCCGTGGCAACGCAGTAAAATTCCATTGGATTTTCGTAGAAGGTTTTGGTGTCCCAGACATCAAGCTCATAAGGCAGAGTGCCATAGCAGAAAGGAACGTTATATAAATCGCCTGTTTGAAGCAATGATTTCAAGCTGGCATAGCGCTTGTCATCGCAATAGATTTTGTTGTATCTAAGTGGACGACCAATTTGCTTGGATTTGAAATTGACGCCGAAAGTAGCTCCTGCAGAAACGCCTACGCCACAGTCAAAATCTATATCATTTTCCATTAATACATCAATAACACCACAGGTGAACATGCCACGCATAGCTCCACCTTCCATTACCAATCCTTTTTTCATTTGATTCTCCTATAATGAATCTTTTAAGCTTCTTTACATTTATAACATTATGTAAACTTTTATTCAATATGCTAAAATTCTAAAACTTTCCATTGATGCGAAATAAGATAAAATGCTGCCAGTTTACATTATTTTTTCCATCTATATTGAGATTTTTTTTCAAATACAATCATTATTCAATGTGATAAAATATTACTATTCACAGTTTATAGTATAAAGAATGAATTTAGGAAAAATATATTCTGTTATGAACACTAAGAAAATATCTTATCTAGGACTATTAATAGCACTTGCATTTGTGCTTTCATATGTTGAAGCTTTACTACCTATTTCAATAGGAATTCCAGGGATGAAAATCGGTCTTGCCAATCTTGTTGTTATGGTAGCGCTCTATACAATTGGCTCTAAAAATGCATTTATGTTATCCGTTGTTAGAGTGCTTTTGGTGAGTCTCACATTTGGCAATTTTGCAATGATGCTTTATAGCATGGCGGGGGCGTTACTGTCATTTGTAGTTATGTTTGTTGCCAAGCGCAGCAAGAAGTTTTCTATTACAGGAGTAAGTGTTCTTGGCGGTGTGTTTCACAATGTGGGACAGATAATAGTGGCAATCTTTGTCCTTGAGACTTCCAAGCTTGTCTATTATCTGCCAGTGCTTATCATAGTTGGAACAATCACCGGTATGGTTATTGGCCTTGTGGCTGGAATGATTATTAAACGTATAGGGGGCTGGAAAGATATTTGCTATGGCTCAAAATCGAGTATGTAAGGCATGTTTGTTAAGAGACTTGGCTGATGCAGATATGTCTATGATAGAAAAATATAAAGATGCAATAAAGCCTGTTGACAGGGTGGATGCAGATGAATACGAGGGGCGTTTGCAGGTTTGTAAAGCCTGCGACAAGCTAAATGCTGGTACATGCTTGGCATGCGGTTGCTATGTTGAAATAAGGGCTATTGCCAAGGTGGGCAGTTGCCCCAAAAAATATTGGTGAATGACCTTGTGGCAGGGGACAATTATTTACCTGTTTTGGGGTCATTTTTTGGATTTATTTTATAGCTATTGACTAGTAATAATTACTAAGATAAATATAAAAAGAGATTCTTAAATTATTTAGTGAGAAAAAGTATTTTTGCGGCTTAGAGTATTTGAAAATAGATGCTGAATATTTAGAATAGTAAAGATTTTTAATGAGGAGAGGTATAATGGCAAAATTAGTTATTAACAATGAGAACAAAAAGAGCACCATTGCTCCAGAAATCTACGGCCATTTTTCTGAGCACTTGGGTCGTTGTATTTATGAGGGACTTTACGTTGGTGAGGATAGTGACATCCCTAATGTGAAGGGAATGCGAAAGGATGTTGTTGAAGCTCTTAAAGAGATGCAGATTCCAGTTCTTCGATGGCCAGGCGGATGCTTTGCCGATGAATATCATTGGATGGACGGAATCGGTCCAAAGGAATCCCGCAAAAAGATGATTAACACTCATTGGGGTGGTGTAGTCGAGGATAACAGCTTTGGTACACATGAATATTTTGAGCTATGCAATCAGCTTGGATGTAAAACATACGTAAATGCGAATATGGGTTCAGGTACCGTTCGTGAGATGAGCGAATGGGTTGAGTATATGACTTTTAATGGTGTATCACCAATGGCGGATTTGCGCAAGAAGAATGGGCATGAAGAGCCATGGGTGGTTGACTACCTTGGGGTTGGCAATGAAAACTGGGGATGTGGTGGAAACATGAGACCAGCCTACTATGCTGACGAGTACAGACGCTATCAGACCTATGTTAGAAATTACGATGGCAACAAGCCTATCGCTAAAATAGCATGTGGTTCTAACAACGATGATTATGAGTGGACGAAAGTTGTCTTAGATACCTGCTATGATCATATGCCAGACGGAGTTCATGGCTTTATGGATGGTCTATCACTTCACTATTATACGTTGCCAGAGATGGAAAACGGCAATTGGGATTACAAGGGAAGTGCCACAGATTTCACCGAAGAAATCTTTTACAAGACTCTTAAGCGTGGATATTTCATGGATGAAATCATCACAAAGCACGGCGAGATTATGGACCAATATGACCCAGAAAAGCAAATCGGCATGATGGTAGATGAGTGGGGCATGTGGACAGATGTTGAGCCGGGCACAAATCCTGGATTCTTGTATCAGCAGAATACTATGCGTGATGCTTTGCTTGCAGGTATGACACTCAACATTTTTAACAACCATTCAGATAGAGTTAAGATGGCTTGTATTGCACAGCTTATCAATGTGCTTCAATCCGTCATTCTTACAGATGGTGACAAGATGATCAAGACTCCTACATACTACGTATTCAAGATGTATCGTCATCATCAGGGGGCAACACTTTTAGGTGTAGATTTACTTGCTAATCCAACAGTAGGCAAAGGCGAGTTTGAGGTACCAAAGGTGTTCCAGTCTGTTTCAGAAGACAAGGATGGAGTTATCACAATTACCCTTACTAACAACTCTTTGGATGCAGCTGAGGATGTGGAAATCCAACTTACAAAAGATGCTGGTGCATATAACGTTGCAGAAGCAAGTATACTTACAGGCAAGATGGCTGACCACAACACATTTGAAGCACCAGAGGTTGTAAAGGAACAGTCATTTGATAAATACACCAAAACAGCTGAAGGGCTATCAGTAACACTTCCTGCTTGCTCAGTTGTAAGCATTCGTTTGAAGAAATAATTAAAAACCATTTTATAAGGGCGACAGTTGTTACTGTCGCCTCGCACTACTGGAGTTTTGCAAAGCAAAACTCTTTCTTTTATGATAAAATAACAGAGTATGAAACGAAAAATTATATCTTGCATTTTAATAATAATTTTTATAGCTGCAGTCGCCTATGTTTTGCTTAGTAAACGAGGTGTTGATGACACAGATGTTTTGATACAGTCATCACAAAGGGATAGTAACAAGTACACTGCCACAGTTATCGATTTATTTGATACAAAGACTGATATTATAGGCTACACCGATAGCGAAGAACAGTTTAATAAAGATGCCGACCAAGTTGTTTCGGATCTTCAGTACTATAATCGCATATACGATATTTACAATGATTATGATGGCATTAATAACGTAAAGACGATAAACGACAATGCCGGTGACAAGCCAGTCACGGTTGATAAAGAGCTTATCGATATGATTAAGTTTGGCAAGGAGATGTACTACGAGACTGACGGTCGAATCAATATTGCAATGGGCGCAGTGCTTTCTATCTGGCATGAGTATCGTGAGGCGGGGCTGGATAATCCTGCTAAGGCAAAGCTTCCTACAAAAGAGGAACTTCAGGAGGCCAATCAGCATACCAACATAGAAGACATTATCATAGACGAAGAAAACTGCACTGTTTTCCTTAAAGATGGCAAGATGTCTCTAGATGTTGGCGGGATTGCAAAGGGCTATGCCGTACAGAAGGCAGTTGATAAAGCAAAGAAACATGGCATTTCCAACATTCTGTTAAATGTAGGTGGCAATATTTCTTGCATTGGCGCCAGAGCGGATGGCACCAACTTTATGGTGGCTATTCAAAATCCTGATTTAGAAAGCGACGAGCTGTACGCAGATTCCTTTGGAATAGAAGATGGTACTTGCGTTGTTTCCAGTGGGGACTACCAGCGGTTTTATGAGGTGGATGGCAAGCGCTATTGCCATATTATCAATCCCGACACCCTTTTTCCATCAGAAGAGTTTGCCCAGATATCCATAGTTACTAAGGATTCCGCATTCGCGGATGCGTACTCCACCGCATTATTTAATATGACATTGGAAGAGGGTAAAGAATTTATATCGAATCATGATGGAGTAGAAGCCATGTGGGTCAAGCCCGATGGAACTAAAGTGTACTCTGATGGGTTTGATAATTTAGTAGATACGGATAATTAATATGAAAAAAAATGACGTCATTTTAATTGCATCACTTCTTATAATATGTGCCATCTCTTTATTAGCCATAAAACTATGGCAAAAACAATCCACTACAGATAAGTCATATGTGCGTGTCGAGGTGGATGGCAAAGTATATGGCACCTATCCATTGAATGAAGAGCGTACCGAAAAAATCCAATTTGAGAATGGCAGCTACAATGTTCTTGTCATCAAGGATGGCAAGGCCGATATAACAGAGGCATCTTGTCCAGATCAAATCTGTGTCAGGCATATGCCAATACATTATTCCGACGAATCAATCGTATGTCTTCCTAATAAGTTGACCGTCACAGTGGTGGGCGGACAGGAAAATGAAATCGATGCGACTACAAATTGAGTGAATCGTAGTCCTAATCGAGGCCGTGAAACCTTGCATTTATATGCACAAGTGGGGTATACTCAAACAGGTTTAGATAATAAATAATATTTAGATAGGAAGAAATATGGGCGATTTTATTATTAGCTGCTGTTCAACAGCAGATGTTACTGAAGAGTACCTTAAGGAGAAAAACATTGAGCACATCTGCTTCCATTATTATATGGATGATGTCGCTTTTGTTGATGACTTGTTTAAATCAAAGACTCCTGACGAATTCTATGGGGCAATGGTAGATGGTGCTATGACTCGTACATCTCAGGTCAATGCGGATGAGTTCGCGACATATTTCAAGAGCTTCTTAGACAAAGGTCTTGATATCATACACCTCACACTTGGAAGCGGGATCTCTGGCGTATATAATTCAGCAAATATTGCTGCTACCGAATTGCAAGAGCAATATCCTGACCGCAAGATTTATGTTTTTGATAGCTTATCAGCTTCAGCAGGTTATGGCCTTTTCATGGATAAGCTTGCAGAGCTTCGCGATCAAGGATATTCAATCGAAGATCTCGCAAAGTGGACTGAGGAGCACATCCAAAATCAAAACACTTGGTTCTTCACTACAGATTTGACATTCCTTATTCGCGGTGGCCGCGTATCTAAGGTTTCAGGTTGGTTTGGTACAGCTCTCAATATTTGCCCACTTATGAACATCAACGACGAGGGCAAGCTTGTTCCTAGACAAAAGTGCCGTGGTAAAAAGATGGTCAAGAAGGCAGCAGTGGCTGCAGTCAAAGAACGAGTTACAGACGGCGCAGATTACAGTGACAAGATTTTCATTACACATTCAGTATGCTATGATGATGCGAGGGAAGTTGCCGACATGCTTGAGGCAGAGTTCCCAAATCTCAAAGAAAAGATTCGTATTTTTGATATTGGACCTACAATCGGTTCTCACACAGGGCCAGGCACTGTTGCCATTGGTTTCTGGGGTTCACCAAAAGAAAAATAACTAGACTATCTAAGAACTGCTGATTGCTTATGGCAAAGATGGCAGTTCTTAATCTTTAAGGAGGCACTTATCAATGAAGCAAAAGATTAAAGACCTAAGATTAAACATTACATTTTCTGCAATTGTCAGCATCGTAATTGGAATTTTGCTGTTGGCTTTTCCTGACAAAAGCTTGGTGACCATCAGCAGAGTTATTTCCAGTGTCATCATTATATCTGGCGTTTCTATTATTATTAGCCAGATTGCAGTTTCAAAGAAGAATTATCTTGGGGTTACAGTTGGATTCATGCTGGCATTAGTCGGTGTGTGGATGTTCACTGAGCCTGGAGCGATTGCATCTATAATACCTATTGCGATTGGTGTGATTTTGGTAGTGCACGGTGTGCAGGACATCGGTATGGCTTTTGAATCATTAAGAGCAAAGCTTCCTCGTACATGGCTCACATTTTTGCTTGCAATAATAAACATATTGATGGGTGTTATCTGTATTGTCAGAGCATTTAATGTTTTGGAGTTTGCAATCAGAGTCATCGGAATCATGCTTATATTTGATGGGTTGGTGGATATTGGGATTGTTCACAAGGTTCGCAAGGTTTCTAAGGAATCAAGTGACATTATCGATGGTACTATAATTAGCGAGGAAGATATTTAAGCTATGGGGCAGATGGAGTTTAAAATGGAGCGTACAGGACTTCTTGAAGTGGGAGACGTTCTTCCTATTACTGAGTACGCTCTGTCCAATTCGTATTATTATGTGCTTGGCCGGTCTTATGCCATGTCGGGCAATTATACAACACTTGAAAGGATATCTGCTAAAGAAGGAAAGGTCGTTGATGTAAAAGAAACCCCAAAAGGATTTTATGTCATGGTTGACTATGCAGATTCTTAAGGAGCAGTTATGAATAACCAGTCACAAAATGCAATTGATATTGTGTTAGCAGAGAGTCTAAAAGAACTTGCTGTCACAAAACCAATTGAAAAGATTACTATAAAGGAAATTACAGATAAGGCAGGGGTCATTCGTCCTACCTTTTACAATCATTTCCAGGATAAGTATGAGTTGTTAGAGTGGATTACAATAAACGAGCTGTTTTCTCCAATTGAGCCATTGCTTGCAAATGGTATGCTGAAGGAGGCAGTTACTTTCGTTCTTACGGAGATGGAAAGGGCAAAGGATTTTTACCGTCGAGCCGCTCAGCTCACAGGGCAAAACTCCTTTAGTGAGATTTTTACTCGCTGTGTTTCTAATGAAGTTAGCAAATATATTGATGTGGAAAGTTTAGCCGGTATTGCGGATTATCCGTGGTTGAAAGAAGAAGTGGTGGCAGAGTTTTTGGCACACGCAATCTGCTGGGTAACCATGCGCTGGATTAACAAAGGGATGATAGTTCCGGTGGAGGAGCTGACAGATGTTTACATCAAGATTTTCCACAGTCCAATTATTGAGGTTATAGCCAACACCCACAACAAAACGAAGGATAAACAATAACCTATAACAACAGTATAAAGCAGACAGATTTAAATTATTAAGATGATTGGAGTATAGATATATGAGCGTATTAGAAAGCTTGCTTATAATTGCAGGAATTATGTTAGATGTTTTCGCTGCCATGGAAATTCAAGGTGCCATGATGGCTCAAATTAAAAAGAAATCTCTTGCGGTGGCATGTGTGGTTGTAGCCATTGTAGAATTGGTATTTTATTTTACTGGTTATCTCATTTGTTGGTTTTTAGCTTCAAGGGGATATATCGCAAATCCTATTTATTATGGAGAGGCTGTTGCTGCCATAGTACTCGGACTTCTCGGTGTCAGACTTATGATTAAGGCTGTTAGCAGAGAATACATTCTAGAGCGCCGCAAGGATTCAATCAGTGTATGGGATTATATAAGAATCATAGTTATGTCTAGCATCTATACAGCGGCTGCGGGATGTGCCTGTGGTCTTGTGGGCATCACAATCTGGCAAATAATAATTATTATTTTAGCAGTATCCTTTGTTATGGTAATACTTGGAATGTACACGGGACTTCACTATGGATTTGAGATAAAGACAGCAGCATATGCCATTGGAGCTTTTTTGCTCTGGGGCGTCAGCATAGAAATGCTTTTGCACAGAATACTAGAAATAGTATAAACTATAGCTATGAATATACTATAGGAGATTTACATTATGAAATTACTATCATTTGCCGTACCTTGTTACAACTCGGCAGATTATATGGAACATTGTATAGAAACATTGCTTCACGGTGGTGATGACGTAGAAATCATCATCGTCGATGATGGCAGCCAAAAGGATAATACAGCAGAAATAGCTGATAGGCTTGCTGCGGAGCATCCTACTATCATCAAAGCAATCCACCAGGAAAACGGTGGCCACGGTCAGGCAGTCAACACCGGGCTCAAGAATGCCACAGGTCTTTTCTTTAAGGTGGTTGATTCTGATGACTGGGTTGATGAAGAAGCATACGATGAAATCCTTAGGGTTCTTCGTCAGTCTGTTGAACACAGCAAGCAGCTAGATATGTTGATATCCAATTACGTATACGAAAAAGAAGGTGCTAGACACAAAAAGGTTATGCATTATTCCAATTTGCCAGTCAATGAATATTTTGGTTGGGATGAGACTAGACGTTTCAAAAAAGGTCAATACATATTGATGCATTCGGTTATTTATCGCACCAAGCTGTTAAAGGATTGTGGTTTGGAATTGCCTAAGCATACATTCTACGTAGACAACATCTACGTTTATTATCCACTTCCTTATGTTAAGACAATGTACTATTTGGATGTTGACTTTTATCGTTACTATATTGGTCGAGATGATCAATCCGTAAACGAAAAGGTTATGATATCTCGTATTGACCAGCAGATTAAGGTCAATAAAATCATGCTTGAGTCCTTTGACTACAAAAATATCACCAATAATCATGTTAAAAAATACATGTTTAATTATTTAGAAATGATTACTGTTGTCTCGACTGTCCTGCTAATGAAGAGTGGCACCAAAGAGCACCAGGAAAAGCGTAGAGAGCTTTGGGCATACATCAAGCAAAAGGATTACTTCTTATATAGAAAGCTTCGCTACGGATTCATGTGTGCCACAACCAATCTTCCAGGACGAAGTGGACGTGTCATTTCTGTGGCTGCCTACAAAGTGGCTCAGAAGTTAGTAGGATTCAATTAATCATCAAGATTAATTGAATCCGTAATAGCAGCAAATTTTGATTTATCAAAATTTGCTGTCTGCTTGCAGATTAAAATGTTGCTCTCCATGGCAACATTTTAACCCGATTCAATTAATTATTTTGGCACTTTTTTTTGATGAGACATAAACCCCACGTGGGTATTAAAACTGCATATTTTCGCCGTTTCAACTCCAGATAACTCCTATCTGGAGTTATTTTTTGCCAAATAAATACACTTATTGCCAATCGCTTTCTTTTAGTTTGTGATAGTTATACTATACAGTTACACACAAAATTTACACAAATTTTTTACAGACCTAACACAAACAAAATGTATTAAAAGATAAAGGGAGCATTAAATAATGAGAAGGGATCCAGCGGTTAAAAGAATACTATCATTAAGCTTGGCGGTATTGTTGTCTATAACAACACCTCTTGTAACATTTGCGGAGGAGTTACCTGAACCAGTTCAGGCAGAGGCAGTCCAAGACAACTCATCAGAGGGGGCTACCAACACAGGCAGCGAATCGCAGCCAGCTTCGGGAGAGGGAGAACAACAAACACCAGCGGACAATCAAACAGGTGACAGTTCACAGTCAGTTGAACCTGAATCACCTTCTTCATCAACAGATTCTTCAGTTGATGGAAATGATTCCCAGGATGAAAACAAACAGAATAAAGAAGACGCTTCATCAGATGGAAAACCTTCTGACTCAAAAGATGATGAAAAGCTTGAATCTGATTCTGACCAAAAGCTCGACGAAAAAGATTCTGAAGAAGGATTAGACGACGAGAAAGAAGAAGAGGAAGAAGAAGAAGAAGAGGAAGAGGAAGAGGAAGAAGACGAGGACGAAGAGATTACTCTTGAGTTCAGCGACGGCGAAGTAGTAGTTAAAGTTACTGCAGCAAGAAAAGTTCTTGGCGACGCAAAGGGCGTTAAAGCTAAGAAGATTGAAAAAGGTACTTCTTCTTATGAATATATCGAAGATACTCTTGAAGAAAAAGCCGAAGAAGATGGCGAAGAGCTTATCACATTCATGGCTTATGACATTACTTTACAGGATGAAGATGGAAACACAGTTGAACCTAAAGACGGCAAAGTAAATGTTAAAATCGACAAGGTTAAGGCTCCAGATTCTGAAGAAGAATTGGAAGATGCAAGTGTTAATTTAATTCACTTCGAGCAAAGCAAACCTGTTGATATGACAGATGATTCTTCAACAAAGCTTGATACTGGAAACGATGCTTCAACAGTAAAAGTAGAGTTTGAGACAGATAGCTTCTCACCATATGTAATCAGCTGGACCAATCAGGTTAATTACGATTACAAAGATGCTATCGGAATGTTGAGATTTGAGTACAACTCAAGCTCACGCGGTCAGGCTGCCAATATCTTCGCAGTTGATGAAAAGGGTAATCTTCTTAAAGATATCACAGCAAAAAGAGGTTTTCCTTCACACCTGCACCACGGCGAAGGCTTAGAGCAGATGGAAGGTGCTCAAAAGATTGAGGGAGATATATTTGGCTGGTTTTCAAAGGAAATGGTTAATGTAGGCAGCGAATATACATACAGAGGCGCTTACATTAACGAAGGATATACTCAGCAGATAACAAACGTCAGATTTTATGATGAAAATGAGTATTCATCAGCTTGGCAATTCCAGCAATATGGTAGCAACGATTGGAATTTAAAAGTTAGTTCAGATTACACAATCAGAAATAACAAGCAGAATTCAAAAGCTATCAATATTTATCTGGTTTATACAACACATGAAAACAATAATGATCGCTACTTCAAAGGCAATCTTTTTAACTACGACTTAAACGTAATGAATCAGGGAGCTGGCAGTGACAATCTTATCTTCCACTTTGGTGGAGATATTCCTACTGAAAACGGCACATTCTTCACTCCATGGAACGCATGCGATACAGTAAACAATACAGAAGGTGTTCCTACAGCTTGTCCAGGAATTGTTCAGAATGCATTGAACAGTAATGGCTTGCCAGTGTTTAACAAAGCAGCTACACATAACTTATTTAATCCTTCTGATTCAGTTTATAGATCAGGAACTGGCAACGAAGTATTTACAGATATTGAAATTCCATTCTATATGGAAGATGGATATTACAAATTCGAAGCCAGAAACAAAAATAGATACGACTTTATACCTAATGACAAGAGAATATATAGAACAAGTGATACAAGTTCAACAGGCTTCTGGCCATTTGGAGCACCATTAGGAGAAAACGAAAAGAATAGCTATAGCATGCATTTCGGTATGTCTATGGATGTTGATTTCAACATTTCCAAAGATGGTATCGCAGACAATGGCAGAGATACAGTATTCGAGTTCGCAGGCGACGATGATGTTTGGGTATTCATCGATGGCAAACTTGTTCTTGATATGGGTGGTGTACACCAGAGTGTAAGCGGCTCTATCAACTTTAGAACAGGCGAATGCACAGTAACAAATTCATTAAGTGGCAGAAACAGAGTTCCAGTTACAAGGAATTTATATACAGGAAACGACAGCATCTTCAATAAGAGCAGAGAAGAATTTGCTAAGGGTTCACATAAACTTTCATTCTTCTATGTAGAGCGTGGTGGTTCACAATCTAACTGCAAGATGATGTTCAACTTTAAAACTACAAATGAAAATGAACCAGTAGATGTTGAGTTTACAAAGACTGATGATACAGGCGCACTTCTTCCAGGTGCCAAGTTCGGATTATTCGAATACAAAGAAGGCGGCATCAACATTAAAGAAGACAAGTCAGTATACGATGCAACATCAGGAGACGATGGTGTAGTTAGATTTTCAAATGTTGCTTCTGGCAAGTACATCTTAAAAGAAACAGAAGCACCTGTTGTAGAAAAAGATGGTAAGAGAATCGAATATGAATTATTAGAAAAAGAATTCATAGTAGAAGTTACAGAAGGTCATAGCGAGTACGAGGCTGGCAAATTAATCAGCGAAGTACCTGGAAGTTACAAGATTTACGAAGCTTCAGATTCTAACAAGACAGAAGTTAAGACAATCGAAAACAAACCTAAGACCTACAGAAAGAAAATTACAATCATTAAGAAATGGGAGGATAATAACAATCTTTCAAGAAGACCTGGTACATTAACATTCCACATTCGTGGTAAATATACAGGCGACGATGGACAAGACTATTATGTAGGCCCAGATGAAGAATCAATCATTTCTAATCCTGTTGATTACAGAGTAGTAGAAATCACAGCGGCCGATGGTTGGTCAAAGACATTCGAAGACTTCCCGGTATTCTTCGACAATGATACAAGCAAACTTATCACATGGGCAGTATTCGAAGATGTTCCATCAGGTTACATATTAAAGGAACAGCCTGAAGCTGAAATCGATGAAGAATCATCAATAGTATTCGAAACAGAGGTTGACCCAACAATTCCTCCAGCAGCTAATACAGGTGGAGAAAAGGGATTCGATCACATCGATATCGAGTACTACGGAGCTTCGGATGAAAGCACTCCAAACAGACGAGTTGTTGGAATTCAGGACGTAGACGGCGTTAGCAATAGAATTACAATAATTGGTTATTATCAAAGCTATAGAGATTACTACTACAATAACAGCCCTTGGATTCAAGGACAGAAGAACGTAGCAAGTAACGCATCAAACGGCGAAGGTGAGTGGAGAGCAACTGGCATAGCTGTTGGTCCAAACACAGCAGTAGCATTCAAAGTTAAGTTTGATGATACAGATTCCTACAGACTTGCTGTTATCACAAATGGTGATACTTATCCAAGTGGAACAGTTCTTTACAAGAACAGATATGCTTCTAATGATAACAGTGATGCGGCAAGATACTTTAGAGATGGTTATAACAACCTGATCAGGTATTACGGATTACCTTCAAATACAACCAAGATTGATTTGGCAGGAAAGAATATTTTCAAAGTTGCTGAAATCGTTTGTCCTGCTACAACATCAGGCGGTAAGAACAACTTATACGCAAACGGTAATCTTTATCCTGGATTAGACTTCGTATTATCACCAAATACTATTGAACAAAGTATTGTTGAACCAAAAACAGGTAATGAGACTTACACCTTCGTTAACCAGAACAAGACAGTAAGCCTTACATTTGAAAAGGATGTTAAATATCCAGGAGCTTCTAATCCAAGACCAGATGCCTTATATGGCTTCAAGGTTGAGAGAATCGGCAAAGACGGTTCAGTAGAAGCAGTAATCGGAAAAGAAACTACAGGTGCTGAGATTACCACAACAGGTGTTAATCCATCAACTGGAGAACAGCTTACAGATGTTGGATATGTCAATGGAATATTTGGTCTTTACGCTGGACAGTCAGTAACAATTAGCAATTTACCATATGGTACATACAGAGTTACTGAAGTAAACGCCTTCTATCAGGGTAAAGAGTTACCATTAAAGTCATTTGAAACAAAAGTCTACTATATAGATGTAAATGGCGAAGGCAAGGTAGTTCAGACATATACAAATGATACAGATGCTAGAGCATTTGATATAGATTTCACACAGGCAGAATACCAGCATCTCAAGTTCGAAAATACCTTTAAACAGGAATTCGACTGGAAGCTCATTAAGAGAAATAAGAATACACACGCGACATTAGCTAATACAGAATTTGCATTAAAGAATCCAGACACACTAGGCACTATTTACTACGGTATCAGTAATGATAGTGGCGAGGTTGAATGGTTCAACAGTCAATGGGATGTAGATCATCGCAACGATGAGGATGTTAATCCAGTAAAGGTTGAAGATGGCACATATCTACTTAAAGAAACCAAGGCACCTAACGGATTTGCACTTAGCAATGAAGAATGGTTGATAACTGTTGAAATCAACGCAGGTATTAGAGTTACCACAGCAGATGGCAAAACAGTGATAAACCCATCAAATCAGTCATCAGTTGACGGAAACGTAATTACCTACACATACGACTTCTTAGATGAAGTTGCATATTCCCTTCCAGAAACGGGCGGAAGAGGAGTTTTCATCTATATAATCGGCGGAGTTCTACTTATGATAGGGGCGGCGCTGTTGTTATATAAAAACAAGAAACAATAAATAAAGAATATTAAAAAGGAGAGAACTGAAAATGAAAAGAATCAAAAGAATTGTTGCACTTGCCCTTGCAACAGTAATGATGATGGCGATGAGCATTGTCTCATTCGCAGCAGAGAATGGCACGACTGTTACCATTAACAATTTCCCTACAGCTGCAAATGGAAGCACAGTAAATGCTTATCAAATTGCTTCTGTAAACAGTGATAACAAGATTGAAGTAGCTCAGTGGGCAGCAGATGCAGGCTACACAGCTACAGCTCAGGACGGCACAACAAGCGTTCTTGAGATGACAGCAGCAGATGCCAAGAAATTAGGCGAAGCTTTTAAGGCTGATACAAAGGTTGATGCTACAGCAACAGTTACAAATGGTGTAGCTACATTCACAGGTCTTAAGGCTGGTGCATATTTCTTCAAGGTTAACTTTGATGGCGATTTAGAATTCAACACAATGGTAGCTGTAACAGTTACTACAGATGCAAACGGCAACTACGTTGCTAAGGATACAGAGTCTCTTACAGCAAAGAGCGAGCCTAAGAAGGTTCAGAAGTCTGAAGATGACAAGTACAGCACAACTATTACTGGAAAAGAAATCGGGTATACGGTTAAGAGTACAATTCCTTATGTAGGTCAAAATGAAGTAGTAACAAGAGATTATTCCGTTCACGATGAAATTCACGGTGGTGCATATGCAGTAAATGCTGATGGCAAACTTCCTATCACTGTTAAATATGGTGATGTTATCGAAGAAAAGACAGTAGATGTTGTTAATAATGCTTTTGCATTAAATCTTAACTATGTATTGGCTGATAATGCTCATGCAAATGAGGAAATTGAAATTAGCTACAAAGCTATCGCATTAGATGTAAAGGTATATAACGATGCTTATGTAATTCCACCAAGCCATAAAGATGGTGATGATTTTGAAAAGACAACAGTTTACAACTACAACGGAAAGCTTATCGTAAACAAATTAGGTGATGATAACAAAGCTCTTAAGGGTGCTGAATTTGAAATCCTTAAGAAGGTTGGCGAAGACAAGTATGAGTACGCTATCCTTGATGCAAAGGGTATGATTACAGCTTGGACAGCTGATGAGAAGAAGGCTTCAGCAATCGTTACAGACGACAAGGGTCAGGCTTCTGCATTTGGTTTTGATGTAGCTGATGAAGTTGATGGAAAGTTAGTTAAGAATACATACTTCTTCAAAGAGTCAAAGGCTCCAGAAGGATATTCAATTAACCCAGCACTTACAGAGGTTTCATTCGACGGCGAGGTTTCTTTAGATCAGCAATCAGCTAACGAAGAGTTCGTTGGAAATGCAACAATTGTTGATACAAAGCTTATCCAGCTTCCATTCACTGGTGGTATTGGTACAACAATCTTCACAATCCTTGGCGTAGCTATTATGGCTATCGCAGCAGCTCTTTACTTCGCAACAAAGAAGAGAGCATAATTAAAGCAGGTAGTAAAAATTATTTAATATAAACTGTTTTCATCTCTGATAAATATATCCTCAGAAGGATAGGGGTAATCCTTCTGAGGGTAATCAGAGAAAAAATAACTGTCATTAGTACAGCAGTAAGGAGAGGACAGCAAGTCTATTGAGATATGAAAGAATTTATTAAGAAGAATTATAAAAAAATAGCTATAGGAATTATGATGATTGCTGGCTTGTCCTTGCTGATGTACCCCCTTGTTGCAAACACTTGGAATAATCATGTGCAAGCTAGTCTTGTAAATAACTATTCTGAAAATGTTACATCAGCCATTGAGGAAGGCAAGCTCGACGTTGATGCTGAATTGAGTAAGGCAGTTCAGTACAACGCCGACTTACTTCCAAGTATTTTGCCAGATTCATTTGCAGAAGCTGAAGCAAATGGAACCGATGCAACATACATGAATCTATTGAATGCAAACGGTGATGGTATAATGGGATATATCCAGATTCCATCCATCAACGTAAAGCTTCCAATCTTCCATACTACAGATGATGATGTATTAGAGATTGGTGTTGGTCACCTGGAGGGATCATCTCTTCCAGTAGGAGGACCAGATACACATTCCGTTCTTTCGGCGCACAGGGGCCTGCCAAGTGCAACACTCTTTACCGATTTGGACAAGGTTGAAATAGGAGAAGATTTCTTCATTATCATCATGGGCGAGTATTTTGCTTATGAGGTTGACAATATAGATGTAGTTGAGCCAGAGGATACTTCACTTTTGAAAGTGGAGAAGGGCAAGGATTTATGTACTCTTGTTACATGTACACCATACGGTGTAAACACCGAGAGACTTATGGTCAGAGGTCATAGAGTAGAGTACACTCCAGAAATGCTTTCGGATGCCAAAACTCCAGCATTTGGAGCAGTTAGTCTTCATTCAAATTATCTGTTGTGGGTAATCGTTGGATTGGCAATAGTAGCTGCATTCATTTTAGGATTACATTTATACGATAAAAAACGTTCAAAGAAGGAAATAGCCGGTGAAACAAAAGATAATTAAAATATTTTTGTTAATATTGTTTGTAGCTGGCTTTTGCATGCTAGCATACCCAACTGCTTCCAATCAATGGAACAATTATGTGCAAAGTACGTTGATTAACGACTATGAGGATTCCCTCAGCAAGATGACTGTAGAAGACTACACAGCCGAGTGGAATAAAGCTAAAGCCTTCAACGAGACTATCACAGAAAACGCAATTGGTACTGATGCTTTTGGAACCAATGCCCAAGGGGATGCTGTTACTCCTACCAAGGAGTTCCTTGAATCTGAATACTATTCAGTACTTAATGTTAATGGCGACGGAATCATGGGCTATTTGTCCATTCCAAAAATAAAGGTAAAGCTGTCTATAATGCATGGCACATTCGATGATTTCATTCAGACAGCTGTAGGTCACATGAATGGCACAGCTCTTCCAATTGGAGGCGGCAGCACACATTCAGTTATAGTTGGTCATAGAGGCTTGCCAAGTGCAGCACTCTTTTCTGATATAGATCAGCTTAAAGAGGGAGACAAGTTTTACATCCACGTGTTGGATGAAACCTTAGCCTATCAGGTTGATCAAATCTACCCAATGATTGAGGCAGATGATATTGAATCACTTTCAAATGCCATGTCAGTGGTAGAAGGCAAAGATTACGTAACATTGTTTACATGTACACCATATGGTGTAAACACCCACAGACTTTTGGTTCGCGGAACCAGAGTTGAGTATCTTGGAGAAGATGAACCTCCTAAGGGTGCTGAAGCGGTGGTTGAAACTGTTAAGAATTACTATTTAATATTCGGAATAGTTGGAGCTTTAGTTACAGCAGTTCTTGTAATAGTAATTAGAAATATATTTAAAAAAAGAAATGGTAAAGCTGAAGGGAGAACTCAGTGAAAACAAAAGGGTTTAAAAGGAAAAATCTAATAGCATTTGTGCTGGCTGCGGTGCTTGCTGTTGGGGGATTATGTGTTTACACGAATGCTGCCGAGCGAATAGACGTTAACAAGCCTATTTCAATCACGGCAATAGCAGATCCTTCCAGTGCATTTGGCCAAAATTATCAGGGGGAGCTAACAGTTGATATGTACAAAGTTGCCGACTTCAATGAGACTGGCAGTATTACATTAACAAGCGCTTTCAAGAGTGATAAAGAGGGAGAAAAGATAGATCTTGACGTTCTTTCAAGCGCTTCTGATTCCACCGATGAAAAGGTCAAGGACATTGAAGCTAAGGTTGTTAAGCCAGCAGTTGCAATCGTAAAGAGCCAGAATATGGCAGCTAGCGATTCGTTTACTGTAAAAAGAGAGAATGGCAAGCTTATTGGTAAGAAGGATATCTCAAGTGGAGTCGGCATCTACTTATACATCCCACGCGACACAGAAGATGATACCAGCTACTACAAGTTCAAACCATATGTGGTTTGCTTACCTTGTAGCAACATGATATCACAATCAACAAAGGTAGATGAAAATGGCAATGTTGTCACAACAACAGACGGCAGTGATGCTTGGCTTTATGATGTGACAATAGCTCTTAAATCAGAGGTATCACCAAAGTATGCTAATCTTGAAATTGTAAAGACTCTTAAGACCTTCAATAAATCACTTGGTCCTGCAGGATTTGCATTTGAAGTTACAGCCTACGATAAGGGAAATAACATAGTTTATAACGATGTACATTCACTTAATTTTGAGAAATCAGGTCCTCTGTCTATAGTGATTAAGGATGCTATCCCTGCTGGTTCTAGAGTAGTTGTTGAAGAAGTTTACTCTGGCGCTAGCTACACAATAGTTGGAGACAGCAAGATTCGTGAAATCGAAAGCATCCCAGCGGCTGAGACAACAAAGGTAGAATTTGAAAATGATTATCCAAATAAGGATACAGAAGGAAATATAGCCATCGAAAATCATTTTGTTAAAGAAGAAAAAGATGGCAAAGCTGGATATAAATTTGAATCAAGCACATTGACTAAGCAGAACTCTTCAAACACAGTTGAAGAGCCAAACAATTAAGAAGGGAGCGGGCAAGTAAAATGAAAGTTAAAAAATATGCATTGATTGCTACAGCTCTTATGATTATTGGCGCAACTAGTGTTAAACCAGCCATGGCATACTTTACTGATACACAGCGGGCAACAGGCATGGTAACAATAAAAGAAGAGCCAAGCTTTGAGCCTCATGAAAAAGTTGAGGACATGGTTAAGGAAGTCAGCATTAAGAACACTGGAGATTACGATGTGTTTGTCAGAGTTAAAGCCATCTACGGCAAGAACTTTGAAGTGGTAATGGATACTTCTAAGAATAATGCTGGATGGTCACTTAAGGAAGACGGCTTTTACTATTATGACAAGGTGGTTGCCGTTGGTAAGGAATCACCAAAACTTTTCCTTAAGGTTAATGTCTTAGATGATGCTAAGGTATCAAAGGATTTCAATATCATAATCGTACAGGAAGCAACAACGGCATTGTATGATGATAATGGAGTTACATGTGATTGGAACAAAGTAATCACAAGAAGCGATCAAGCACAAGGTCAACATACAGTTGAAATTATAAATGGTACAAATACACAACAGCAACCTAGTGGAGCGAGCACCTCTGAAGGTAGTAATTCGAATGGAGGTGAGCAGTAATGATTAAAAAAATATCAAAGCCTCTAGTTATCCTTTCAGTAGGATTACTTCTCCTAGCAATAAGTGCGGTGGGCTCTACAAGAGCTGCTCTTAATGCAAGGTCTGAAAAATACATTATGCAGGCAAATACACCAAAGTTGCATGTTGATTTGCTAGAAGAGCAAAACGGAAGCTTCGTCAGTGTAGAGGGTGAGGATACACTAAAATTCACCAGCATTGATAGAAACAACTTCCATATTGGACAAACTTATCCTGAGAAGGTCAAAGTAGTTAACAATGACGGTTGCAAGGAGTTTGTTAGAGTTACAGTCAAGAAAAGTTGGGCAAATCCTGATAAAACAAAGGATACAACTTTAGATCCTAGACTTATTGAGTTGGGTGTTAATACTGCTGATTGGTATGAAAACCCAAGTGAGAGTACAGCGGAAGAATCTGTATACTACCTCTTACCAGTGTTTAACCCTGGTGAGGAGAAAATCCTTTTAAATAGTGTAAAGATTAACGGTCAGGTTCTTGAAAAAGTTACTGTTGAAGATTATTTCGAAAACGGTACAAAGGTAGAAGGCACAGTTGTCAACAAATACGAGTACAATGGAAAGTCCTTCTACGTAGAAGTCAAGGTAGACGCAGTTCAAAATCATAGCCCTATTTCAGCTATCAAAAATGCTTGGGGCATAGATGTAGATGCAGACGAGAACATGATTCACAAGATCAAGTAGTATTCAAAGGAGAGAGTAAGAAATGATGAAAAAATTAATAAATGGCATTCTGGCTCTTTGCATTGGTGCTCTTGTGATGGTTAGTCAAAGCATCGTAGCATCGGCCGAGGATGGAGTTAAAACAGAATATTCTTGGAATGTTACATACAAAGGGACAAGCGGAAATGCCTTTGAATCAACATATGATGTTAATAAGGCAAATCTATCAGGAGTAATGCCAGGAGACACTGTAGTTTATACAGCACAATATACAAACGCGACAGAAAAATCTACTGATTTTTATCTTAGCACAGAGGTTTTCAGTTCTTTGGAGGATACTCCAAATGTAAGCTCACAGGGTGGTGCGTATACATTTAAGATTGAAAACCAGGGACCAAACGGCAATCAGATTTTATTTAACAATATTGTAGGTGGTGATTCCTCTACAGTTGATCCGGTTGGTTTGAAGCAGCTTAATACAGATGGTAATTCATATTTTTCACTTGGATCAATTGCTCCAGGTGCCAGCGGAAAGATTATTATCACTGTAAAGGTTGATGGAAATTCACAGGACAACAGCTACATGTCAACATTAGCAAGGCTTTCAGTTGTTTTTGCAGCTCAGTCAACAGATGACGCTAATGGAGGAAAGAAGATTACCAATGATGGTAAACGACTTATCCAGCAGGTTGTCAAATCAGAAGATGGCGGAACAGAGGTAGTTATCATTGATGAAGAGATTCCAACCTCGGGAGAAAATCCAATAACAGGTGATTCAATGTTCCCACTTTTGATGTGCGCTATTTGTTTAGTAGTTGGTTTGGTATTTATCTTGTGGTACTTCAAGCTTACAAGAGAGCAGAAGGAGGAAGCTTAAGGATGAAACTTAGAAATAAATTGTTAAGCCTACTTTCAACTGCATTGTGTTGTACATGGGTATTTTCATTTGCAAGTATTGATGCACATGCCGGCGAAATTCAAAGAAATGGCGAAGGTAAATATGAGTATCGCATTAACATTTCTTTGTCAGGTGGCGAAGGATTCAAATTTAATGAAGAAGCTGCAAAGGCTATATTTGGAAGCAATGTCACTATTTCAGGCGATGAGCTAGTGGTATCACATGTTCCTTACGGAGCTAAATACGATGTGCAAATCAATGATGGTGCCCATAATTCATATCTAGTTACTGAGCCTTCAACTGTTGATGAGGCTGGTCTTATCTATTATGTTAAAGGTCTTAGATTAGCAGGCGATGACAAAGTTATCGATTCTGTTGTGACAGATAAAAAGGATCAGAGTGGCAATAACATTATTGATTTCAGTGATGTTGCTCATATCAGTATCACAGGTGATGAAGAGTATGTTGTGGCTTATGGTGTTGGTCAGTCGGTACAATACACTATTAGATATGTCGACAAGAACAACAATCCACTTTTACCAGATGAAAGTAAATTCGGCGCACGTGGACGTAAAATCTACGTACCTAGTAAGCATATAGATGGTTACAAGCCTGATGCATATTTTAAAACAAAGTCTAGCGGTCTTGATAAGGGAGATGTTTTTACATTTGTATATTCTGAAAATCCTGCTACCGTAGTTCAGGGTCAGGATATTGTCTATGAAGAGACAACTACTGTTGTTGGTCCTCCAACTTATGAGTATCAGTACAATCGTAGACCTACAGTAATGACTGGTGTTATTGATAATCGTGGACGCGGAAACAATGGTGGCGGTAATGGCGGAGCCGGTGGAAATGGCAATGGCAATGCCAACGCTAATAATGGCGCAAACGCAGGTGCAGGCGCAGATGCCAACGTTGATGGCGGAAATAATGCTGATGATACAACAGTAATTCCAGACGAGGATGCACCTCGTGATGTTGTAGATATTGAGGACGAGCTTACAGCTCTTCACGGACAAAAGGGTACGGACAACAATATTGTTCGTAAAGCATACCTCGGAGCCGCAATTGCTATTGTGGCACTTGGAGCTATTCTTGCAGCACTTATCATTGCAGGTAAGAAGAGAAAAGCAGAGCTTTCAGGAATAGAATCAGACGTAGACGATACAGACAACAATTAAATTAAAAGTTTTAGATGCCTAGCTGGTTTCCAGCTAGGTATTTTTTGCTTTGAAGGAATTGTCGGAATATAATGCCAAAAAGCAATAATTTAATCGGGATTGGAGAATAGTAGGCATTGACGTCCGAATGTTGCATTTTGGCGAGTATTATGTTTATAATGTGCTGGAACGTAAACGCCAACTTGAAGGAGGACACAAGATGAAGAGAAAAATTGTGACAAGTTTAATGGCAACATCTTTGGCGATAATCCTATGCACGGGTGTTGTTCATGCATCAGGCTGTAAATGCAAAAAGAAAGATGTTCAGCCTGAAAAGGATATAACACTTGTTAACGAAGTAGATGTAAATGGTGAAAAAATACCTGCTTTGGATTATTTGAATTTTAATGGCGTATCTTATTCATGGAAAGATGTGGAGTCGTTTGAAGAAGTACTGATTGACAAAGATCAGGCAGAGCATGTAGGTGTAGATTTATTTGCTTCACCTGTACAGGGATTATTTAGAAATCCTGAAGACGGAAATTATTCCGGCTACATTACTAGTAAAAAATTTTTGGTAGAAAAGTGGTATATTCAGTCAGCTAAAACTCAGTTTGCCAACGGAATTACGATAGGTTCTTCACAAGAAGATGTTAGGGCTACCTTTGGAGAGCCACAGAGCGTTACTGACAATTATTCTGGTGGCGATTTGGATTTATTATATGAGAACGACGACGTTAAAGTATGTTTTGAAATAAAGGATAATGCAGTCTTTGAGATTATTGTAACTAGTAAGGCTACAGAGGCAGATGAAGAAGTTAGTTTAATGTATTCGCTTGTAGATAAATTCCGTAGCACCCTAGAACATGGTGGCGGTATTTTTAATTAGTTAGCAAAACAATTTTACAGAGGAGGACATAATATAATGAAGAGAAAAATTTTAACCAGTTTATTTGCAGTATCATTAGCAATATTAGCATGTTCCAATGTATCGCAGGCTTGTAATAAAAAATGCAAAGAGCCTGTGAGAAAACCAGAAGCGGAAGTAGTAACTAGTGAAGAAGTGACTGACGAAGCCAAAGAGCAGGTAGATGATGTTGAAGAAATATCACCTATGAATTATATGAAATATGATGGAGTAGCATATTCGTTAAAGGATGCTGATTCTTATAAGGATGTATTAATTGATGAAACTCAAATAGAACCTAGCTATTTTATGGTAGAGTCAGAAACTGTTAAGCTAGCTGAAGGCTATTTTAGGAATCCTTCAGAAGGAGAGTTTGACGGTTATTTTGTACGGGATAAATTTTTGATAGATACTATGTATATTTATTCTGATAAATTTGAGTTTGCCAATGGTATAAAAATAGGTTCATCATTAGAAGATGTGGAAGCTACCTTCGGAAGCCCAGTTAGATATGGAAATAACAGTGATGGTGAAATTAATCGATTGACATATGAGAACGAGGATTTCACAATCGTTTTTGAATTTGAAGAAAGTGGGCTTACAGAAATACGCATAGAGAATAAAGCAGTAAAAAATAATTCGGATGTACAAGAATATATGACAGAGATCGAACGATTTTTCGGAATGCTAAGCGGTGATATCATCAACTAAAATGATAAAGCTAAGGGCTTTGGCCCTTAGCTTTATTGCTTTAACGCACTGTATATTAGCCCCGGCCCGCCCTGCTTGCAGCCCCAGAGGGACCTGCTGACATAGCATAAGATTATGATTTTCTATAATGCTAATATCACCATCCTTATTTGTGGATGTGCTTTCAACTATTTACAATTCTGACGTGAATGTATGTCTCCTTATGGACATGCATTTATACTAATTAGAGAAAGCTCCGCAAAACTAGCTTAGTAGCAATTGACGCGCATTGGAATGAGCTTAGTGAAAGTGTAAGCGATTTTTTACATATATAGTCATCAGC
>DBWZ01000062.1:43684-48629 GCA_002309345.1 Pseudobutyrivibrio sp. UBA1225
AAAAAATCTCTTACATACTTTCACTTGGCGAATGGATTTGCGCGTAATTGTACTAAGTCTAGTTTTGTGGAGCTTTTATAATACATTCAACATGTCCATTGGAGACATAACATTCACTTCGAATTGTAAAATCGATGAAAGTACATCCACGGATGGTGATATTTTAGCATTAAGAAAATCTATAATCTTAGCTAAATTGTCAGCAGGTCCCTCTGGGGCTGCAAGCAGGGCGGGCCGGGGCTAGTATAGAGAGGGGCAAAAATACAATTTGCCAAAAATTGGAGTTATTTGCCAAGCCTAGTTTTGATGGAAAAAATTATGCTAAAATAACAGATGGAGAATATATTTTTGCTGGGGAGCAAATAATATGAGGGGAAAGAAACTTATACTGAGAGTATTGTTGACGGTTGCAATAGTTGCGGCGGTCTTATTTGTGCCACAATCAGTTTGTGCAAAGGAAAAGAAGCCGCCAGAAAAGAAAGCCGTAGAAATTAAAAAGGAAGAAGTACCTCTTGGCTTAGAGTCCGAAGAACAATTTCACGCGTACAAACGGGGGGTTGCAGTACTAGTAATAATATGTACATCTATGGTAGTTATTACAGTTGTGGCTAGCGTTAAAGAGAATCGGGACAAGGTAAAATACAATTAATTAACACGGGGGCATTATGTCTTTATGGAAAAAATATTTAGTTTCCTTGGAAAAGTAATAGTTGGTGTTGTAATTTTGGTATGTCTTTCGTTGGTAGCGCCACGTTTTATTGGCATGCAAGCTTATAATGTTATTTCGGGATCTATGGAGCCTACCATTTCAGTGGGCTCCATTGTTTACGTGAAGACAGCGGATTTTAAAGAGCTTTCAAAGGGCGATATAATCGCTTTTGATTCAGGAGCCAGCGTGGTGACTCATCGAATCGTTTCAATTGATGAAAGCGATAAGCTTATCACCACAAAGGGTGACGCCAATGATGCTAACGATTTCATGCCTGTTGCCTACGTAAATGTTATAGGCAAGATTACCGCGCATTTGCCGCTGCTTGGATATGTGGCAGCAGCCATATCCACGACGTTGGGCAAGATTATCACCGGTGTTATTTTTATTGTGGGCGTTATATTGTCTGGAGCGGGTGGAAGTAAGAAGCGTAAGGTTGAAACGCGCAAGCATGAAAATGAGAGCCCAACCAATAAGAAAAAGACTAATCCCAAAATAGTTCTTGCTATCGGATTGGTAATAGTTTTTGGAGCTCTTGGCGGTTTCCTGTACATCTACATGGATTATAATGGAAGCAACGAATTATATGATGATTTAAATGATTCATATGTTGAGACGGAAAAAGAAGTTCCATGGTATGAAATGGTTCAAGTTGATTTTGAGGATCTCAAGAAGATAAATCCTGATGTTATCGGGTGGATATATGTTGAGAATACAGATATTAGTTATCCTATAATGTATTCAGGAAATGATAGCACTTATCTTAGAACCACTATAGAAAAGCAACCTGCCACAGCGGGAAGTATTTTCCTTGAAGGGCTTAACAGGCCAGATTTCTCTGATAGCCATGACATTATATATGGCCACAACATGAGAAACCTATCAATGTTTGGAACCTTAAAGTTCTATAAGTCTGAACCAAACTATTTGGAGGAGCACAAGTATTTCCAAATATTGACTCCAGAAAAGAAGATGAGATTTGAGATTTTCACATACTTTGATACTGATGCTGCTTCTTGGGTATACACTTTGCCATATTCAGATAACAAGGATTTTGAAGACTTTATTGGTAAGCTTAAGAGTAACGCATACAAGGATATAGAGACCGAAAAAGAGGTTCATTCTTCTGATAAGGTTACTACATTGTCGACTTGTTCTACAACGGGACGTAGATTTACATTGCATGGATATCTGTGTGATGAGAGATAAGTAAAGAGATTATAAAAGGCTACAAGCTAGATTGCTTGTAGTCTTTTTTAGTAAATTGCTTTGCAATCTCCTATAAGGTAAAAAACACACTTCGTGTGAAAGATGTGTCTCGGCGGCAGTAGCAGATAATTAAGGCTATATTCTGAAAAAAGTGTGTAAAAAAGCATATATTCAGTTTACTTTGATAGAATGAAAAAAGGAGGATAAAAAGCTAGGTTTTTCGCCGTTTTTAGGCTCCAAAACCGTTACAAAACATAATTTTATCACAATTTGGCAAGAAAATGACACATTTGGCAAGAAATAGTTATAGAAATCCCTTACATATGCAGAATGTGGTGATATAATAACGTTATAAATAACGGGAAATAATATAAGGGTTTAATTTTTGGGAGTGAGATTATGTCTAAGAAAAAAGTTGAGAATTTATTAAAGGGAGTTGCTATAACTGGTGCTTCAGTTGGTGGAGCATCTATTCTTGGTGATGCAAATCTTGCTTATGCGGCAGAGCTTGGCGAGGAGCAAACAGCGGAAGCGACAGGAATGCTTACTGTTCAAGTGGCGCAAGAGCAGACTCAGCAAGTTGTACAGGAAACCGTTCAGCAGCAAGCTGCTCAGGAGACTGTTCAACAACAAGCGGTGCAGGAATCTGTTCAAGAATCAGTTCAGCAAAGTGTAGTGCAGGAAAATGCGCCACAAGAGACAGTACAAGAAAGTGCTCCTCAAGAAAACGTTGCACAAGAGATGGCTCAGGAGGGTGATCCTCAAGAAAACATTGCACAAGAGACGGCTCAGGTGGGAGCTCCTCAAGCTGCAGTTGATAATGCGGCAGAGCAAAATGTTGCACAGGAGCAGATTGAACTAGATACTGCGAGTATTGCAGAAAACCTAGACAATCAATATGGAGATATTCCAGCTGTATCTGAGATTACTGCTCAATCTGCTGTTGCTAGCACTTCGGTATCGACACTTACTTCAGAAATAACTAAAGCATCTGAAATCGCGCAAGCATCACTTTCTGTTGAAGAGGAATCAATTGCATCAACATCTACATCAGCTGCTAGCTCACTTTCAGAAGAAGACAATAATATTGCATCAACATCTTCTGAAAATGCTGGTTCGTTGGCATTTGAAAATTATGTTGTAGCTGCTGGAAAATCAGCGGCCGCTAGTGATTATTATTCTGCATCTACTTCATTTTCAGAGGCGGGTCTTGAGGACGAATATCTCGAGAATCTTATGAAGGAAATCGAAGAGGCAAAAGTTGAGTTAGAGCGAGTTCACGACGCTGCGCGTTCCCGCAATGAAGGCTTAAATCATGATAGCAGATCAAATAACTATTATGGATACGGAGACAAGCTTGCTAATCTCCTAATTAAGTATGCCTTCTATCAGGAAGGATACGTAGGCGAGATTCTTTACAGTGATTGGGATAGTTCAAACTATAGTCAAAACTGCGTAAAGGTAGCTTATCTAGATTCTTCAGGAAATGAAAAGTATGCTTATTTTGATTATGTAACTGTTGACAAGGTCGGGAATGCATTGGTACCAGGTATTACTAATAATGGTAATCAGCATGATAATCCAAATGTAGTTGATGGTATCATGGTTGTTAAGAAAACAGTAAAATACACTGATGCTTCAGGCAATGAATTGACATATAAGTATGTAACTGAAAAGGATGAAAACGGTCAGGACGTTCAGGTATGCAAGTATTATGTAAACAATAATGAGCTTATTGAGGGCGTCGATATTCATGTTAATGAAGATGGTAGTTTTGTCATCGGCGATGCTGAAAAGCAAGTTCAGGATGGATACTGGGGAACTTATGTGGATGATAAAGAAACAAGATTCCATGATCTTGGTTATTATACTACCGCTGATAATACATGGAATTACTCAAATTCATTCAGAGGCGTTGTTAGAAATAATGTTGATTCTAACCTTGGTATAATTTCTAGAAATAGCAACAATCAAATGACATATAAGGTGTTGATGGATGAAAAAGGCAACACAGTCCAGGTAGCATCGAACTATACAGCAAGTAGAGGCAATTATACTAATATTAAAATTGGTAGTAAAACATTTTTCTATGATTCAGCAAGTCTTGTTAAGAACGATAATGGTTCTTACATGCTTACAGTTAGAGAAGATGTAAATGGTCAAGCTAGTAATTACGAGACAAGAATTATTCTATACACATCGGCAAATACTTTTACACCTAGATTTGTCGCAAAGGGTAAGGAAAGCACAGACGTTTACTACAACAGAAACAATCAAGAGATGGAAGGTAACTTCCGCGAGAAGGGATACGTATACTTTTCGATTGATGATTTCAACAAAGGAAATGATGACTATCATGAGGCGAGAAGTGAAGTTACATCTCTTTCAGGAAGATTAAGCGACGTTGTTTCACAGTCTGAGTCTATGTCAGATTCAGTGGCTATAAGTGAGAAGGCATCAGAAAGCCAGTCTGCGGTACGAAGTGAGTCGCTTTCGGATAGTGCAAAACAATCAGAATCAGCTTCACAGTCTAGGGCTGAATCCCTTAGTGAAAGTGCAAAGGCAAGTAGCTCTATGTCACAAAGCATTAGTGAGTCTCTTAGTGAAAGTCTTTCACAGTATGAGAGCGAGCTTCATTCGATTAGCCAGAGCATAGCTCAATCTGAGTCAGAAAGTGCATCTATAAGTGCTGCTGTATCAGAAAGTGTAAGTACATCAGCAAGCGAGAGCTTGTCAACTAAGGCAAGTGAATCATTAAGTACAAGTGAATCTTCAAGCTTAAGTACATCAGCAAGTTTGAGTGGATCAGCAAGTACAAGTGAGTCACTAAGTACATCGACAAGAGAATCGCTGAGCACATCAACAAGCATAAGTGAATCGGCAAGTACAAGTGCAAGCGAATCGTTGAGCACATCAACAAGCATAAGTGATTCAGCAAGTACAAGTACCAGTGAGTCATTGAGTACATCGACGAGCATAAGTGATTCAGCAAGTACAAGCACAAGTGAGTCATTAAGTACAAGCACC
>DBWZ01000062.1:48639-48938 GCA_002309345.1 Pseudobutyrivibrio sp. UBA1225
AGTGAATCACTAAGCACGAGCACCAGTGAGTCGCTAAGCACCTCAATAAGTGAATCGCTGAGCACAAGCACCAGTGAGTCGCTAAGCACATCGACCAGTGAATCACTAAGTACGAGCACCAGTGAGTCGCTAAGCACATCGACCAGTGAATCACTGAGTACCTCAACCAGCGAATCGTTGAGCACCTCAACCAGCGAGTCACTAAGTACAAGCACCAGTGAATCACTGAGTACATCAACAAGTAAATCACTGAGCACAAGTACAAGCGAGTCACTAAGTACAAGCACCAGTGAATCACT
>DBWZ01000062.1:49042-49228 GCA_002309345.1 Pseudobutyrivibrio sp. UBA1225
ACAAGTACAAGTGAATCACTAAGCACAAGTACCAGTGAATCAGTAAGTACCTCAACAAGTGAATCGGCAAGTACAAGTGCAAGTGAGTCATTAAGTACAAGCACCAGTGAATCACTGAGTACATCAACAAGTGAATCACTGAGCACAAGTACAAGCGAGTCACTAAGTACAAGCACCAGTGAATCA
>DBWZ01000062.1:49235-49394 GCA_002309345.1 Pseudobutyrivibrio sp. UBA1225
ACAAGTGAATCACTAAGCACGAGCACAAGTGAGTCGCTAAGCACATCGACAAGTGAATCACTGAGCACGAGCACCAGCGAGTCACTAAGTACAAGCACAAGTGAATCATTGAGCACAAGTACAAGTGAATCAATAAGTACAAGCACCAGTGAATCACTA
>DBWZ01000062.1:49458-66969 GCA_002309345.1 Pseudobutyrivibrio sp. UBA1225
GCAAGTGAGTCATTAAGTACAAGCACAAGTGAATCATTGAGCACAAGTACAAGTGAATCACTAAGCACAAGTACCAGTGAATCACTAAGTACATCAACAAGTGAATCGTTGAGCACAAGTACAAGTGAGTCATTGAGTACATCAACAAGTGAATCACTGAGCACAAGTACAAGCGAGTCATTGAGTACATCAACAAGTGAATCGCTGAGCACAAGCACCAGTGAGTCATTGAGTACCTCAACCAGCGAATCGTTGAGCACCTCAACAAGCATAAGTGATTCAGCAAGTACAAGCACCAGTGAATCACTAAGCACAAGCACCAGTGAGTCACTAAGCACATCGACCAGTGAATCGTTGAGCACAAGTACAAGTGAATCACTAAGTACCTCAACCAGCGAATCGTTGAGCACAAGCACCAGTGAGTCACTGAGCACATCGACAAGCGAATCACTGAGTACTTCAACTAGTGAATCATTGAGTACCTCAACAAGTGAGTCGCTAAGTACCTCAACCAGTGAGTCACTGAGTACCTCAACCAGCGAATCGTTGAGCACCTCAACAAGTGAATCACTAAGCACATCAACTAGTGAATCACTAAGCACGAGCACCAGCGAGTCATTGAGTACCTCAACAAGTGAATCACTGAGTACAAGCACCAGTGATTCATTGAGCACAAGTACAAGTGAATCACTGAGTACATCAACAAGTGAATCACTAAGCACATCGACAAGCGAATCACTGAGTACATCGACAAGCGAATCACTAAGTACAAGCACCAGTGAATCACTAAGTGCCTCAACAAGTGAGTCACTAAGTACATCTACAAGTGAGTCGCTAAGTGCCTCAACAAGCGAATCACTAAGCACTTCAGCAAGCATTAGTGAATCATTAAGTACATCTGCATCAATAAGTGAGAGTGCTTCGCTTTCAACAAGTGCTAGTATGTCACTCAGTGTAAGCTTAAGTCTATCTGAGAGTATGAGTGCATCTGCAAGCACAAGAGTGAGTGAGTCATTAAGCACAAGCTTAAGTGAATCACTAAGTACATCAACAAGCTTAAGCGATTCAGCAAGCACAAGTGAATCACTAAGTATATCAACAAGCTTGAGCGATTCAGCAAGCACAAGTACAAGTGCATCACTAAGTGCATCAACAAGCTTGAGTGAATCTGCATCAACAAGTGCTTCAATGTCTGAATCTCAGGCTAATGAAAATAATGTTGGCGAACCATCAACTCCAGTATCTGCAACAGAGACAAGCTATCCTGCTGGAACTATTCAACCAACTCCGGTAGTGGAAGCTCAGGTTCCAACTTCATTCAACGAGGTTGTAGCGGAAGATAACAATACTAGAGTGACTTCGTTTAAAGAGGTTGATGACAATGGTATTGTTCAGGATGATTATGTACCTCTTGCAGTTAAGCTAGACGATGATATAACAGCAGATGATTCTGTTGCAATTGAAGATGAGGAAGCTCCTCTTGGCGTTGCAAAGAGTGGTCTCGGCGGACGTGTATGGTGGTATTGGATCCTTATCATCATAAGCGCGATTTCCGGAAAGGTTGCAAAGGATAAGAGAGACAGCAAAGAGAAGGAAGTCGAGACAGAAAAGTAAAATAATACAGACGTTAAATAGTTGCACTATTTAGCGTCTGTTGTGTTATTATTAGATAAAAGACAGAAATGTATTACATTGAGGAGGGTTGTATGAATAAGTTCGCAAAGAGGTCGCTAGAATGTCTGGCGGTGCTGTTAATTACGTTTATCATTGTGCTTTCGAGTCCATTTAATCCATGGAAGGAAGTTACAATGACAGCAGTACAGACAGATATTCTCAATATTGCGCATCAGATAAGGGAAGGATTTTTGGCATACGTGGAGGTTGATGGTAATTATGGACCTGTTTTGTATGAGTTCTATGGACTGGGCTATTTACCTACAGATGGTCATATAGTGCATCTTATCATGGAATCAGTTTTACTATTCGTAACAGTTCTCTTCCTATATAAAACGGCAAAGCTTTATACATCTGAAATATTTGCATTGGTTTGTGCAGCAGGTATCACTATTTTTAAATGGGGAATGCTTACTCATGCCGGTGCAGAAGAGATGATGTTTTTTATTCTATCATTAACTGGCTATCACATCGCGCGTCAATTGAAGTATGGCTTTTTGTCGCATCATTCATACTTGCTAGCGATTGATTTGGGATTGGTATTTTTCCTTCAGCCTGGTTATGTATTCTTCTGGGTGGCTTTGATAATATTCTTTGCAATCAAATTCAAATTAGATGGGGTGCAAGGTAAGAAGTACAGAGCTTTTTATATCTCTACTTTGGAGGGGCTAGCCACCGTTGCTATTCCAATGGGATTGTATCTGTGGTATTTCAAAAATGCAGAGGCATTTTGGCGCAAAGTTGTAGGATACAATATGAATAATTTGGGAGGAGTGTTAGAAGGACTAAAGATTATATGGGCGACTCCTTGGATTATTCTTGTGGTAGTTTTGGTTGTAGTTATAGTAGTCAAGCTCATAGATGGTGAAAAAATATCAGATCTGTGCTGTTGGCTTGGAATCATGATAGTTGCTTTCTTTGTTATTGCTATGCAGGGCGACAACTACGAATCATTCCGCGAGTTATCTAAGGCACTTTATATTGTTCCAGCTGCCAGTGCATTTTCACTTATAGACAAGCCGCTAGGCTTAACTGTTGAGGAACGGAAATTTTAGTCTCATATTGCCTAGTTAGTTATTTATACTAGCTAGGCTCTTTTGATTGGAGAAAAAGAATGGACAATATTAAGGTTCTATTTTTAACAGATGATATAACTAAATTTCAAGCAGATTATCCCGATGAAATAAAGGTTTTGACGTGGAACGAAAAGTTCCTTAAGGCAAAGGATTACATTGATATTTTGGTAATAGATAGAAGCATCACAGACGAAGAGGCGGATGCTTTGTTTAACATTACAAGAGCCTACACAGTATTTTATCTTGAGGAGGCTAGATTAGATAACAATACAAGGCGTTTTATATCAAGACGCATGGGAAAGGCCATGAACCTTGAAGCATTGAAGATTCTTATTAGTCTAAAGGGCAAGGACTATTATCAACAGCCATATGGTGAAAAAGCAAATCCGAAAGACATAGGAATTGCTCAAGGTTTTGATGGCACAATAAAGTGGAATGGACAGTATAGCGTTGAATTAGAAGGCGACTATGGTCCTAACTTTAATCAAATCGTATTTTGGAAGTACAACATTCCCGTTGCCAAGGGACAGTCTCTTGATTTATGGCTAGAGTACACCAAGGATGATTCGGTGGAGGTGGTACTTGAAATTAGAAAGATTACATCCGGAAGTATTTCGGACATTTCTAATATATGGACCTACACTGAAATCGAAATGCAGGACGAGATATGTATAGAGAACAATGATGATGTTGATGGAACCTTGTTTGTATCTTTGAATGCTAGAGGAAGTGGTAGGCTAAATGTTATCGCGCTTCATGACAGACATTCAAGGCGAGGAGTAGGAACCTTTTTAGTTGGTGGTGAGCGATATGTTACTTCCGAAAGAGAAGAGATTTTTGCATACTTTGATCCAGGTGATATGAAGCCACCTCTTGCAGTTTATTTTTCAGGTTACAAAACCCAAGAGGGATTCGAAGGATATTACATGATGCGCAAGATGGGATGTCCTTTCCTATTAATAGCAGAGCAGCGATTTGAAGGTGGAGGATTTTACCTTGGCACACCTGAATACGAAAAGCTCATGGTAGATATAATAGGAAAGTATTTGGATGCGCTGGGTTTTTATCCTGAACAACTAATTCTTTCTGGAATTTCCATGGGTACAATTGGTTCCTTATATTACGGCTGTGACTTTAGGCCACACGCTTTGATACTGGGCAAGCCATTGGCTAGCCTTGGTGATATAGCAGCGAATGAAAGGTTAAAGCGACCTGCAGGATTTCCTACTTCACTTGATTTGCTGCACCACTATGCAGGTGGAATGGATACAGACAGTATAGACAAGCTTAATGACAGAGTCTGGAGTAAGATTCGTGCCACAGACTTTGGGCATACCAAATTTATAGTTTCATATATGTTTGAGGATGACTACGACAAAACAGCCTATGACAAGCTGCTATCAGAATTGAATTCCGCTGGTGTTCAAGTTTATGGCAAGGGATTGCATGGTAGGCATAATGATAACACCGCAGGAATAGGCGCTTGGTTCAAGGGACAATATGATCGAATATTAAAAGACGATTTTGATAGATAAATAACGAATTATATATGTGAATATCCTGTGTAAAAAAATCACAGATATTGTGTTGGAATGAACTGATTGACAGTATTGACCACAATATCTGTGATTTTTTTGTGATTGTGGCAAGAAATGGATGGAATTGGCAAAAAGTTATAAAAGTGGACATTAATTGTTCATAAAAAATTTCTATACTGACCTCACAAAATCATAAATCAATCCCGATAACTAATATAAGTTAAAGGTGGTAGATTAAAATGCAGGAGAATAAAAGCTGCATTTAATCCTATTAAGTAGGAGTGAGAGTATGAGTAAGAGATCAGTTGAAAATTTATTAAAAGGTGTAGTAATTACAGGTACAGCAGTTGGTGGCGCATCCTTGATGGGGGATGCCAAGATTGCATACGCAGAAGCGCTTGAGCTAGATGTGGCTGAAATTGTAACTCCACCAGTAGCAGTAGAAACAAATGCACCTGCAGCAGTAGAAGCACCTGCAGTAGTAGAGACACCAGTGGCAGAGGCACCTGCAGTAGTAGAGACACCAGTGGCAGAGGCACCTACAGTAGTAGAGACACCAGTGGCAGAGGCGCCTACAGTAGTAGAGACACCAGTGACAGAGGCACCAGTAGCAGAACAGCCAGCAGTAGAAGCTCCAAATCTTCTTTTTGCAAATGCAGCTCCAGCTGCTCAAACAAATGAAGTTCCAATAGAAGCGCCAGCAGCGGCAGAAAGTCAATCAAGTGAGGCACCAGTCGCACCTACAACTAGCATGACAGACGAAGAAGAGTATGCTGAATTTTTAGAATCAGTATCAGAGGAAGATATTCTTCTTGCTTCTACATCTGAATACAATTCAACTAGTCAGTATCAAGCAAGCGAAAGCATGGCCGCAGCATTAGCGTCAGCTGAGACACAATATACAGCTGCATCTGAAACATACCATAACTCAGGTTATGATACAGAGGGCTTAGCAGAGCAGGAAGAAATAGTTAAATCTTATCAAGAAGCTGAACGAATTGCTCGTGAAGCAGCAGCAGAGCAGCAAGTGGCTCTTACATCATCTAATTATTACAATAAGAATGTTGCAAGAGGTCTTGCACAGGAAATGATAAAGTATAGATTGTTACAGGAAGGGCTTGTTAATTCTGCAAATCTTAAGAACATTAAGATGGAGTGGGTTGGCAGTCAGTACGAATCTAAATATCTTCTTGTTCAGTATTTAGATAACAATCTTGTATATCACGAAGAATATTATGACTATGTAACATGTGATGCCGAGGGCAATTCTTTATATAGATGGGAGATGCCTCAAGAAATATTGAAGGGTGTAAAGGTTAGCGGTGAAGATAATCCGCTTAACGTTGCAGGCATCAACGTTGTAAAGAAAAACTACGAATTTACAGATCAGATATTGCTTAAAGATGCTGGAACAGCAAGAGAAAGAGAATTCCAGTATATACTTAAACATACTGATGATGCTGGAAAGACTACAGAATACAAAGGCTCTCGTTACGTAGTTAATATGATAGCGGTTGATGGACATTATAAGGGTGGCAATTACTATACGACAGAAGCCTATACAACAGATGTAACACTACGTTCTGAATTGCCATCAACTATCAGCAGCTTGGCTAGCACAATTGCAAGCATACAGAGTCAGCAGGTTGATTTTATACAGAGTGTGCTTGATAGTATTGCATTTTCACAGTCGGCTAATACTCTAAGGTCAGAGTCTTTGAGCACACGCGCTGTTGAATCTGCAGCTGCTAGCACATCAAAGAGCGAAAGCATTATTGCATCACAGCACGAATCATTAAGCACAAGCGCATCAGAAGCAGCTAGTCTTGCGGCAGCATCAAGCGAATCATATGAGACATCAGAAGTATATTATGGATATGAAGCGGATGATTCTTATGAATCAATTACTTCAGTGCTTACAGCATCCACATCGCAGACAGCTGAGGTCGCAGCTACAACAACACAGGCAACTGCAGCATCTTCATCACCAACTAAAGTTGCAATAGATAAGGCAGATGAAGTTGCACCAGCAGTCGAAGTGGCAGCTCCAGTTCAGGAGAATGTAGCATTTGCTCCAATCTCTGAAAATCCTATTCCGCTGGCAGTTGTTGATGTTGAGGAGACTGAGGCTCCAACCATATTGGCTAACAGTGTTGTGGATGCAGAAAAGACAGCGACTATTTCGGATGAAGATACTGCAAGAATTGGTGGAAGTCCGATGGAAATAGTTAAGAGAGAGGCTATAGTTGTATCAGGTGGATTGCTAGCAGCAGCGGCAGCCGCATTTAAAGTTCATTTAGACGTTAAGCGAATACGCAGAAATAAATAATCTTCATACTCATTGTTGAAAATAGTATCCAGCCCATTCTGGATACTATTTTCATGTGCGCTCAAAGGTACTTTTTCATATATTAATAATTAATAGTAACTATGGAGCGGTTCGAGGACATAAAAAATTCATAATTGATAACTATACTTAAAATACGATAAATGTAAAAAACTTTAGTTGAATATAGGAAAAACGATGACTTCTTGTTTTGCTGAGTAGATTTGGTGGGGATATTAACAGTGTGAGTTTTGGAGGAGAGTTGGTATGGCAAGTAAGAAAGTACATAGTCTGATAAAGGGTATTGCAGTTACAGGTACGGCGGTATCTGGTGCATCATCACTGGGAGATGCAAATTTGGCATTTGCGCAGGATGTAGAAGCAACGGAGGAAGCGGAGCTTGTGGTGCCGGTGCAGGAAGCTACATTGGATTTAACCACTCATGAGATGGAGGTGGTTTCAGAAGCTGCGCCATCAGATAATCCAGTTGTTCCGGTAGGAGCAGGTGAAGCGGCGGCAGGAGTTGAGGTTGTAGTCGATAGCCAACCAGGGGTCGCTAATGCTGATGTACAGCTGCAGGTATCTGAAGGTGTTGGAGTTGTAGCTCCTTCAGCAGAGAATATAAATAATCAACTGGGTGCGGTTCAAGAAAATGTAGTGGTAGATGAAGGTACTGCCATAGCAGCCGCAGAGCAGGTGCAGCCTGCTCAGATGACTATTGAGGAAGAAGAAACTTGGCTTGCATCAACTTCTGAAGCAGCAGAAGCTCAATATAACAGTGAAAGCACAAGTTATGCTAGCGCTGTATCGGAGGCGGAGAGTGCATATGCTTCTGAGAGTGCGGCTTATACTGAAGCGGGCTATGATTCTAAAGAGTTAATAGAAGCAAGAGCAGATGTTGATGCCAAGCTGAAGGTGGAGGAGGAGGTTAGAACTTCCATTGCTGATAAAAATCAAAAGCTTAATTCGGGCAATTACTATACAACTGTCGGAAGACCTTTGGCAGTTGCTATGATAAAGTTCAAGTTGATACTGGACGGAACGCTTGATGATAATACTGCCTCAACTTTCGAGGCTAAGTGGGATAATCGTGGTGCTTATCAAGATAAAAACTGCAAGATAACATACACAGATACCAATGGTGTTTTCCACACAGAATACTATGATTATGTAACCATAGATGAAAATGGTGATTCCTTATTCAAGACTGTCGGGGCCAACGGAAAGCTTACCGACTATGACGATATCGCAAAGAACGTTGATGGTATCAACGTACTTGAGAAAGAAAATATCAACACTAATCCTAATGGTCAGGCAAAGTTTAATTCCAAGGGGCAGGATTGGTATAAGAAGGAAGACTATCTCAAAGATATAGGTCTGTGGGATGCTTTAAGTGCATCAATTGTAAGCTTGGCAGAAAAGGTAGAGCAAGCCATAACAGCACAGGATGAGTTTGTGGATTCGGCTACTGCCAGTCAAATAGCTTCCCAGAGCACCGCTGAATATAGAGCGGAATCATTAACTGCTCGAATGCATTCTGAGAGTGTGGTTAAATCACAAAGTATTGCTGACTCAGAGCTAGTAAGTATTTCGGAATCTCACAGTTTGGTTAATTCAATGGCTCTTAGCGAGATTGAATCTACAGCAACAAGCTTTTCAGAGTCATTTAGCGAGTCTGCTGCTAGTGAATCCATAGCTGTTGCAGCGGCTATAGCAAACGTTGCTCCTGCCCATATATCTGTTTCTCAGGTTCCTCTTTCAGTAGTACACAATGAGCATGAGGAGAATGATAATCATATTCAGCAGCAGGAACAGGAGCAGGCTCAGACTCAATATCAAGAAGCGGTGGCCAACAATAGAGGTAATGGAGTATCTACAAATCAAGCTATTGGGCAACAGGAGATTCAACAGCAAGCAGAGCTTACAATCGCTGATACAGCAGAAAATATGGCATCCTTACATCAGAATCAATCTATGGATACTGTTACTGTTGGAGATGAGGATAGCGCTAAATATGGTGAGGCGAAGGAGGTTTCATCTTCCGTTGGACGGAGAGTGCTTCCAGTACTTGCTGCCATAGCAGCTTTCTTTGGAGTTGGAAAGGTTAAAAAGGAAAAAAAGGATTTGGAGAACAATAGCTAGTTTAGTAACGTTGTGATACAATTTTTAGAGGGGATAATACACAAAATATTGGGGCGGAGATTTGAAACAAAAATATTTTCCTAAAACACTAATTCAAAAATTATTGTTTTCTCTAATAATAATGGCGGCTTATCTTATAGGAAGAGAGTTGCCTCTTTATGGTGTGGATTTGGCGGCTTACGACGCTTTTCGTGATGCCACAGACGATCTAATCATGCAGACAATAGGTGGAGATAGATACAAGACAAGTGTATTGGCTCTTGGTATATCTCCATTTATGTTTTCTACCCTTTTAATCCAGATGGGTGTTGCAGTTAAAAATGCTGATAGCAAATCCCATACTTCTCCTAGAAAGGTCACAATAGCCACTCTTGTTATGATGTTTATGTGGGCATCTGTTCAGGCATATTTCACTACAGAATCTACTTTCTATGTCTATCAGGGGGGATGGGAGCTGGTGCTCGCCAAGATTATATCTGGTATAGAACTGGTTACAGGTGCCTTTGTAATTTTATGGTTGGCTACAAGAAATGGTAAATACGGTATTGGCGGTCAGACTGTCTTAATTTATGTAAACATCCTTGATAGCGTTGTAAATACAGTGCGCTACGCCGAAATGGATCAACTGAAAATTATTGGCACCATTAGTGCAGTTGCCATATTATTTACAATCATCTTCGAAAATACGGAATACAGAATTCCGATGCAGCGAATTTCTATTCATAATATTTATTCTGATAAAAACTATATCCCAATCAAATTAAATCCAATTGGCATGATGCCGGTTATGTTTTCATCGGCTTTTTTTATGCTGCCCGTATATGTTTGCAGGTTCCTCGCTGATTTGATGCCTGAGAATAAAGATATAGCTTGGCTGACGGAAAATATGGATACCACTCACACACTTGGTGTGGGGGTTTATGTTGTGGTGCTTTATGTTATCACAGTTGTTTTTTCTTTTGTTTTCATCAGCCCAAAGAATCTGGCGGAGTCCCTGCAGAAATCAGGAGATAGTATTACTGGGCTTCGAGCGGGCAAAAGGACTCAAAGATTTATAGGTAAGAGGGTGTTTTTTATATCTGTTTTTTCGGCAACCTTTATGGCTATTTTCATCGGACTTCCGCTCTGGCTGCAGCTTCAGGGAAGGGTTGATATATCTATTATGAGTTTGCCATCGATTATGATTGCTATGGGAAGTATTAATTGTAACTTGTATCGAGAGTTCAAGGCTGTTAAGGACTACGATGCGTATATTCCGTTTATATAAGATTGTGATGAGGTTATTATGCTTTATTTTGTTCCAGCTTGGTATCAAAAGAATAAATGGAAAGAATCAGAGCAGAATTGGCATACAAGGCGTATGCACACTGAGTTTGATGACACGGTAAAGCAGGTGCAGATGTTTTATCGAAACGGCATGCGTGATTTTAAGATTTTGCTTTTGAGTCATACGCCGAACTTTAGGCATTTTTTGCATAGGCAGGGTGTTTTCCATGCGCCTTATTGGTCTTGCTTTGACTGCATTCAGGAGATTACGAGAAGGAAGGCCGTGGTTTTTTCTTTCCATAATTTGGCGTGGCCTCCTCACATTGAATTCGTATATACGCCATTTGTTGTTGTGGCATACTTAGAGAATGTTAAGTATGCAGAAATCAACTTCGGCGAGGCTGGAAATCCTATTGAAGTTAGTATGTATCTTAATGGAAACCTGAGCAGGCGTAATATTTATGATGACCGAGGCTTTGTATCATCAACAGAAGTCTATGATAACGGTAGAATCGTATATACGGACTATCTCACGGAAAAGGGCACCACAAAGCTTAGGGAATATGCTGATACCGGTAGAGTAGAGATTAATGAAAGTATCAATACCTATCTACTGGCTAACGATGGAAAGTTCGAGACAAGGGAGTTTAAGAAGCTCTACTATGAGGATCTTGCTGAGGTCATAATGGAAGTTTTTGAGGCTCATCTGGAAAGCACAGAAGATGAGGATATTTTCTGTGTTGCAATGCACGAGCTTAACTATTTAGCCCTAAAGAGATTTATCGGTAAAAAGAAGTGTATTCTATCTTTCTACGGGGATAGATATCGTATCAAAAATCATCCGGAAGGCAAGGAGATGGTTGAAAAGGGTGGTTATGTCATTACTGATTCCGAGGCGACAACCCGTTATCTTAAGCGTGAGATGGATGAAGAGGTTGAAAATATTATCGATATTTCGCCGTATGATTCACGAATGGATTTTGGTATCAGTCAGCAGCTTACGGTTCAAAAAATTCTTGTGCCTGTTGATGATTTGCCTGCAGAGAGATTTAAGATTTTGATGGAGCAGTTGGCCACATATATTTCGACCAACGAAAATGCCATGGTGCATATCTTCACTAGAAATGCAGCCTACGATTTGCCGGACAAGCTTTTGGCTTCTATTGCAGACATATTGGTGGCTGCAGGTTTTGATAGAAGAATGGTTATTCCAGAAATCATCGAGGATGATACTGCTGAAAACGAAATTGATGAGGAAGTTCTTGATGAGGTTCCAGTTAGATTCTTTATCGAGCAGTGCGTTGATGAGTTATCGGTAAGTAAGTGCATCCGCGAGCAGCGAATCATGGTAGACATGCAGCACAACCCGGATTTGTTTTTACAGATTAACTGTATCAGCTCTGCTATTCCGCAGTTGGTTCGCCGCGAAACCCAGTACATGTTAAATGGTGGAAATGGATTCGTAGTTACGGATTTTGAACAAATCCCAGCTGCGCTAGATTACTTTTTGGGTTCGCTTTATAACTGGAATCAAGCTAAGGTTTATGCTTATGAAATTGGGCAGAAGTATACCACCAAAAAGCTATTAGAAAAATGGAAAGATGTTATGCAAACATTGGAGAGTTAAATGGAAAAAGCAAGTTGGACTATCTATTGGAATGAATATAGCTCGGACACCTACCTGTATGGTTCTAATATTGAGTACAAGGGCCGAAATAGCGTTCATTTTAAAAATGAGCTGATGCCTCCTGGAACCATTATCAAAGAGTGGTATTCCCTGACAAACTATCAGGCGCAGCGTATCGAACCATCGCTGCCGATAATCGATGGTGAGAGTCGCTATAGGATAAAGGTTAATGTTGAGACCAAGGATGGTAGTGGTTATCTTATCCGGCTTGTTTTTCTTGATAGGTATGAGCGAGAGGCGGGAGACTTTACTCTAAGAGATAAGGAAGCAGAATTCTCCTGTCCGCTGAAAACCTACAGCTATAGAATGCAGCTTATAAATGCAGGTATGACGGAGTTTGTTTACCATTCAGTAACTATAGAAGAAATCTAATATGAAGATTAAAAAGACAAGAGGAATCGTCAAAAAACTTTATAAGGAACTGAAGAAGGTTAAGCGCTATAAGTCTGCCATGGAGGCACTATCTGATGCAGAGCTAAAGGCTAAAACAGCTGAGTTTAAAGAGCGCTACACTAAGGGGGAAAGCCTTGATAAGATGCTGCCAGAAGCTTTTGCAGCCATGTGTGAGGCTGATTTTAGAGTGCTTAAAATGTATCCCTTTGATGTGCAAATTTTGGCGGGAATTGCTTTGCACAAGGGCTATCTTGCTGAGATGAACACTGGGGAGGGAAAGACCCTTACGGCAACACTTCCTATGTACCTAAATGGTCTTACAAGCAAGGGGGCAATCCTTGTTACAAACAATGAGTATTTGGCTTTGCGTGACGCCGAGGAAATGGGTCCAGCCTATAAATTCATGGGCCTATCTATCGAAGCGGGCGTTAAGCGTGATGAAGATGATAAATTTGAAAATGATGAAAAGAAGAAAATCTATGAGGCAGATATCGTATATACGACTCACTCTGCGCTGGGATTTGATTATCTGATAAACAACTTGGTTAAATCTGCTAGCGAGAGATTTCTTAGAGATTTCAATTATATCATTATAGATGAGGCTGATTCAGTTCTTTTAGATAGTGCAAGTACCCCTCTAGTTATTTCCGGAGCTCCTCGTGTTCAATCAAATTTGTACGAGACTGCCGATTTCTTTGTGCGAACCTTAAAGGAAGATGTGGACTATGAGGTGGAGGAAAAAAATGTTTGGTTTACAGAAAAAGGATTGGCTTATGCTGAAAGCTACTTTGGAATAGAAAACATTTTTGATCCAGAGTACTTTGAAATATACAGACATCTAGTTCTTGCTCTTAGGGCCCACAAGATTATTGAAAAGGGTACCGAGTACATGATTTCCGAGTCCGGAGATGTGGCGCTTATAGATGCCAGTTCAGGACGAATGCTAAAGGGCGTCAAGCTTAGAGGTGGACAGCACCAAGCGATTGAATGCAAAGAGCGTGTTGATATTACCCAGGAAAACCGTTCAATGGCATCAATTACTTATCAAAATTTCTTTTCAATGTTTCCTAAGATGGCTGGTATGAGCGGAACTATTTACGATGCTAAGGACGAGCTTTACGATGTGTACGGCAAGAGGGTTGTTGTTATTCCTACCAACAATCCTGTTCAGAGAGTTGATTGCCCAGATTGGTATTTTAGTGATTCAAAAAAGCAGTTTGAAGCAGTCATAAAGCTTGCTCTTAAAAAGCACGATACGGGGCAACCTGTTTTGATAGTTACAACAATGATTTCCGATACTGAAATCATATCTCATCTTTTAGTAAAAGAGGGTATAGCCCATTCTGTGTTAAATGCCAACAACGCCTTTTGGGAGGCTGACATAATCAAAGAGGCAGGGCAGATGGGAGCAATGACTGTTGCAACCTCAATGGCCGGTCGTGGCACTGACATTAAGTTGGGAGCTGGTGTTAAAGAGTTGGGTGGTCTTGCTGTTATCGGTGTTGGTCGAATGCTCAATGTGCGAGATGAGCGACAAGCTAGAGGTCGTGCAGGTAGACAGGGTGATCCAGGCTACAGTCGATTCATTGTTTCATTGGAGGATGATATAGTTGAAAAGGGAACAGATCCAGAAAAGCTTAAAAAATATATAGATGGGAAAAAACGTATAAGCGATAGAAGAGTTAAGCGAATAGTAAATGGAGCCCAGAGAACGAACGAGGAGATAGGCGTTACCAACAGAAAGACTTCTAAGGACTACGATGTGGTGCTTCAGCTTGAAAGAAAGCTTATGTACGATACCAGAGATATGCTTTTGGATGGTGGCACAGTTGAAAGGGATAAGCTTATAGAAATTGCAAAAGAGAACATAGATATATTTTTAAAGGAAAACAAGCGACTGACGCATACAGAGCTAAACAGATATCTGTTAGATAATATTTCATATCGAATGGAAAAGGACACAGGTTTTTTGAACCTTAACAACAAGACTAGAGTTAAGGCATACATCATAGCTCGCCTAGAAAAATCTCTAGAGGAAAAGAGAGAATCCATAGGTTCATCAAATGGAATGAATGACTTCATCAGGGTATCAGCCCTTTCGGCAATTGATGAAGCATGGATTGAACAGGTTGACTACTTGCAACAATTGCAGGCTGCAGTTACCGGCCGAAGTTCAGCTCAAAGAAATCTCATGTTTGAGTATCAAGGTGAAGCTCTTGAATCCTTCAGAAAGATGGAGACTCGAATCCGAAGAAACATTATTAGAAATATTTGTCTCAGCGAAGTTAGTATGGATGAGAAAAATAGATTACATATTATATTACCGTAACACATGGCTTCCCCTAAGGGGGAGAAGCCGACTTATGAGGGGGAAACAATTAAGATATGATTTACAATTTTAATTTGGGAATAGGCTGGGCATCCTCGGGAGTGGAATATGCTCAAAGCTATAGGGCAAAGGTGCTAAAAGCTATCGGCGCCCCTGCAAAGTTTATATTTACAGACATGTTTCCAAGAGACAATCTTATCGACATGACTCGGAACATCGGATTTGATGATGACCAAATAATTTGGCTTTATACTTTCTTTACCGACAACAAGCCATCGGAGGTGACCTATACCTTGGATGATTTGCGGGAGTCCGTGCAAACCGATAAATATGTTTATGAGAGGGAAGGAGATAAAGGTAAAATAGTTTTTCCTGGAGATAACAATTTTTATCGAATCTATTTCTTAAACAAGGTGGACGAGCTTGTTCATCGAGTTGAGATTGTATCCGAGGGGTGTTTAATTAGAAAAGATTATTTTATGTCGACAAGGATATTCTCGGAATACTATGCGCCCTTAGATGGAAAGGCTCACATGTATCAGCGAAGGTTCTTTAACAGGGATGGCAGCCTTGCTTACGAAGAAATTAATGATGACGATGTTGTAATGTATAAGTTTCCTGACAAAATCATCTGCTCTAAGCAGGATTTGGTAGGATATATGACCTCAAAGCTAGGTTTGACGGCGGATGACTTAGTAATCATAGATCGGTCCACTGGTCAGGGGCAGGCAATATTGGAGAATGTAGGAGACGCCAAGGTGGGAATTGTGATTCACGCAGACCACTATAGCGAAGGCGCTACGGACGACGATTATATCCTTTGGAACAACTATTATGAATACGCATTTGCGATGCATAAGCATATCAGTTTTTATATTGCTGCCACCGAGGATCAGCGGCAGCTGTTGCTTAAGCAGTTTGAAAAATATCTTGGGACGAAGCCAACAATCTACACCATTCCAGTTGGAAGCTTAGCGGAGCTTAAGCAGGCTAAAGAGCCGAGAAAGCCACATTCATTTATCACAGCATCAAGACTTGCCACAGAAAAGCATGTGGATTGGCTAGTTTCAGCAGTGGCAGAGGCTCGCAAAGAAATTCCAGATATCACACTCGATATATACGGCAAGGGCATGGCTGAAAAAAGTCTTGAGGAGCAAATTGAAAAGCTTGGCGCAAAGGACTACATCAGATTGATGGGACAGTATGATTTGGAGAATGTTTACATCAAATACGATGGATATCTTTCTGCATCTACCAGCGAGGGGTTTGGGCTTACGCTTATGGAAGCGATTGGTTCAGGGCTCCCGATTATTGGATTTGATGTGCGCTATGGCAACAAGAATTTTATCGACGAAGGAAAGAATGGATATAGATTGCCATATGCTGTTGGTATGGAAAAGAGCAGAAGACAAAGCAAGCTTGTTGAGGCAATCAAAAAGCTATGCTTGGAGGGTGACATGGAATCCTTCAGAAATCATTCCTATGAAAAGGCAAAAGAATACTTGGCCAGTGAAGTGGAGGCAAAATGGAAAAAGCTAGTGGCGGAACAATAATTCTACTATTTGATTATTTTAATAGAGGTAGTCGTGATTTAGTCGATTCATTTACCAATGCAAAGATAGATTTTCAGGCTGTGGTAATCAATGACGATGGTTTTTTGCCGGAGGGGGTCATCAATGTTTTTGAGTATTTCCTTGGTGACTTTAAAGCTAGCAAATGCCCGGGCAAGCCTCTATTTTTTAATCAGATTTCTGTGCCGGATTATTGGGAGATTAGTGGAACAAATTCTAGCGGCAGTGTTCATGACAAGGATAATGAAAGAGCTAGGATTTTTTATGCTGAACCAAAGAACAAAAGACTTGTGAAGGTTGTGGATTGGATAGACGAAAAGGGCGTTGTAAGATTGTCGGAGCACTACAATAAATATGGTGCTAGATATGCAACCACGAGCTTTAACAAAAAATCCCAGAAGGTATGCAAATCTTTTTTTGATGTCAATGGCAAAGAAGTGATAGTCGAAAACTTTGTCACCTCTGACATCATCTTAAATATAGAAGGTAAAACTCTCATATTTAAAAATAGGACAGAATTCGTTGCCTTCTTTATAAAAAGAATGGGTTGGGAGAACAATAGGATTTACTTCAATTCATTATCTACACCTTTTTTTGTTTCCAATGCATTGGAAAAGACTACTGCTGGCAAGCAGGATATTCTGTTCTGGCAGGAACCTACGGGCAATAGCATCCCTGGAAATATGAAGGTTATATTTGATGGCAAGGCAGGCAGATGCGGTAAGGTGATTGTTCAAAATCATCCATCTTACCTAAAGCTAATAAAGCTAGGTGTGCCAAAGGATAAGCTTTCAGAGCTTGGCTTTATCTATTCATTTAGGAAGCAAAACATGGCAAGACCTGAGGCACTTATTTGTACCAATACAGAAAATGTTGAAAAGCTGGCAGAGCTATTAGAGCTTCTTCCAGAAGTGAAATTTCATGTTACAGCTATCACAGAAATGTCGGGCAAGCTTCTAAGCCATGAGAGGTTCGAAAATGCGATAATGTACCCAAATATAAAGATTACAAATCTTATGAGGCTATTTGTCCAATGCGACATATTCTTAGATATAAATAGGGAGGGGGAGATAGCAGAGGCTACAAGAAATGCATTTATCCATAACCAGTTGATTCTTGGATTTAAGGAGACGAGTCACTCAAAGGAGTACACTGATCCGGATAATTGCTTTGAGGTTAAGGACTATAAGAAGATGGCTTCGAAGATTAAATCGGTGATTGGAGATAAAGAGGCAATGAGCAAGGCTGTGGCAAGTCAACAAAAGCATGGATTGGCAGCAGCGCCATCTGATTATATATTCTAGGAAAAAGTGCACAAAAATCGCCTTCGTTTTTCTACTCTTTACACAATGGTTTTTGTTGAAAAGGGTCTAGAATTGTGTTTAAATATTAACGGACTGTCTGTAACCCCGTAAAACAGGCAGCATTAAATTTGTTATTTATTTAATTTAGGAGGATTATCAAAATGGCTAACAAATGGGTTTATATGTTTAGCGAAGGCGACATGAC
>DBWZ01000062.1:67028-67726 GCA_002309345.1 Pseudobutyrivibrio sp. UBA1225
TTCACAATCACAACAGAGGCTTGTACACAGTACTATGAGGATGGTCGCAAGATTAATGATGAAATCATGGCTCAGGCTATGGATGGTGTTAAGAAGATGGAAGAGATCAACGGCAAGAAGTTCGGCGACCTCAAGAATCCACTTCTCGTTTCAGTTCGTTCAGGTGCTCGTGCATCTATGCCAGGTATGATGGATACTATCCTTAACCTTGGTCTTAACGACGAAGTAGTAGCAGCAATGATCGCTGGTAACCCTGATCCAGCATTCGAGCGTTTCGTATACGATTCATACAGACGTTTCATCCAGATGTTCTCAGACGTTGTTATGGAAGTAGGTAAGAAATACTTCGAGCAGCTTATCGATGAGATGAAGGAAAAGAAGGGTGTTAAGTTTGACGTAGATCTTACAGCAGCAGACCTTAAGGAGCTTGCTGAGCAGTTCAAGGCTGAGTACAAGAATCAGCTTGGTTCAGATTTCCCTTCAGATCCAGTAGAGCAGCTTAAGCTCGCTATCGAGGCTGTTTTCCGTTCATGGGATAATCCTCGTGCAAACGTATATAGAAGAGACAATGATATCCCTTATTCATGGGGTACAGCTGTTAACGTAATGCCTATGGTATTCGGTAACTTAAATAACGAGTCTGGTACTGGTGTTGCATTTACTCGTGACCCAGCTACAGGCGAGAACAAGCTTATGGG
>DBWZ01000062.1:67889-68191 GCA_002309345.1 Pseudobutyrivibrio sp. UBA1225
TGCCGTAACGGTAAGAGAACAGCTCCAGCTGCTCTTAAGATTGCTTGCGACCTTGTTGATGAAGGACACAAGACTCCAGAAGAAGCTGTTGCTATGATCGACCCACGTAACCTTGATACACTTCTTCACCCACAGTTCGAGGCTGCTGCTCTTAAGGCTGCAACTCCACTTGGTAAGGGTCTTGGCGCATCTCCAGGTGCTGCTTGCGGTAAGGTTGTATTTACAGCTGATGACGCAGAGGCTTGGGCCGCTAGAGGAGAGAAGGTAGTACTTGTACGTCTTGAGACATCTCCAGAAGATAT
>DBWZ01000062.1:68313-68558 GCA_002309345.1 Pseudobutyrivibrio sp. UBA1225
GAGAACAAGAAGTTCACTCTTGCAGGTCAGACATTCACAGAGGGTTCTGAAATCTCTATCGATGGTACAACAGGTAACATCTACGCTGGTATCATCCCAACAGTTGACGCTGTTATCGCTGGCGAGTTCGGCCGCGTTATGGCATGGGCTGATGAGTTCAGAAAGCTCAAAGTTCGTACAAATGCAGATACTCCAGCTGATGCTAAGAAGGCTAGAGAACTTGGTGCAGAAGGTATCGGTCTTTG
>DBWZ01000051.1:0-206 GCA_002309345.1 Pseudobutyrivibrio sp. UBA1225
TACGAGCCTGTACCTGTGTTTTTCTCTGGAAAAGAGAGCGTAACAATAGCCCCTGGAAAGGAAACAGAGAGTGATGAGACAACTATCAATATTAATGCTGGCGACACTATTGACGTAAGCATTTACCTAGGCAAATTTACCCAGATGAATGCCGGAACTCTCATTACCGGACCACTTTCTAAAGGTCAGTACAGCTATGGCGATTT
>DBWZ01000051.1:365-2915 GCA_002309345.1 Pseudobutyrivibrio sp. UBA1225
GCCCAGAGTTGGCCTGATTATCTCACACTTCGAGCATGGAATGAGGGTTTCCGCAACGTGTCTATAATTCGACGTGCTGTTAGTGGTACTCGCATACTTCGTCAGTACGACTGTATCACATATGCTGCCTACGGTCTTAAAGGCGCTACACGATTCCCTATAGAGATGAATGTATCAGGAGCCACAGCCGTTATCATACAGCATGGTATCAACGATATCATCCACCCTGTAGGTACAGATGTCAATCCATTCCGTCCATGGAGCGATATGCCAACGCTTGAGGATATGATAAAAGGAACAGAGGACATATATGTCTCTCATGCTCGAAAACTCGGTCTTAAGGTATATAGCGGTACCCTACTCCCTATCTATGGATGGCGTACATACACAGAGGAACGTGACGATTTCCGAGTAAAATTCAACGAATGGCTTCGCACAAGTCCAGTCTTCGATGCTTGTATAGACTTCGACGAGGCTGTACGCGATCCTAATCATCCAGCAGCCTTTGCCCCAGGTTTTGATTCAGGCGACCATCTCCACCCAAGCGAGAAAGCCTATGAGGCTATGGCTAATGCAGTACCAGAGGAATTGCTCAAGTAGAAATAAGACTATAAATATGAAAGAACGAAATATAAAGATATTAAAAATAATAGGTATATGTTTTTTATTCCTATCAGCACTTCCTATAACAGCAATCTATTCTTTATTGATTGCCAGAAGCATTGAAGATGGAGGTTACACAATATTTGATTTAAGATTCTATTTCGTTCTTTTAATTCTTGCGGAAATCTACTATTTTTGGTGTATTCCAATTATCCTCCTAATAGCATCTATTATTATAAGTATCAAGAAAAAAACTCTATGGGCTAAGATTCTTAGAAACATTCACATTATCAACCTTGTAGCCGGTGTCATATTCATTATCTGTAGCGAAAAACCCAATAAGATAACTGCAAAAGAAATGGAAACGAACTATATTGAACACAAATCCGACATAGAAGCATTAGCTAGGTACGCAGATTCTTTAAGCGTACACTATCCACGCTTCTACATCAGTATCGACGATGAAAAGACATATCCAACTGGCATTCTAAACCAACGCATAGAAGGCCTGATGAACAAATCAAATATTATAGCTTTCTATAGTGAATATACAGGAAATGATTCCACGGCAGCTCAGATACGACTCATATACAGAAAAATATATATAAAAAGTGGAGGAAGCTATTCCTATTCATTAACCCTAAACGCAGACAAGACACAAAAAATCAATATAGAGAATCCTGTTGATATCAAATATAACGATAGTGTAATGTTCCGAGGTTTATCAAGCGATTTTGAAAGTGTCGATTTTTCTGACCACGAAGAATTCGTAAAGAAGCTTGAAGCCCGCAAGAAACAGGACAAGAAGTAGCTACAAGTTTTTATAGAATCTGTTTAAGGTTATATTTGATTTCTCTCTACCTCTTATATTCTACTTAACCAAACTCGATGAACCTTCGCTATTTGTCCTATATAGGAACGGAGGTTCATCGAGTTTGGTTAGGAGGAAGAACGGATTTACATCGGATTTGGTACGGACTTACATCGGAATCATTTTTTAACATCCAAACAACCAATTATGTCACTCTGAGTCAAATTAACGATAGTGGAAAATTGGTTATCATCGTTATAATCTTTAAAAAAACGTTTGACAACATTCTGTTTTCGAACAACCCCTTTTTCCATAATTCCGACATACCAATCTTTGTAGAGGTAATCTATCAAAGGAAGTTTGTCATCTGACAATAAATCATAATATAAATCAGGGATTCCTATTCCACATGGATTATTCTTCCAAACAACAAAACATAATTTACAATCATTCCTATATGGTTTTAATTGTACAGAAGATACTAAACCACGGAACATCATACAATCAACTTGTTTATTTGGTGAAAAACCAAATGGGGAATATTCTATAAAACCTAGTTTCTGGGCATGATACAAGCCTCCCTCTGTAACGCATTTAATATCAACAGCCTTGAATCCTTTATCTAAGAAATATTGGAATGTTTTCTCCATAAAACGCTTACCAACGCCATTTCTGCGCAATTCCTCTTTTACTTCTATATAATCTATTTTTACTACATCTTTCGATTCTTTTTGGTAATACAGAAAGGCTTCAGCATCTTGTTCGGAAAACATAGCAAGAACACCACAATTTGTTTTATTATGGTAAGACGAGATTCTTTCTACTTCATACGAGGGACACCATCTGAAGATTCCCTCCAGATGGTGTCTCGTTAAACGCTTAATGAATCTATCTTTTAACATATAAAATTTTTAAAGACAATTCAAGTACAATTCAATCATTTACTGATGCTGCTCACGCAACAGATCATTGACTGTCTTTACAGGATTGAAAGTGCCGAGAGGAACTTCTACGAATACGGTATTCCAGTCGCTCATAGCACCATTCCAAAGACCTGGGAGCTCAAGAGCCTTAAGTTCCTTACCATTCTTAGACTTGCTTGAAATGAAACCTGTGGTGCGATCTACATAATCCGG
>DBWZ01000011.1 GCA_002309345.1 Pseudobutyrivibrio sp. UBA1225
TACTAAGTCTAGTTTGTGGAACTATTGTTTAAACATAAACATGTCCGTCAGGGACATAACAACCCCTTCGAATTGTAAAATCGATGAACGTACATCCACAGATGGTGACATTTTAGCATTAAGAAAATCTATAATCTTAGCTCAATTATCAGCAACGCCCCTAAGGGCTGGAGGCGGGCAAGGAGGCGGCGGCAGAGGGAAAAAAGAGTAGCCCTTGGGCTACTCTGGAAAACTATATTAGATTTCGTCTTCTTTGGCTAGGTCCTCTGGGGACATGTATTTTCGGAAGACTTTTTCAAGTATTGGGTGTAGGACGCCAGATATGATTGCGGGAACGAAGACTAGCAAAATCAGTAGTCGGTTCACGGCTAAAAATATCACTGTGACGATGAGGAGTATGAGCACTGACCATCCTAGGTTGGCAATCATGATAACCGCTGACACCTTGAAGGAAGCCTTGAAGGTGTTGGCGAAACGGGCTATGTAGGCCATGTGGTAAATCATCCATACTATTGTAAGGAGAAGTAGGACCACGAAGAACATGCTGCCGCCAGCCAGTGGGCTGTCAGGACTGATGTAGTTGCGCATGATGTAGATGTCGCCAGTTAGGATTGCAAAGAGCACTAGGAATATCACCCAAGAAAAGGTGGCCTGCCTAAAGTTGTCCTTGAATGCATGGAAATATTCTGTGGTATAACCACGACCTTTGAACACGCACTTGTGAACAGCGTAGTACAAAGAGGTCATGCTAGCTCCGATTGTAAAGATTGGAATAGAAGTAATCCAGAAATAAAAGCAGATTATCATTAGATCTGCAAACTTGTTTATTCCATCAAAAATTCTGCTGTTAAAAAACTTTCCCAAAACTTTTTACTCCAAATTCTTCTTTACTGTGACTTGCTATTTTATCTTTCCAGCTTGGATTTCATCTAGCATCTGCTGAAAATCCTTCATGTACTGAGCGTTGCCGGAAAATCCTGTGAGCACAAGATAGTGGACGTTGTCGTCTAGTCCAAAGTAGTCTTGGATAGGACTGCCTGCGATATCCACTGGCTTGTAATCGGCTGGAATTGCCTCTAAATCTTGAAGGTATTTGACGCCCTCTTCATCTGTGAATGCGAAATCAAGCTGACCTGCCATAACATAGATGTCTAGGCGGTTGCCGTAGGCACTCATGTTGGTGTTTTCGTCTGTGTATATCTCAGCCGAAAGGTTGACTCCTTGGTGTTTGCCCATTTTAAGATACTCTCGGATATCTTCCTCGCGGCTGCGATCTACGTTGTCGGAGTTGATTACCATGCCATAGAACTCGTAACTAACGTAGGTCATCGCATGGTGGACACCCCAAATCAAAAACGTAACTGCCAAGATGATTGCAAGGATGTGCAACTTATAATAGGTAAGGATGTAATCAACCTTTTCCTGAAATGTCATCTGGGAGAGCTTGTGTTTTTCGCCGGCAAAGGTCTTGCGAACCGATTGCCACTCTGCGTCATTGTATTTATCTTTCATAATTAAATGTTTAAAAGCTTAGCGTATGCTGCAAGAGCATCTGTTGTATCGCCAGCAAGAACCTTCTTGGCAAGTGTCTTACCAAGCTGAACACCTTCCTGATCGAAAGAGTTGAGGTTCCAAATAAAGCCTTGGAACATAACCTTGTTTTCGAAGTGAGCAAGAAGTGCACCAAGTGTCTCTGGTGTGAGCTTGTCGCCGATGATGATTGATGAAGGACGGTTGCCCTGGAAGTACTTGTTTGGATTTTCGTCATCCTTACCACAAGCAAACGCCATAATCTGTGCTGCTACGTTAGCACAAAGCTTTTGCTGAGATGTGCTGTTTTCGATAACAACATCTGTAGCCATCTGGCTGTTCTTGAAGCCAACAAACTGAAGTGGAATGATGTTGGTTCCCTGGTGAAGGAGCTGATAGAAGCTATGCTGACCATTGGTACCTGGCTCACCAAAGATAACTGGTCCTGTGACGTAGTTGATCTTTTCGCCGAAACGGTTGACGCTCTTGCCGTTTGACTCCATGTCGAGCTGCTGTAAGTGAGCTGGGAAACGGCTAAGCCCCTGTGAATATGGAAGAACAGCTGTTGTCTCGAAGCCAAGGATGTTGCGCTCATAAACACCGATGAGAGCATCGAGCATAGCTGGGTTTTTGCGGATATCTGTATTCTTTGCGAGCTTGTCCTCTGCTGCTGCACCATCAAGGAATTTAGCGAATACATCTGGGCCAAATGCAAGTGAAAGAACTGCGCCACCTACTGAAGATGTAGATGAGTAGCGGCCGCCGATGTAATCATCCATGAAGAATGCATCTAAGTAATCAGATGACTTTGCAAGTGGTGAAGCATCAGATGTAACTGCAATCATGTGCTTTGATGCATCAAGGCCAGCCTTTGCGAGGGCATCCTTAACAAATGACTCGTTTGTAAGTGTCTCTAAAGTTGTGCCTGACTTTGAAACGAGAATAAAGATAGAGTGAGCAACATCAACACCTGCGAGAACTGATGCAGCATCGTCTGGATCTACGTTTGAGATGAAACGAGCCTCCATCTTGAATGTGCCTGTAACCTTTGCCCAGTTTTCAAGTGCAAGATACATCGCACGAGGGCCAAGGTCTGAGCCACCGATACCGATTTGAACTACAGTTGTGAACTTTTCACCCTTTTCGTTAACGATTTGACCAGCGTGAACCTTGTTTGCGAAATCTGCTATGCGGTTCTGCTGCTCTACGTAAAATTCTCTTTTGTTGACGCCGTCTGCAACAACGTCGTTACCAAGCTGACCTCGTGTGAGCTGGTGAAGAACGTGTCTCTTTTCACCTGTGTTGATAACCTCGCCGTTGTAAAGCGCCTCGTATTTTGCAGTAAGCTCTGCCTCGTCAGCGAGCTTTTGTAATGTTGCAAGAACTGTGTCGTCCACCTGCTTTGCAGCAAAGTTGTATGCCATTCCGTTTGACATTGCAACTGAGTATTCAGCTACACGCTTTGCTCCATTTGCTCCAGCCATAACAGACTTGAGCTCAACCTGATTTTTGAGACCTTGGAGAGCCTTGAAAGACTCTAGCTGGTCAAAATTCTTCCATGCTACCATTTTGTCACTCCTTATCAAAATAAATCCTTAAAAAATAGTTTTGTATAATTGAATCCCCATAGGGATAATCGAACTAATAAATTCCTTAGAAATTTTATACTAAAAGCCCTTCCTTTTCAAGGAAAGGCTTATGTTTTTCACAATTCGGCAAAATTTTTAGCACCTATATCTTCAAATTTTACCCAATAATTATCAAGATGATTGTTTCCATTGTTCTTTCGGATGTATAAATCAAAGTCCATCTTATCCATACCAAGAGCACGTAGGTGCTCGCGATAGAACATGCAGCCCTCACGGATGGTGCGGCGCTGAAAGAATTTAACAAAACTTCCATAGGATACGCCTAGCTTTGCCAGCTCCCATGGGTATTGCTTTCCCTGACTAAGATCTGTCGCTTTTATAAGCTCTCGATCTTTTATTTCGAAGTCAATAAGCGGATTATCTATATAATAGAGGACACCTTTAAGATTATTTATTAATCTAACTTCTGCCATAGCTCCCTCATCCTCCTCTCATATTCCTTTGAAAATGGTGTGTTTAAAGTATCTAGATAATCTATATCTGTCACGTTATAAACTGACTTAAGATGAAAACACTGATTTAATTCTACCAAAAAATCAAATGGATCCTCACCATAAGGAGCGATATAAACATTGTTCATCGCTTCTTCGAAGCTATTATAGTTGTCGCGATAGTAGTCGTGCTCAAAAAGCCCCATGCCGTTATCAAATACTAATGGCAATGAGTATTCACCTGTATTTGAGTTAAAAAATACACCAAAATTTCGAGTATGCCTGTCCACATTTCCCACAAGGCTGTCGAGTACAGCAAGGTTCAACATATACCTTTCTGCATCTGTGTAATCAACCTCGCATATATCTGAAATCTGCTTGGCGCACCACTTGAGTTTTTCGATACTGCCCATCTTTATAAAGGAATCATCTTTTGTAGATAGCTGCTTGGTACCAATCAATGCTTCAAATGACAAAAAAGTATAGCCATCGATTTCAAAGTTTTTAGAATATACTCCATCCCAAACACGATTATTGAAAGCAAACCGGCAATGCTGCTGTCCCACACAAGGAATGCTTAATTGCTTGGCAATATCTGCAGCAATAATTTCCACTGCCCAATCCCGCATATCCAGCCCTGAAATAATAGCCTGAGATTTAACAAAAAGCTTTCTGTCGCTTGATAGCGCCTTCATCTGGAATCCATCAGTGTCAGTTCGTGATATAATGAAATCCTTTTTTTGAAATTCGAATGTAGGGATTTTATCAGCATCCTGTATTGATATATCTGTAATGTCCTCTATCGAGAATCGCTTTTCACCTTCTATTAATAGGTATGTACCTAACTGGCCTACACCTTTGTTTTTAAAGTACTTTTCCTCCAACACTTGAATGAATTGATTCCATGTAGGATTATTGTTGAATCCAAATGGGAGCTTAGAAATCTCAGCAGCATAATTCGAAAGCACTAGGCCTCGCTTTTTAAAATCCACCTCTGTTGATGTGACTATCTCTCCCTCTTCAAGCCAGTTGATTATAATTGGGTGTTCATTTTGCGCTTGCAACCTCCTATGCAGAGCTTGTCTAGTGACTCCATATTCTTCGGCAAGCTTGCTGAGGCTTTCACCTGTATCATAACGTGATTTTATTATGTGCAATTGTTCATCTGTGATAGTTGGTAAACGGTAAATCATCCGTACCTTT
>DBWZ01000070.1:0-502 GCA_002309345.1 Pseudobutyrivibrio sp. UBA1225
TTTGGACAGATTATCCTAATTACAGGATAAGACATAATAAGGACATGCTCCCGTTGTTTATAGATGAACCCATGATGTATCCGAAGGGTGAGAGATTTCAATATAATAATTCCGGGTATGTACTGCTCGCTCTGATCATGGAAAAGATTACGGGGGTAGATTTCGACATATATCTGAAAAGAAATGTTTTCGATCCGTGTGGTATGGATTCTACTGGATACTTCGAATTTGATAAACTGCCGGCAAAATGTGCAAACAGCTATATCTATTGTCCTGATACAAAAGATTATCGCACAAATATTTATTCCGTTGGTGCCAAAGGTACCGGTGACGGAGGAGCATTTGTTACGGTAGAGGACATTGTAAAGTTCTGGAAAGGACTGATCGGGCATAAGCTGCTTTCTGAGAAAATGGTATCGGCGATGTTTTCCAAACAAAGTGGTGATGGGAAAGATCCTGAAGAGGGATACTATGGATACGGAGTATGGATCATCGACAATCC
>DBWZ01000070.1:564-51766 GCA_002309345.1 Pseudobutyrivibrio sp. UBA1225
ATGATCACAGTCATGCTCAGTAATTACGGGGATAATGTATGGTCAAGAATGAGAAAAGTCAGAAAGGAAATGTATTAGCATTTTCATGAAGAATGCTCGAAATTCCATATGGCGCTGGGATCTGAGGAAGCAAATGCCGATCTGAAAGAGGAGCTTGAATACTTCAAAAAGAGGAAAGCCTGCGGCAGACAAAGACACAATGCTAAATGGATGGCCATTTATAATGATTTTGTTGTTTGTCATGAGCAGGGCATGACCATGGTGGAGATTGCAAAGCGCAATGGAATCAGCGAGCGGAGTATCTATCGGTACAAGGCCTATTATGACGAGATGCAAAAAAAGAAGAAGTTCATGCAGTCCTTTGTGGATCGTATAGAACTTTATCCGGAGCGCAGAAAAGACGGTAATTGGATAAAAAATATCCTTTTCAATTTCTCGATTCCCGTAGTTCGGGAGGATGAGGAACTTGCACGGATAGGTGGAATATCCTGTGGCCAAACTTCGGAATATCCTAAATAATGACTTTGGAATATCCTAATAGTACAATTAAGAATATCCTTAAAAGCATGGAGGAATTATCAGATGATAGAGCGAAAAGCATATGATGCTCTTATGAGACTTGCAAAGCAATTTCCGGTTATTGCTATTACGGGTCCCAGACAGAGCGGTAAATCAACACTAACTAAATATGCATTTGCGGCTCTGTTTATGAGCCGGGTAATCCCCATGAAACCGAAGACATTCCATTCCATTACGGATAATATAAGAAATCAGTTAATAGGAGAAAACAAATGATAATACTTAAGAGACCGGGAAAAGAATATGAAGCGAAGGCAGCTGATTTTAAGCAGGAATTCATCGATAACGGTGAGAAAACGATAAACGGAAGTGAACTTTTGGATCAGATGGAATCTTATGATGAGTGGATTAAATCTGTTACGGATAACATATCGCCTGAAACAGTAAATCCATCATGGGTAGTTACCGATACCTATTTTGCTTTTGATGAAAATGACCATATCGTAGGCATCATTGATCTTCGCCACGAGCTAAATGATTTCCTGAAGGATTTTGGTAACTGCGGATACAGCGTAAGACCGTCGGAGAGACGTAAAGGGTATGCGACGGAAATGCTTAGGCTAATTTTGGAACGTGCACGTCACCTTGGAATGGATAAACTTCAACTCTCGGTGGAACGCACAAATGAAGCATCCGTAAAGACAATAACGAAAAACTTCGGGAAGTATGAGAGGAGTTTTACTTTTGAAGGTGAAGAAGCTGATGTATATATAATTTATTTAGATGAAATTAAAAACAGAAGCTGACGCACAGACGGTGCTAGTTCAAATTAAAACACATTAAATCAAACTTGATACAAGGCTGAATATAGAATATAGTTTTAGTTAATCAATGAAAACGATGTCGAGACCTGTTGTCTGCTCGAACGACTTAGAAATGCGAAGGAACATATTACATTTCATTTCATTGGCGGACATTGCCCGGTATAGAGTAACCAAGGCTGTTTTGCTAGGAAAAAATGTTTCACCGATAGCTGTCCTTACAAAAGCGTGTGAGTTATGTGAGGAAGAAAAGGGAAGCGTGGATTGGAGATGCATTCCGGAATATTACTGGCAAATGGCACTGAATGAATATAGGATATAGAAAAGAATGAAACGAGAATTTGGAATAGCAAGATGTGGGTTGGCTTGCTGCCTATGTAGCGAGAATAATCATTGTGGTGGATGCAATTCCGGTGATTGCCCAGGCACAGAATGCTGTGATAATAGAAAGTGTTCGATGGAGAAGAACTACAATCATTGTTTTGATTGTGCTATGGATTGTACAAAAGGCATGTTTTCCAAAATAAAACCGTATGGTTTTACTTTATTTGCTAGGAGATACGGAATTGATGAATTACTTGACTGCCTTGAAAGAAATGAAAAAGACGGTGTGATTTATCATCGTGAAGGAATCATGGGAGATTATGATGATTTTGATGATGTGGAAGAATTGATACAATTTATTAGAACTGGGAAAAGGTAGTCTGCTATGAAACGATTTATTAATAGTTACCGGTATTAGGTTTGTCTGTGCATTGGCGACTATTGCAGCGATACATGAGGGGAATAGATGAAACTAAAGAATGTATTGATAGTGGTTAAAGATATAAAAAAGGCAAAGCAATTCTATCATGATTTATTTGGTCTAGATGTAATACTTGATAATGATGGAAATATAAAAGCTATCATTTATTGAAGATATGAGAAAAGGAGTTGAATGAAATCATTGGAAGAAGGGCAGGCTGATGAGCGATTATATAATACGTGATGCAGAGTTAGAGGATGCCAGTCGACTGGTAGAGATATATTCATATTATGTTGAGGATACGGCGATTTCTTTTGAATACGAGGTTCCTTCAGTTGAGGAATTTGCGAATCGAATCAATCGTATCAAAGCAAAGTACCCTTATCTGGTTTGTGTTGATGGTGATAAAATAGTAGGCTATGTATATGCGGGTAAATATAGCTCGAGAGAAGCATATGCCTGGACAGTGACGACCTCAATTTATGTGGATAAAGATTACCGTCGAAATGGTGTGGGTGCATTGCTATACGACGAGCTTGAAAAGAAATTAAAGGAGCAGGGCATTGTCAACCTTCTTGCAGGAATTGCCTATTGTGAAGAGGAAGATGAATATGTCAACCATGACAGCATAAGGTTTCACATTAAAAAAGGCTACTTTGAGGTCGCCCACATGAAAAAGGTCGGAAAGAAATTTGGAAGATGGTATGACCTCAAGTGGATGCAGAAGATAATTGAGTAGGATTGTTATCGTATATACGTAGCAATATTGGAGATGGGCTATGCATTTTATTGATGCAAAGGGAATACTAACAGGAAACAATGGAATGTGCGGAATGAATATATATCGTGGCTGCACCCATGGATGTATTTATTGTGATAGCAGAAGTTTGTGTTATCATTTTACGCATCCTTTTGAGGATATAGAGGTAAAGCAAAATGCGCCTGAATTGTTGGAAAAGGCCCTAAAATCAAAGCGGAAAAAGTGTATGATTGGAACTGGTGCCATGTCTGATCCATATATGCACTGTGAAGAACAATTACAACTTACAAGAAGGTGCCTTGAGATTATCCGACAATACGGATTTGGAGTTGCAATTCAGACTAAATCAGACCGAATACTTCGGGATATAGATTTGCTTGACGAGATTAATCAATCCGCGAAATGCGTTGTACAGATAACACTTACAACATACGACGATGATTTATGTAAAGTTATAGAGCCGAATGTATGTAATACGAAAAGGCGAATTGAAGTTTTAGAGCAAATGCAAAGTCGTGGTATTCCAACAGTTGTTTGGCTCACTCCAATTTTACCATTTATAAATGATACAGCAGAAAACATCACTGCAATTTTAAATGAATGCATCCGGGTTGGAGTGAAGGGGATTATTTCTTTTGGAATGGGGCTCACTCTTCGCGAGGGGGATAGAGAATACTATTACGAAGCACTCGACAAACATTTTCCTGGAATAAAAGAGCGATATATCAAACAATATGGTAATGCGTATGAACTGCCAAGTCTGAATGCTAAAGAATTGATGGGACTATTCCATAAAATCTGCAAGGATAACGGAGTCCTGTCAACACCCGATGAATGTTTTAGGTTTATGAGTGAACTGCCGAATAAGTATACGCAGATGAGTATATTTGATTTGTAAAATAATAGAAGAAAAAGATGGTCATAGAAACGGAGCTAATTTATGAAAAAGAAAGATAAAGATCAAGAAATAGATGATTTTAATGATTTTGTAGAAGTAACTTTTGAACACAAGGGTATGGAGGCGATAAGTACTTAGCCATTCGCTTTGAAGGCACCACACCGTATGTTTACTATAAAACATATAATCCTGAGGTTATGCATTAGTGTAAGAGGGGGTGTTTTACGCCCCCTGAATATTGCAAAAATGGACCACTAACCCCGTCCCCTAGGCATTATTTGTGTGGTCGCGACAGTGGCGGCTATTTATGAAGGACATATTTCCTAACATCATATTTTTTAAGCAACTCAGATTGCCCAGGTTCTTTTGTTTCGGTTGAAAGATGAGCAAAGTCAGATTTGGCATAGATATCCCAAACTTCATCTATAGTTTTGCCTTCCATGCTGGTGCCTTTGAATAATGATGTCCATACTTTGTCCCATTCATCCTTTTTGTGGGTTGCGTCTGAGCAAGCGACATAGTAGTCATACATAAAATCATGATCAGGAGTAGACAATTCGTTATCAAGCCATACCAAAAATCTAACTGATGTTTCGCGGCTATCTTCTTCATCAACAGTTTGTAATGTCCAAACATGGTCATTAAACTCACCATTGTTATAGGCGTACAAATATCTGCAGTAATCTGCAAATGTCTCGATATAATTATCATATTCAAGATAGTCTTCATACCAACCGTTCTGTGTCAGATGAGCTAATTCGTGAGTATAGCAATCAAAATCTTCTGGGTTGTCATGTAACCACATATCATGAATATGCACTTTGTTTTCCCAGGCACATGCAATTTCATAATCTTCGTTTTCAATTAGCAATTCAATATCTGTAGGTGCAGATGAGTAATAGCCGAATCTTTCATATAGTTTTGGGTATACTTGCCAAAAAAGACTCTCAAGTGTTTCAATTTGCTCAAGAGAAGTGTTCCCATCACATTTTTTAAGATCGACAGTTAGAGAGTAATCCACACCATTGATTCGTGCAGTATGATAACGCTTATCTTCTGAAATAGTAGATTCAATTGGCTTGTCAGGCTCCTCATCTTCGGTGGTTGTATCTTCGTTAACTTCTGTAGAATCATCTGTTGTAGTTTGGGGAGTGCTAGTTTGCGCATCATCTTTTTTCTGACAAGCAACAACGAGAAAAGACATAGCTATTGCTAGAGAGAGTGATATTATTTTTTTCTTCATAAATTATTCTCCTTTTATAAAACCTTGTTTTAATTCCTATATCTATTATATAAGGTTTCATATGAACTATTCAAATAATAATTTCAGATAAAGATCCCTATCCGGTATATATTCTAGCCCACAGAAAAAAGAGAACAGAAGCCATATTTTCCTCCCCAGAAAAAAAGAACAGCTCCCATATTTTATTGAACGCCAAACCTACTTTAGCTATAATTTTACTAATGAATTTACCGCGAGGGGGACAACATGAACCATACAATAATGATTGTTGATGATGATATCCATATTGGAAATATGCTCGAAGAAACTTTAAGACTTGAGGGGTATGATGTTTTGCGAGCATACTCTGGAACAGAAACGCTAATGGTTCTTGAGAAAAAGAAACCAGATTTACTTTTGCTTGATTTGATGCTTCCAGGAATCAATGGTGAGGATTTGCTTCCAAAAGTAAAAAGCATTCCTACAATTATCATGAGTGCCAAAGCAAATACAGATGGCAAGGTTAAGCTTCTTATGGATGGGGCAAGAGATTATGTCACAAAGCCCTTTGATGTGTCAGAGCTACTTGCAAGAATCGTTGTTCAGCTGAGACTAGAAGAAACCAAATCTTCAAGCAGCGCATTAGAGGAGGGGGATAGCCTCAATCCAAGCATTATCAAAGCGGGAAACCTAACTCTAGATACAGATATTTTAACAGTCACACTTAAGGATACGCCAATCAGTCTCACTAGGACAGAGTGTGCAATCCTAGAGATTCTTATGCTAAATCCAGGTCGTCCAATCGGCAGAAACACAATACTAGACAGAATCAGTGATAGCACGCCGGATTGTACCGAGCGTTCACTTAAGCAGCATATAAGCAACATCAGAAAGAAGCTTCAAGCAGTCGATGGGGAAGATTATATCGAGGCAATTTACGGTATTGGATTCAAATTGAAATCTTGACACTTTCTTGACAATTCTTTGACCGCTTTCTTGACCATAAAGTGAGATACTCATATCAGTTCAGAAAGCGAGGAGAATTATGGAATACATTTTTAAAACAAACAATTTAGAAAAACGATATGGTAGCTTTACCGCTCTTAATGGAGTAAATATGGCAGTTCCTAAGGGCTCAATTTATGGCTTTGTAGGAAAGAACGGCGCTGGCAAGACCACTCTTATCAGACATCTTTGTGGACTTCAGGAACAAACATCAGGAAGCTTTGAACTTATGGGAATTAAGGATAACGACAAAGCAATCAACAAAGCACGAAGACGAATCGGTGCAGTTGTTGAGTCTCCTGCGGTATACAAGGACATGACTGCCAGAGACAATTTAAAACAGCAATATCTTACACTTGGACTTCCAACTTTTGATGGAATAGATGAACTTCTTGAAATTGTAGGCTTAGCCGATACAGGAAAGAAAAAGGCCGGCAAGTTTTCACTTGGAATGAGACAGCGTCTAGGAATAGCAATTGCACTTTGCGGCAAACCAGATCTTATTATCCTTGACGAACCAACAAATGGTCTCGACCCTCAGGGTATCATTGAAATCCGAGAATTAATCATAAAACTTAATAAAGAACAGGGCATTTCATTTATTATTTCAAGCCACATTCTTGATGAGCTTGCAAGAGTTGCAACATATTATGGCTTTATAGATAAAGGCAGAATTGTCAAAGAGATGAGTGCTGAAGAGCTTGGAAAAGAGTGCCGCAAATCTGTGAGAATGAAGGTGTCTGATACCAAGATACTTGCTAGAATCATGGATAGTCAAGGCATTGAGTACAACATAATCGATGACAAGACAGCAGACGTATATTCAGAGGTTGCTTTTTCAACTATAGCAAAGGATTTTGAAGAGGCTGGATGTACTATTTATACAATGGATGAGCGAGAGGAAAGCCTTGAAGCCATTTACCTATCACTTCTTGGAGGTGATCAGAGTGCATAGTGTATTCTATTCGGATTTACGAAGAGCAATAAACAATCGATACGTTAAGATGGGTGCAATTGTAAGTGTTGTTTATCCCCTTGTTTATTTTTTGAGTTATTTATTAATCTTAAAAATAGCAAAGCTTGATGTTCAAATATACGGAGACGATATTCTTTCTTCGTCATATATTAGGATATCCTCATTTATTGTTACGGCAGTAATCACAGGCTTTCTTGCACCTGAGTTTTCAGATGGAATCATAAGGAATAAGCTTATAACAGGGGCATCGAGAAATGAAGCATTTACATCATTGATTTTAGTCTCTGGGATTGTGGCAGGAATGATGTCTGCTATTGCAAGTGTAACAAGCTTGATAATATCAGTACTATTTACACCGGGCTTTGGTAGTCTAACTACGATTGAAATGGGAGATTATATTTTATCAGCAACCTCAGCCCAGATTAGTATTGCGGTATTTTCTACAATGCTTCTTATTGTTCTTGGCAATAGCAAGATTTCCTTAGCGATTCCTTTGGCAGTAGCTTTTATAATGAAGGTTATAGCTACAGTTGTTCAAGATAAGCTCTATCCTACCGAAGGAGTGTGTACGCTTACAGGAACAAGACTTAAGGTTTATACATTGTTTGATCAGTACGTGCCCTACTCATGCTTGACTCGCACTGTGCAGTATACATTTTCATCTTGTTTTGTGGGAGCGATGGTACTTATCATTTTTTCGGTAGTTTTTGGTTTAATTATTTTTGATGAAAAAGACATAGTATAGGAGAGGTTATGATTAGTTTATATAAAGCAAATCTTAGAAGATTATTTAAAAATATTATTTTCAATGCTGGCCTTGTTATAGCCGCAATAGTCACTTTCGTATATACGGAAAAAAGGGTGACAACAATTTTTTTGGAAAACAAAACACCAGATGACATAATGATTTTTCTTAGTGTTGCCATGATTTTCTTTTTTGCCATATTTGTACCTATTTATTTGGGTGCAGAATATGCGGATGGAACCTTTAGAAATAAAGTCATTGTCGGCCACACACAGCGTGAAGTATATATTTCAAATCTATTAGCAATTATTACAGGGGTGATGGTTATGATTATTGTATGGTTTGTTTCGGGCATTCTAGCAGGTGCGCCATTAAGCAAAGAATTATTTATATATATTGTTGTAGAGATTTTTGCGTTGGCTGGATGGGTAGCATTCCTTACTCTTATAAGTTTGCGATGCGATAAGATGATTACATCCGTTGTAATTTCAATGGCGGCATGTTTTATCAGTTTCAACTGGATTACCTTTGGCAATCTGTTTATGATGAATGCTAAGGGGACAAGGCTTTTAATTGGTGAGATTATCTATAACATCCCAGCCATGGGACAATGGTATGCATCAAGCTGTTTCTACGCTCAAAGCATGAATCCAAACCTCTTTATTAAAGTGGCAATTTCTTTATGTGTTATCGTAACTACATTAGTAATCGGCATCACTGGAATTAACAAAAGAGATGTTAACTAGGGAGAACTTAAATAGATGGACAATATAAAAAAGAAAACAAATATTATAATGGTGATTTTGATTGTGTTCTTATCCATATTGTTAGAGGCAAGGCTTGGTTTATTTGAGCTAGGAAGCGAAAAAATAGATGGATTAAAGGGTGCTGCGACCACAGTGGCCGATTTGGAGATTCCAGAAGATGTTCAGGTTGTAGGTGTTGGTGAGGCTACTCATGGAAATGTGGAATTTCAAGAACTTAAGATGGAGGTACTAAAAAAGCTAGCCCATCAAGGGACATGCAAGTCAATGCTATTTGAAATGCCTGTAGCTGATGGTGAGATATTAAATGACTATGTGCACGGCAAAGGGGAGGTGCAAGACGCTGAAAGTGCGGTAGGTATTTTGCAATATCCTTTATATGATACAAAAGAAATGGCAGAGCTTGTAGATTGGATGAAGGAACAGAATGCAAGCTTGAGGGAAGAGGAATCATATCGTATATACGGTATCGACCCTCAAGGCGGGGAGGTAAATCCAGATGCACCTTCTTTCTCAGATAATCCAGATGCAAACAGCGATTACAGAGATGACCAAATGGTAAAGAATTTGAAAAATATATTGGCCCAAGAAAATAAAAGAGGTTATAATCAAATTATTGTTACTGCCCACAATGGTCATGTTATGAAGGGAGATTCTGTGGGCTATGGAACAATCACTTTTGGCGAAAAGCTAAAAAAAGAATTTGGTGATGGATATTTTGTTATTGGAAGCGAGTTTTACAACACCGATGTGAATATAAATGACGCTGGTAGCAGGGATGCTGATTACAGAAGAGCTAATCATAAGTTTTGTTCATCAGATTCTCTTGCAAAACAGGCAGAGTCTTTTGAGGATGGCAAATACTGCCTTGATTTTTCGAAGATAACCGATTCAAAGAGCACGCTTTATAAACTCGTTCATGAGCAAACCTTTATGGGAATGATTGGTGAGGGATACACTGCTTTTTGGGAAACACACAAAAGCTCATACCGAACCAAGGTGGCTCAGGCAGAGCGATTTGATGCAGTGGTTTATTACTATCAGACTCATCCTATAGAGCCCCTTCACCATTGAGCATAAGGAGATAATATGAGATACCTTTTGGGGTTAAGCATTTTTATTATAGTAATGCTTTCATTAAAAATAATTGTTATGAGAAAGTCTGTCCGAGAACTTCGGGCAGACTTTGTGGCGCGTGGAAATCTTGATACCAATTCACTAATAGGCATTCCAAGTAGGGATAAGGAGCTGCGCCTTCTTGTTAATGATATGAACAAGACCTTGTCAAAGCTTAGAGAGGCATTTCATAAATACAATCTTGGAGATAATGAATTAAAAACCGCAATCACCAATGTCACACACGATATCCGCACTCCACTCACTGCAATCATGGGATATTTAGAGCTTGCAAAAAAGCAGGAGATGACACCAGAAACTGCAAAGTATCTTGCGATAATAGAAGAGCGTTGTCATCAAATGAAAAAGCTCACCGAAGAACTGTTTGAGTATTCGGTTGTTTCTACAACTGAAACCAAAGAGGAACTGACTGATGTTTGCGTCAATAAAGTCCTCGAGGATTGTCTTATGAATTACTACGCAGCGCTTATGGAAAAAGGAATTGAGCCTGTAATCGAAATCTGTGAGGATAAGGTGATTAGTAAGCTTTATCCTTCTTATGTTGAGCGAATCTTTTCAAATCTTATAAGTAACGCATTAAAGTATAGCGATGGAGATTTATATGTTTCTTTATCACCGGATGGTACGGTGATTTTTAAAAATTCTGCGTCTGCACTCACATCTGTTGCGGTGGACAAGCTATTCGATAGATTTTTTACCGTTGAGACTGCCATGAACGAATCTACTGGGCTTGGTCTGTCTATCGTAAAAAGCTTCGCACAGAGAATGGGGTGCGACATCAATGCAAAATATGAGGATGGAAGTCTGATTATTCAAATTTCAAATTTCTTAAACAAATCTTAATACTTTTCCCCATTGGAACTTAAAATTATTTAGACTACAATTACATTGTGATTAATCATAAAACCTAAGAGGGAGATCGAATGAATACTATTCTAATTTGTGATGACGAACCAGATATTATTTCAGCATTGAAAATCTATTTAGAGAGTGAAGGGATGAATGTTGTTTCTGCGTCCAATGGAAAAGAAGCAGTTGAGGTTATGCGTTCAAATCCTGATGTCCAGCTGATTTTGATGGATGTGATGATGCCAGAAATGGATGGCATCGCCGCAATGGCTGAAATCCGCAAATTCTCTAATGTACCAATTGTGATGCTCACCGCTAAAAGCGAGGATGCAGACAAGGTCATGGGCCTGACAATAGGAGCGGATGACTATGTTACCAAGCCGTTCAATCCAGTGGAGCTGATGGCTAGAGTTAAATCACAACTTCGCCGGTACACAATGCTAGGCTCTCAGGATAAGGCTGACGATTCGAGCCTAATTAGAATTGGTGGAATCGAGATGAACGACAAGTCTAAAGAGGTATCCTTGGATGGAAATCCGGTTTCGTTGACACCATTGGAATATGACATTTTGAAACTCCTGATGACTCACGCTGGAGAAGTCCTTTCTCCAAAGGATATATATGAGAAGGTCTGGAATGAAACAGTGCTTGGAGCTGAAAGTACTGTTGCTGTTCACATCAGACATCTTAGAGAAAAACTTGAGTATGATAGCGCCAATCCTAGATATTTAAAAGCTGTCTGGGGACATGGCTACAAGATGGATGGTGAGGCCTAAAATGATTTTTTTAAGGAGGCTTACTATGAAAAGAATATACAAACTTTCCAGTAGAATAGCTCTTGGAATTATTTGTTCAATATTTACATTAGTTTTCTTTATTAGTCTAGTTTTAAGTACTGTATTAACAGACATGGATTTGTTCTCAAATGATAAAAACGAGTTCAGAAATAATTTATATAACATGGCTGGTAAAGACTATGCAATGTGGGCTTTATCTGAACGCGATAATAATTTCAATGCAGATAAACTCGATTCAATGAATTGCTACTATGGCATTATCGAAGATTACGATCCAGATACTAAAGATTTGAATGACCCAGATTCGTACGTATATACGAATTTCAAAAATGTTAATGTACCTAAAAATGCATTCGTAAGTGTTGGATATAGAATCGGAAGGGATGCCAAATTCAATCTTAGTAAAAACCTTTTAACGATATTGGATGAAAATTCATACTACAATAATTATGAAGAACGAATGGAGAATTATTCCATCGATGGTATTGGTTATGATTTGATTGGACAGCAAGCATATGTATATGCAAATGGCAATCTATATCCTCTTTACACTAGCTGCTTTGAGTATATTGAAGATAGCACTATTAACACAGGAAACGCAGATAATATTTACAAGAAAATTTGGGGAAATAGTGCCCTTAAAGAAAATGAGCTTAGAGCATCTTCAGATGCGGAGGATGAAACAACAGTAGAAAATATAGAAGGCAAATTGCTGATGGGTGGAAAGGCATATGAGCCACTTTCAAATTCAGTGACGAATTATGTCCTAAAATTAAATTGCAACGACGGCGACGTAGAATACCTTGGTTTAGAGAATGTTGCGGACTTGTCAGAAATCCATGATTCCTTGGATCCTTATAATAACATGGCGTCTTTAAATACTCTTTCATCCATGGGGGCATCCTTAGCTGATGCAAGTATTAAGACATATACAGTTGTCTGCTTCCCAAAAGAGAACTTTGTATCCACAACAGACTTTTACGCACAGGCAGAATCCATCGCTTCCAAAGCTGGCACACTTAGAATCCTTCTTCCTACAGCCTGTGTAGTATCATTCTTGATAGCAATAGCAAGCTTTATATTATTCCTTTGTGCAGCAGGACATTGGAACGGCAGTAAAGAGGTTGTCGCTAAGGGAACTGACAAGCTGCCAACAGATTTGGCTTTTGTGTCAACAATAGTAATAGAATTATTTATATTGGGATTTGTCTATGATAATAGAGGGTTCAATGCGGTGTTAATCGTTGTCTGGACTCTTCTCTATATGGTTGCTGCTGCAGTTGGTTTGATTTTCTGTTCTAATATAGCTGTAAATTTCAAGCTTAAGCAATTGTTGAAAAATACAGTAATCATAGGTGGGCTAAACAGAATAAAGCCAAGTATAAAAAAGCAAATAAAGTTAACCTGCGCGACAATTAAATGGACAACCAGAATTTGGATTATCTTTATCATATTTGCGATATTAGAATTTGGCGGAATAGTTGTAGCTGGTAGTGGTGGTTTGCTTTTGCCATGGCTTATTGAAAAGATAATATTCGCAGTGATTTTACATCGTATTCTTTACAACTATGCCAAGATTAAATCAACAACAATGAAGCTTGCAGAGGGCGAAACATCCGCCCAAGTCGACACCGATGGCATGCCAGAATTTTTGTTAGAGCACGCCGAGGCTGTAAATGCAGTGAGATCGGGAATTACAGTTGCAATTGATGAAAGAACCAAGAGTGAACGAATGAAGACGGAATTGATTACCAACGTTTCTCACGACATTAAGACTCCACTTACATCAATTATCAACTACGTTGATTTGTTAGGAAAAGAGGATATTAAAAACGAAAACGTTAGCAAGTACCTCAAGGTATTGGACAGACAATCGAATCGCTTGAAAAAACTCATAGAAGATTTGATTGAGGCGTCAAAGGCTTCCACGGGAAACATCGAGTTCAACATGGAAAAGATTAACGCTCAGGTGCTGTTAAATCAGTCAATTGGTGAATTCTCTGATAAACTTACAGCTAACAAAATAAGCCTATTCACAGACATCCCAGAGCACGAGATATATCTGTGCGCTGACAACAGATACCTATGGCGAGTATTCGACAATCTTATGTCAAACATTGTTAAATATGCTCAGCCAAACACAAGATGCTACGTTGATTTGAAGGAAACTGATGACAAGCTTCAATTTGTATTCAGAAACACTTCGAAGAAGGCACTAAACATTTCTGCTGACGAGCTTATGGAGCGATTTGTCAGAGGAGATAGATCGCGATATACAGAGGGCAACGGTCTTGGACTTTCTATAGCTCGCAGCCTGACAGAGGGTATGGGCGGAAATCTGATAATTGACATTGATGGTGACTTATTCAAAGCGACAGTGGAATTTAAGAAATCCTAGAATCGTTTTGTATGAATGCGAGGATATGTTACAATACCTCTTATGAATAAGAAAAAAGTTATTTTAAGAATTATCATTGTCCTATGGATTTGTCTTATCTGGGGGCACAGCCTTCAGCCGGCAAATATATCAAACAAAGAAAGTGGTGCTGTTTTAACATTTTTGATTAATCATTTTCCATCGGTATTTAATGCCGACACCGGAATGGTTATAGTCAGAAAGTCAGCTCATTTTACAGAGTACTTCATACTTGGAATACTGCTTTGCTGTGAAATGATTAGCTATCTGCGTGGAGCCTTCAAGCGTTTTTCTGTTCCAGCTGTAGCGGGATTATTCGTATCGTTCATCGATGAGACAATCCAGCTTTTTGTGGAGGGACGTTCCGGCGAAGTCAGAGATATGTGGATTGATTTTGCGGGAGTGGTTCTAGGTGTTTTAATAACTATGGCAATTTCTAACAATAGACACTCTAGGAGAAGATGACAGCAAGAAAATAAGTCTAGAGATGCTGTATTTTAACCTATCTCACAAGGGTATGTTATGTTAGAATATACATATAATTCTTGCGCTAGGAACGTACAACTAGCAAAGAAAATATTTGCATATCAAAATGCTAAGAATCGGAGGCATCATATGAGCAAAAAGAGAATAGTTATTGCGCTTGGACATGACGCGCTTGGCACAACCGTACTAGAGCAGTGGAACGCCACGAAACGTACAGCGGTTGCAGTGGCAGAGTTCATCAAACAGGAATATCAGGTTGTTATCACACACAGTAATGGTCCACAGGTTGGCATGATTCACACAGCACTTTCAGAGTTCTATCAGAATCATCCGGATTACACACCTACACCAATGTCTGTTTGTTCTGCAATGAGCCAGGGTTACATCGGTTACGATTTACAGCAAGCTATTCGCTCAGAGCTAGTTGGTCGTGGAATATACAAACCAGTTTCTACAGTACTTACTCAGGTTACAGTCGATCCATACGACGAGGCTTTCTACAAGCCAACCAAAATCATCGGACGAGTTATGACAGCTGAAGAAGCAGAGGCAGAAGAAAAAAAGGGCAATCACACCATAGAAGTCGAGGGTGGCTATCGAAGAATCGTCGCAGCACCAAAGCCTATGGAGATTGTTGAGATAGACGCTATCAAGGCACTTTGTGATGCAGACCAAGTTGTTATCGCCTGCGGAGGCGGCGGCATCCCAGTTCTCTCTCAGGACAACAAGCTTAAGGGAGCATCCGCAGTAGTCGAAAAGGATACAGCAGCAGGGCTTCTTGCATCAGAAGTAAATGCAGATATGCTTGTTATCCTTACATCGGTTACAAAGGTTTGCAAAAACTTTGGTAAGCCAAACGAAGAACCACTTGATTACTTGTCAGTGGCAGATGCCAAAAAGATGCTTTCAGCTGGTGAGTTCGGTGCAACGGATATGGCGCCAAAGATTCAGGCGGCTATCGACTACATCGGCGATTCTGCAATCCGCAAGGTTTTGATAACAAAGCTTTCAGATGCAGGCAACGCAGTAGGCGGTCAGACTGGTACAATGATTGGTAAATAAAAAATCGAAATGACACACAGAGACACTACATGGTTAGTGTCTCTGATTTTTTTTTGAAAACTAAGGTTAGGATATTGAAACCTTGCAATAAATGTGTTAAATTAAATCAGGCGTTAGTAGAGGCTAACAAATATTCATTATCTGAAACTTTGGTTACATAATATGAATTGTTTTTAGGATTTACTACATAATCATTTATAAAAGTAAAAGGAAGTAAAATATGATGCCATTAGTTATGGCGCCACAAGGCGAAGAACAAATGATAAAGCGAATCGGCGGAAGCGAAGAAGTTAAACGTCATTTGCAAGAACTCGGCTTTGTGCCTGGAGGGCACGTTACAGTCGTTAATGAGATTGGCGGCAATCTAATTATTAACGTAAAGGAGTCAAGAGTGGCTGTTGACAAGCAGCTGGCTCAAAAATTATTTATTTAATAATAGGATGTTATTTTCTATTTTAGAGGAAGAGGAGAGAAGACTATGACACTTCGAGATGTAAAAGTTGGCGACACAGTCAAGGTTACAAAAATCGATGGCGCAGGCGCTGTAAAGCGCAGAATCATGGACATGGGAATCACCAAGGGAGTAGAAATCTATGTTCGCAAGATTGCACCATTAGGTGATCCGGTTGAAATTACTGTTAGAGGCTATGAGCTTTCAGTGCGCAAGGCTGATGCTGAAATGATCTTAGTAGAAGGTTAAAGGAGGAAGTTATCGTGGGAATTCGTATTGCATTAGCAGGTAACCCTAACTGCGGTAAAACTACATTATTTAACGCACTCACGGGCTCTAACCAATTTGTTGGTAACTGGCCAGGTGTTACAGTTGAATACAAAGAAGGAAAATACAAGGGTGACAAGGAAGTTAAGATTGTGGATCTTCCAGGTATTTACTCTCTTTCACCATACACATTAGAAGAGGTTGTATCTCGTAACTATCTTATCGATGAAAAGCCAGAGGCAATCATCAATGTTATTGATGGTACCAACCTAGAGAGAAACCTTTATCTTACAACTCAGATTGTTGAGCTAGGTATCCCTGTAGTTATCGCTATCAACATGATGGATGTTGTAGAAAAGAACGGCGACAAAATTAACACCAAAAAGCTTTCAGAAGAAATTGGTGTTCCAGTTATCGAGATTTCTGCCCTTAAGAACAGAGGTCTCAAGGATATCGTAGATGCAGCAGTTAAGGCGGCAAAGGAGGCTCTGCCTCAGTCACCAAAGCATCGTTTCGATGGTTCAGTTGAGCATGCTCTTGCTCACATCGAGGAGCTTTGTTTGCACAACGTCGAAGACGAAAATGTTCAAAGATGGTATTCAATCAAGTTGTTCGAGCGCGATGAAAAGATTCAGGAAAAGCTTGGTCTTTCTGAAGAAACAGTTAATCATATCGAGAAAGATATTGCATCCTGCGAAAAGGAGCTTGATGACGACGCTGAATCAATCATCACAGGTGAAAGATACAATTACATCGGAACTATTATTGATGGTTGCGTCAAAAAGGCAAAGAAGGGACTTACAACATCTGACAAGATTGATCGGATCGTTACAAACCGTTTCCTTGCTCTTCCAATATTCGCAGTAGTTATGTTCCTTGTATATTTTGTCTCAGTTACAACTGTTGGTTCATGGGCCACAGATTGGGCAAATGATGGTGTCTTCGGTGATGGATGGCACTTGTTTGCTATTGGTTCGGCAGACTACAATGATGCAGTTGATAAGTATAATGAGGCGGATCTTATCATTGTTGGATATGATTTGTATTGTGAGGGAAACGGCGAGGGGCCAACAGGTGACTTCAAGTATCCCGTAGAGGATGAGGAGACAGCTGCTGTTGAATACAGGACAGCTACTCATGAGGACTATGTTGAGGCAATGGAATACATCAATTCACACGAAGTGCCTGAGCCTGAAGATTATGGTGTGTGGATTCCTGGTATTCCAGTTTTTGTAGAGTCAGGGCTTGATGCTATAAAGTGTAACGATGCAGTTAAGGGGCTTATCCTTGATGGTATCGTAGCCGGTGTAGGCGCAGTTCTTGGTTTTGTACCACAGATTCTTGTGCTATTCATCTTCCTTGCATTCTTAGAGGCGTGTGGTTATATGGCGCGTGTTGCTTTCATCATGGACCGTATCTTTAGAAAGTTTGGTCTCTCAGGTAAGTCATTTATTCCAATGCTTATCGGTACAGGTTGTGGTATCCCTGGTATCATGGCTTCTCGTACAATCGAAAACGATAGAGACCGCAAGATGACAATTATGACAACTACATTTATTCCTTGTGGCGCTAAGCTTCCATTTATCGCTATGGTTGCAGGCGCTATCTTCGGCGGTGCTGCTTGGGTTGCTCCATCGGCATACTTCCTTGGAATATTTGCTATTATTACATCTGGTATAATGTTAAAGAAGACAAAGATCTTCGCTGGCGATCCAGCACCATTCGTTATGGAGCTTCCAGCATACCACTGGCCAACACTTTCAAACGTTCTTCGCAGCATGTGGGAGCGTGGTTGGTCATTCATCAAAAAGGCTGGTACAATCATTCTTCTTTCAACAATCGTAGTTTGGTTTACAACATTCTTTGGATTCACACCTGATGGATTCAGAATGCTTGAGGAAGAAGAAATCGGCATGTCAATCTTGGCAAGCATTGGTAAGGGTCTTTCATGGATATTCATTCCACTTGGATTTGGCGATTGGGAGGCAACAGTTGCATCAATCACAGGTCTTGTGGCAAAGGAAAACATCGTAGGTACACTTGCTATCATCTACGGCGCAGCCGGCGATGTATATGAGACAATGCGCGCAGCATTCACTGATGCATCAGGATTTGCGTTCCTTGCCTTCAACCTTCTTTGCGCTCCTTGCTTTGCAGCTATGGGTGCAATTAAGCGTGAGATGAACAACACTAAATGGTTCTGGAGAGCAATCGGATACCAGTGTGGATTTGCATGGGTAATCGGACTTATCATCTACCAGGTTGGTAAGCTGTTCACAGGTGAAGGCTTCACCGTAGGAACTGTCTTCGGAATAGCTGCGATTGCATGCTTACTCTACGGACTATTCCGCAAAGACAAATACGCTAATTAATGTACAGGACGCTGGTTACGGCTACAAGCATTGTATTACTCCGCTCAGCGAAGAATGCTTCGCTTGAGTAACACAATAGCTTGACAACGTAACCAACGGATTAAAGTAAGAAAGCAGGTATCACATGGGTACTTTTATTGTGGTATTAATATTAGCTGCAATTGTGGCCGCTATTGTTTATTCGATAGTGAAGGCACGCAAGCGCGGCGAGCATCCCGCATGCGGTGGTGATTGTGATCACTGTGGCGGTGGATGTCATTAAAATTGCAAATAGTTAATGCAAATGATTGCATAAAGAAGATCACTGAAGCAGGTGGTCTTCTTTTTTTGCAAAAAAATATAAAGAAGAGGAAATGAATTTGTATTGTAAAGCTTTTGTCCCTAATAAAATCGTATACAGAGTAATCAGAATTAATGAGGTGAAAGTAATGGAAAAGACAAAAATCAAAATTGGAATTCTTGCATTGTGCGCTGTTGCACTATCCTATATGGCTATGACGCCAGTGCTTGCAAGCATAGGGGCAGAATTTAGTGGAGTGAGCGAGACATTGGTGCAGATGATAATAACATTGCCAAGCTTACTTTTTATTGTGGGCTCGCCACTTAGCGGAATAGCAATGAGTTCTGTCAACAAGAAAAAGATAGCAATGTTTGCTTTGACTTGTTATTTAGTGGGAGGATTATTTCCCTTCTTCTTTAACTCAAATATATGGCAGCTTTTAGCAGGTAGCGCAATCATCGGCGTGGGAACAGGATTCTTGATGCCTTTGATTAATGGATTTATCGTTCAATATTTTGACAAAGAGAATCAGGCGGGAATGATGGGATTGAATGCCACATTTACAGCGCTTGGTGCTATGGCATTCATATTCGCAGCTGGTCAGTTGGCAAAGTTTGGCTGGAGAACAAGCTACATCGTATTTGCATTTGTTCTAGTAATTATCATTGTTGCCTTTATTTGTTTGCCAGCTGGTGAACCAGTACAAGCGAAGGAATTCGCAAATACGAATCAGAAATCAACAAGCAAGTTCGAGATGAATCCTTATATCATGGGACTTTTTATAATCGGATTTATCTACTATGTAATGCAAAATGCTTTCAATACCAACTCATCAGCGTATGTTAGCGAAGTACTTGGCGCTGGAGCAGCTGTTGCAAGTATCGTAACAATGGCAAACACAATCGGTGGAATAGTCGGTGGCGCCACTTTCAAGGGTGTATCAATGAAATTTAAAAACCAAGTCGAGACCATAACTCTTGTGATTGTGGCTGTTGGATTTTTGGTTGCGTTTCTAATCCAAACTCTTCCAGCGATTATCATAGGAAGTCTTTTGGTTGGCTATGGATTTGCTTTATTTAATGCGGGCGGTACATTTTTGCTGGCACAAAACACCCGACCTGAAACAAATGCTTTTACAGTTTCGGTTTATTTGGCGCTTATCAACATAGGCGCGGCAATATCACCGGTAATAGTTAATACCTGCGGTGGATTAATAGGAAATGGAACTGGTCCAAAGTACCTTCTTGCTGCAATAATCATTGTCGCTGTGACAATCTATTCATTTATCCTTAACAGAGCTAAGAAATAGTGCCAACAAAAAACTCGGATAATCATAACAGTGGAACAGGTGCAAAAATATATCAGCATATGTTGCACATCTGGCACAGGGCAAAAACCACTGTGCAAATTTAGGCAAAGAATTGGAAAGGATTTTGAAAGAAGCATCAAGAAAATTTTCATAGAATAGATACAATCAAAAATTAAATTTGTTCTTATTTTCTAAAGATTTAATTTTAAAGGAGTCTAGTATTATGGCAACAGTCAATTTGACTATTGATGGCAAGTCGATAGTGGCAGATGAAACAAAGACTGTCCTTGAGGCAGCCCTTGATAATGGAATTTACATCCCACACCTTTGTCATCATGATGATTTGCATCCTAACGGGGGATGCCGTCTGTGCGTGGTAAAGCAGGACGGAGTGGATGGTGTTATCACATCTTGTTCCACAAAGGTTAAGGAAGGAATGGTGATTAATACCAAGGATGAAACAGCGGAAAAGGTCAGAAAGCTTTCTTGCGATTTGATGTTCAAAACACATCCAAGTGAGTGCGTTGGTTGTCCTAAATATGGCAAATGTCAGCTTGCTTCAATATCACAGTATGTAGGAGATTCGGGACGGGATTTGCGTCAGCAAAAGCTTCCTCTTATAGAGAACGAAGAAAATCCTCTTATGCTTCACGAAATGTATCGTTGCATTCTCTGCGGCAGATGCGTGAGAGCTTGCTCAGAGCTAAGAGGTGTGGGAGCACTTAAATTTGAAAAGGTTGATGGCAGAATGAAAGTTGTCATCAACGGTAACAGCCTTGAGGAAGCAGGCTGTCAATTCTGTGGTGCTTGCGTAGAGGTTTGCCCAACAGGTTCTATCCGCGACAAGGTCGGTGTGTTCAAGGATGATCCGGGACTTAGCCGTGAGATGAAATTGGTACCTTGTAGCGAGGGTTGTCCAGCCCATATCAATGTACCTAAGTACATAAGATTTATTAAGGAGGGCAACTTCCCAGCAGCGGCAGCAACCGTTAGAGAGAAGGCGCCATTCCCAGAGTCACTTGGTTATATCTGCGTTCACTCTTGTGAGCTTCAGTGTAAGAGAAATCATTTAGATGGACCTCTTTCAATCAGAAATCTCAAGAGATTTGCAGCAAGTCAGGATGATGGAAGCTGGAAGGCTAAGGCATTCCAAAAGGATGCAACAGGCAAGACGGTTGCAATAATCGGCGCTGGCCCAGCAGGTCTCACAGCAGGCTACTACTTAAAGAAGCTCGGCCATGAAGTGACAATATTTGAAAAGCTTCCAAAGGCTGGCGGGCAGATGAGATATGGCATTCCTTCATATAGATTGCCAAGAGAAGTATTGGATAGAGAAATTTCCGAGATTGAAGCTATAGGCGTAGAAATCAAATGCAATAGTGATATAAAATCAGCGGCTCAGCTTAAGGCTGAGGGGTATGATGCAGTGTTTGTCTCTGTGGGAACACATGCAGGAAACAGATTACCTCTTCCAGGGAACGACTTAGAAAACGTATATCTCAATGCAGATTTCCTTAGAGCAATCAATTTGGATAATCCGCTTCCAGTGGGTGAAAACGTAGTTGTTCTCGGCGGTGGCAACGTTGCTATCGACTGTGCCCAATCGGCAGTTCGCCTAGGTGCAAAGCATGTAGTTATGACCTGTCTTGAGGCACCTGACAAGATGACTGCTTCTGATGAAGAAGTGACCTGGGCAAAGGAAGAGGGAATCATAGTCGAAAATTCTCGCACCTTTGATGCAATCGAATCCGTTGACGGCAAGGTGACCGGTCTGACAGTTACAGGAATCGAAGGCCTAAAGTTTGGCCCTAAGGGACCAGAGTTCACTCGAATCCCAGATTCAACTGTGACCTTCCCAGCTGACACAGTTATCTTTGCAGTTGGCCAGCATCCTGACATCGACGAGGAGTTCGGTTTGGAGCTCAATCGAGGAAGGGTAGTTACCACTGAGGGACACAAGACATCCGTAGCTGGAATATACGCAGCCGGCGATGTTGTCACTGGAACACGTTCGGTTATCGCAGCAATTGCAGAGGCAAGAGAAGCTGTCTGTGAGATTGACAGATATCTTGGCGGCGATGGAAATATCGAAGAAAATCTTGCCCCAGAGCAGCTTGCAAATCCTTGTATAGGAAAGAACGAAGAGCTTACAAAGACTCACAGAACAGAGCCATCTGTTAATGATGCTGATTCTAGAAAATGCAATTTTGAGCCTATGGATTTAGGCTTTGATGGTTGCAAGGCAGGTTGTGAGGCTAGTCGTTGTTTACAGTGTGACCTTCGAGTTCAAATCTCTCCACAGAAATTCTGGAGCGATTATGCAGCAGAGGAAGGAGGTCAGCAGTAATGAAAAAATTGTTAGTAGTTAGTTGCGTATGCGACGACAAGTTTGCACCAATATCTTTGTATTTAATGAACAATCATCTCAGTGATGTTGTTGCAGGGGTAAACACAAAAGCTAAGGAATTGGATGCTGAAATAATGTATCTTCTGCCAGAGGGCAGTCAGGTTGACGGCATGGAAGGCTACGTGAGATATGTCGATGCCTCATCACCTACATTGAACAATCCTTATGCGGTAGTTCAAGTGCTTTCAGGCAATCTGCCTCGTCCAATGATTCAGGATGACTTTGTGGCAGAGTATGACAATAAAGAGGTTGTTGTTATAACGCCGGAGGAGGCTTATGCAATTCAGTGTGGTTCTGAGGATAAATTTGTTGCAGTAACAGCCGATGGCGAAACAGAAATCAAAAAGGTTTCAGCGGGAACATCGGTTGCTGAAATAGCAGATGTAGACGGCGCAAAGGCAATCCTTGTCGGCGGATCGAAGGGCAAATTTATTTTGCCTCAGGATGGCGAAAACACAAAAGTTGAGGCAACTGAAAGCTTCAATTCAATAGTGGTTTATAAAACTAGCGATTGCATGGTGGATGCTTGTGTGCAGCTGATGAATCAAGCATACGAAGCATCCTGCGGCAAGTGCGTTCTCTGCCGCGAGGGCACATCTCAGTTCAAGCAGATAGTTACAGAGATGACAACAGGAAAAGCAAAGGCGACAGATATAGACTTGATCAAAGAAGTATCTGAAATCATAACCGTTGGAGCTTACTGTCCATTCGGTCAGAACATGACAAAGCCTCTCACATCTGCGATGGAGTTGTTTGCCGATGAATTTGCAGATCATATCAAGAAAAAGACCTGCAAGTGCGGTAAGTGCTACAAGGCAGCTACACTTTACTTCATCGACCCAGATGAGTGTCAGGGCTGTGGTGATTGTATCGACGCATGTCCAGAGGAGGCAATCGAGGGCAAGGATGGATTCATCCACATCATCGATCAAGATCTTTGCGAGCAGTGCGGCAAGTGTGTTGCAGCCTGCGATGAGGGATGCATCAAATCTGCGACCAAGCTTCCAAAGCTTCCTAGAAAGCGCACAAAAGTTGGAAAGTTTTAAGGGGTTTTATAAAGGGGTGCAACAATGTCTTGTTTTATTTTGCAGGTCAAAATGCACTTAATAATTTGAATGCAATAATAGATAAGTTTTAAAGAAAATGAAAATAGTTGCAGCAGGCTTGGGATGATAATTTATATACAAGAAAATAAGAACCAAGCAATTAGGTTAACTAATTAGAAGGAGAAGAAATGGAGAACTTAAAAACACAAATAGTTGTTATTGCAGGTGGTCCATCTGGTATGTCGGCAGCGGTTCAGGCAGCTGAGGACGGCGCAGATGTCATCGTAATTGAAAAAGCAGCTATCACAGGTGGCGCAGCAAATATGGGTATGGGACCACTTGGAATTGGAACAAAGTATCAACAGCAGCAGATGATTGATATCACTGTTGAAAAGGCATTTAACATGTTTATGGATTACACACATTACAATGTTGATGCAAGACTCGTAAAGAGATATTTTGAGCAGTCAGGTGAGACAATTGAGTGGCTCGAGGATATGGGGGTTGAATTTGAGGGTGCATTCAAATATTTCCCTCAGTCAGAGGCAACATGGCACATCGTAAAGACTGGAAATAAGATTGGACCGCGTGCAGCAGGTCACATGAATAAGGCACTTCTTAAGAAGGCTCAAGAACTTGGAGTAAAGGTGCTTCTTGAGACAGCTGGCAAGCAGATTCTCAAGGATGAGGATGGCAAGGTTTGTGGTGTGGTTGCAGTTAATAAAGATGGTGAAGAGTTCACTATCGAATGTAAGGCAGCAATCATCGCAACAGGCGGAGCTGGATGCAACAAGCAGTTTATCTTAGATGAGACAGGATTAGAGCAGGGGAAGGATGTTTACAACTTTGCTATTCCAGGTCTCATGGGAGATGGATTAAAGATGGCTTGGGAAGCAGGCGCAGATCATCTTCCAGTCAGAATCGAGCAGGCTTGCGATCTTGGCGGTGGCGAGGAAGCTAGAGGTGGAGTAACAAACATCTTTAGACAGCCAAACCTTCTTGTAAACAAGTTTGGTAAGAGAGTAATGAACGAAGAGTTCATGCAGAATACAACTTATCTTAGCAATGTTGCAATGCATCAAAAGGATAAGACATTGTACTCAATCGTTGATTCTACAATCGTAAAATCATACGTGAAAAACGGTGTTGATGTGACAAGTCTTGTTACACCAGATCCAGATGTTTCAGATTTCTATGATGGAATGGACGAGCTCCTTGAAAAGGGAACCAAGAATTTCTTTAAGGCAGAGACAATCGAAGAGCTTGCAAACCAGCTCGGAATTGATCCAGAGGTTCTTGAGGAGACAATCGATGATTACAACGATTACTGTGAGAGCAGAGATGAAGAATTTTTCAAGAATCACAGATATCTACGTAAGTTAAAGAAGGGGCCTTACTATGCAGGAACTTTCCATCCAGGTGGATATGGCACTGTAGGCGGAATTCGTATAAACGAAAATTGCGAATGCTGCGACAAAGACTTTATGCCAATCCCAGGACTTTATGCATGTGGAGCCGATTCATGTAACATCTACGATGACAGCTACATGTTCTTGCTTCCAGGTAACTCAATGGGATACGCCGTAAACACAGGCCGCATCGCAGGTATGGAAGCCGTAGAGTACATTGAGGCATAATCTTAGAGAGATAAAGTAACTATAGTTATGTAATTAATTAGAAAGAGTTTAAATAGCTGGTAGCTATCAAGCTCTGAGTGTTACCGCAGATGACATTCTTAGTCATCGAAGGTAATATCTCAGGCTTGAGAGCGTAACCAGCGAGATATAACCCAGGAGGATGAATAAATGAGTAAAGTTAGAGTTGCTGTAGTAGGATGTGGAGGAATTGCAAATCAAAAACATTTTCCTTCCCTCGCTAAATTCCCAGAGAGAGCAGAAATCGTTGCTTTCTGCGACATTATTGAAGAGAGAGCTGTAAAGGCAAAGGAAGAGTACGGCTCAGCAGATTCAAAGGTTTATACAGATTATAAGGAGATGCTTGCAGACACTTCAATTAATATAGATGTTGTACATGTATGTACTCCAAACGTGGCACACTGCCCAATCACTGTTGCAGCGTTTGAGGCTGGCAAGCACGTAATGTGCGAGAAGCCAATGGCACACTGCACAGAGGATGCTCGTAAGATGATTGATGCATGGAAGAAATCTGGCAAGAAATTTACAATTGGTTACCAAAACAGATTCCGTGATGACACACAGACACTTCACGCATCATGCGCAGCAGGCGAGCTTGGAGAAGTTTATATGGCAAAGGCTCACGCCCTCAGACGTAGAGCAGTCCCAACATGGGGCGTATTCCCTAACAAGGCACTTCAGGGCGGCGGTCCACTTATCGATATAGGAACACACGCTCTTGATATCACACTTTGGATGATGGATAACTATGAGCCAGTTTCAGTTTCAGGTCAGGTATTCTATAAGCTTGGTCGCGACGAGCACGGTCCAGAGGGTAACGTATTTGGTCCTTGGGATCCAAAGACTTTTGAGGTTGAGGATTCAGCTTTCGGTCTTGTAAAGATGAAGAACGGTGCTGTTATCTATCTTGAGGCTTCTTGGGCTCTCAATGTCCTTAAGTCTATGGAAGCATCTACAACACTCTGCGGAACAAAGGCAGGTGCCGAAATTCACCACGGTGGTTCATATCCAAACGACGAGCTTATCTACAACACAGTAGAGCACAATCAGCTTATGGAAAAGGTTATTTCTCCAGCAGGAGTAGTTGACTTCTTCGAAGGCGGAGCAGCAGCAGAGGCTGTTCGCGAAGCAGACCAGTGGCTTGATGCAATCATCAACGACAAGGAGCCACTTGTTAAGCCAGAGCAGGCATTTGTAGTAACACAGATTCTTGAGGGTATCTACAAATCAGCAGAGTCTGGCAAGGAATACTTCTTTTAAATAAGGATTTTAAATCTTGTTAGAAAACTTTCGTCTTATTTAAAAGAATTACAAATTTTACGGAGGATATATAAATGGCAGGAAGACCAATTTATAATCCATCTAGCTTTAAGAATGTTGAGGAGAATGGACAGGTAGTGGGCTATAGCTTCGACTGGAAAGCCCAGTACTACCGTTCATTTACTCTCTCGATTTTGAGGGACATCATCCTTAAGGTTGATGGTGTTGATGTAAATAGAGAAGACATCACAATCACTGTAAATGGCGAGACATTTACATTAGAAGAATGCCGAACAGTCATCGATCCAGAGTATCGCTGGGAGTTTGGCGAGTATGCAACAGTTACAGTTAAAAAAGAAGGCGGCTTGGCAAAGGGTAATCACACAATAGAAGGGATTCAAAAAATCGCTCCTTCGTATATGCCATTTGTCATTGAAGCACCTTGCAACACAACATTCCAGATATAGTAGGGAGGTAATGAAATGAGCGATATAAAAAGAGCCGTATCTCTCTACAGCTACCAGGATGAGTTTTATCTTGGCAAGCTTGATTTAGAGGGATGCTTACGTGAAACTGCAAAAACAGGCGCTACAGGTGTAGAGCTTCTTGCAGAGCAGATGATTAGAAAGTTCCCACTTCCAATCGAGACACAGGAGTTTAGAGATCAGTGGTTCGAGTGGATGAAAAAATACAACCTGACACCAGCATGTTACGATGCGTTCTTAGAGAATCGTATATACGATAATCGTACACTTACATTAAAGGAGCAGGTAAACATGATGAACAGAGACCTTCGTCTCGCATCACTTTTAGGCTTTCCTGTGCTTCGTACATTGGTTTCAACACCTATGGATGTCATCGAAGGAAGTCTTCCTTATGCAGAAGAGGTTGGAGTAAAGATTGGTCTTGAGGTTCATGCACCATTCTCTCTTAACTCTGGCTGGGCAGACGGTTACATGGAAATGATTAAGCGTACCGGCACAAAGCATTTTGGATTTGTCCCAGATATGGGCATCTTCTGCAAGAATATTCCTGATGTTCTTCGTGACAAGGCTCGACGACAGGGAGCAAAGGAAGAGTGTATCAAGATTGTTGACGATGCTTACGCAAATCGTGTAGCAAAGGGCTTTACTAAGATTAAGTACGACCTTAACCTTGGCAAGGCAAATATGGAATATCGCATGGCAAATGGTATGCAGGAAATGATGGATGCAGTTAAGGCAGCAGGCGGTGGCCCAGCTGATTTGGCATACGCAGGTGCATCATTTACATACTCATGGTCAGAGCCACAGGACATCATCGATAATATCGATTACATCTTCCATACGCATGCTAAATTCTACAATGTTCACGAGGATTTAGAGGAGACAGCAGTAGCTCTTCCAGAGGTGATCGATGCTTATAAGAAGGCTGGATATACTGGCTTCTTAAGCTCAGAATACGAAGGTGGAGAGCACCTTAGAGCAGACATGGAAGTCGACAGTATCGAGCAGGTACGTCGTCATCAGGCTGCGATGCAAAAGTGGATTGATTAATTGAACGAAGTGATAATTAATCAATTCTACACCGGCTTTGCCGGTGCTAAGCAAAAGTGGATTGGACAATAATAATTTAATTGCGCAAAATCTATTTGATGTGTAAATATTGTGGCCTTAATAGACATTCAAAATTTTTTAGATTAAAATATTTACATGAATGGTTTTAATCAGTTTAAGGTAAATATATACAGGAATATGACAGAAGCTCAACATCTGCACACAGATGTTGAGCTACTATACGTTGTGGAGGGTTCTATCAAGGTAAAGCTCAAAGATACAGTTTTTACCCTGGAGCGTGACAACGTTCTTGTTATCAATTCCAGTATTCAGCACAGCATCGAGTCTGTGGGCAAGAGCATTGTGTGCTCCATCATGTATGATTACCAAGTGCTGGTTCACATTCTCAAAAAGCCAAACAGCTTTTTCATTTGTAACAGTGCTGCTGACACCACCAAATCCTACAGTCAGATTGTGTCTTTGTGCAGAGATATCGTATATCAGCATGTTACATCCCTCAAGAAAACAGACAGCTTAATATACAGCTATTTATATAGACTTTTGGACGAGCTTATCGAGAATCATATGGTGGATGACACCAACAACGAAATCTCGGACAATTTTGATGCAGACGAAAAGCTTCAAATCATAATCCACTACGTCCATACCAACTTTCAAGATGGCATCAGTCTGTCCGATTTGGCAAAGCAGATGTACACGTCTACATCTACATTATCTAGGCTTTTCAAAAAACAGACAGGCACCTATTTTGCTGAGTATGTTAATCAAGTCCGCACTAGATATGCAGTGGACGAGCTTTTATATACCGAAAAGAACATGACCAAGATTGCCATGGACTGCGGTTTTTCTAACGCATCAGCCTTCACCAAGGTGTTTAGGGAGATTTATAACATGGCTCCTACAGAATACCGCCAAAAGATGAAAGGCCAAGCGGTTAAGACCGACGACGTGGATGAAGAGATAAAAGAAAAAATCCAATCTGAATTCAAGCAGGTTTCGGATGAGGTGATTCAGGAATCCCAAAGTGAGGCACTGGTAAACGTCAAGGAATCCACCGAACTGAAGCGCAGCTGGAACAAGCTTGTAAATGTAGGCTTTGTCCACGATATTTTACGTGCTAACAATCAATATCACATCCAGTATTTGGCTCGAGAACTAGGATTCAAATACGCCAGAATCTGGATGATTTTCAACAATAAAAATATGGTCAGCGATGGTGAAACCATCGGCAATTACAATTTTGACATGATATTCGAGGCGCTGGATTTCCTTGTGGAAAATCGAATCAAGCCTTGGCTCGATTTCACAAACAGGCCATATGCAAACGTCAAAAATCCAGAAGAATCTACTTGGTTGGAGGATATCCGAATCCACTTCAAGGACAAGCGTGTGTGGGCGGATATGTACAAGCAGTTTTTCAAGCAACTAATCCGCCGCTATGGCGAGAGAGAAATATCCACCTGGAGATACGAGATAGGTATCGAGGGCTTCCACTCTGACTACGACGATTTTTATGTGGTAGAGGGCTACGACTTCATAGACGTGTTTGAGTTTTTCGCAAAGACAATCAAGGATTTGGCACCTGATGCAATTGTCGGGTATTCAGCCGGTGCAAGTGTGGAGAACCAAAAGTTCTTCGATTCAACAATCACGCAGCTTAACAATTGTGCTTATGTGCCAGATTTTATTTCTATTATTCTGTTTCCTTATATTCCAAAGCCTATCACCACAATAGACGGTGGTCAGGCGGGATTTGTTCGCTCAAAGGATCAGGAGTTTGAGGGCAGCGAGCTAAAGCTAGCCTACGAAGCCTTTGAAAGACTTGGCGTACCAGTAGACAAGCTAGTGATTTCCGAATGGAATCTGACTTGTTCGAACCAAAATTTTATGAACGACAGCTGCTTTAGAGCCTGTCTGTTGATTAGAGATATAGTAAAGTACGCAAGTCTGATTGATATATGGGGATTTTGGATTGCCTCCGATTGGCAGTGCAATTCCTTTGCCTCTAGAAGTGTTATCAATGGTGGCGGCGGTTTGGTATCAAAGGACACCATTCGAAAGCCGATATTCTATGCTATAAAGATGCTCAATTATCTTGGAACCAAGGTGATTGCCAGGGGTGACAACTACATGGTTACAAGAGTGGCTGATGATGAATATCAAATCATCTGCTTCAACACGGTTTGGTACAATTCCAGCTATTTTATCGATGCTGAAAACCAAGCTACCGTAGAGGATGTAAAGCCATACTTTGATATGAAGGATGACAAAAAGCTTATTATTAAGCTTGAGGGAGTTAGTGAAAACAGTGGCTATTACGTCAAACGCAGAAGTGTCAATCGTGACCACGGCTCTATCATAGATGAATGGGACAAGTTTGGAAACGACAGCAAGCTTGATAGAGTTGATATCAAGTACCTTCAGGAGATTTGCGTGCCAGAGCATTCTAGGGCACATATCAAGTCAAAGGGCAACGTGCTTACCTTGGAGGTCAACCTTCAAGCCGAGGAATTTTGTGTGCTCCATGTGTTCCCAGAGTAAGGTAATATTTAGGGCATATCATTTCCTTGCAATAAATTGTGCATTTCTTTGCGGTGATATTTAAATAAAAAATTCTAATTGCAACATAATACAAATTTTTTAAAAGCTGAAAAGAGAATAAAGAATTAAAAGTCGGTATATTTTTATATATAAAAGATACCGACTTTTTTAATTGCTAAGCAATATCTTTTCTGGTGATAAAAAACAAGTTTTGATAATGATTTTTATAAAAAGGAGAAAACTATGGATACAATTAGAATTGGAATAATCGGTCACGGTTTCATGGGCCACGAGCACGAGACAATGCTTACAGCTCTTGAAGGTTACAAGGTGGTAGGTATATCTGATATCGATCCAAAGCAGCTTGAGGATGTGAAAGAAGGAATCAAGCGCTATAAGAATAACGAGGAGATGTTTGCTGACTCAGAGGTTGATGTAGTGCTAATCGCGGCAAACAACAATCAGCATCATGATTTGGTTATTCAGGCAGCTAGGGCTGGTAAAGACATCATCTGCGAGAAGCCAGTGGCAATGAACCTAGAAGAGCTTGATGACATGGTAAGGGTGGTTGATGAGTGTGGAGTTAACTTTACAGTTCACCATCAGAGACGCTATGACAAGGATTTCAGAACAATGAAAAATGTGTTTGATAGCGAGACTCTTGGAGATATCTACAGCATCAAGAGCAGCCTTTATGGCTTTAATGGAAATATGCACGATTGGCATGTATATATATCTGAAGGCGGCGGAATGCTATTTGACTGGGGCGTTCATCTATTGGATCAAATGCTTTGGATGATGCCAGGCGCAAAGATTAAATCCGTATTTGCGGATGTAAGAAACGTGATTAATTTTGAGGTTGATGATTACTTCAAAATCCTTATGAAGTTTGATAATGGAATTATGGCAGAGGTAGAGCTTGGCACATACTTCCTTACAGACAAGATGAATAACAAGTGGTTTGAGCGTCACTGGATTATGGGCGGAAACAAGGGTACAGCTTACCTTGATGGATTTGATCCACAGGGGGCAATTGTTCGCACAAATGGACTTCTTCAAAATGTAGGAGGTCAGAGAACAATGACTGCTGCGGGCCCAACTCGTTCCTTTGGCCCACCACCAGAGGGAAAGCTAATTACTGAGCCACTTCCAGTTGCAGATACTTTGCATTCAGATTATTTTGAAAACTACCGCAAGGCTTTTGACGGTCAGGAGGAATTTCTTGTAAAGATTCCAGAGACAAGAAGAGTACTTAGACTTATGGAAGCAGCTAGGGAATCAGCGAGAACAGGTAAATCTGTCGATTTTGAATAGTCATTGATAGGCAGACACTAAATATTACGATTTATATTGTAGAATTCTATCTATGGAAAGCACGAGAGAAATAGTTCAATTTAATATTATTCATGAGTCAAGCAATGAGCCACGTGAACAGCACTATCATCAGAACATCGATTTATTGTATGTGCTTGAGGGTTCTGTTCAGGTGGTAATTGATGACAAGTGCTACGAATTAAAGCCAGAGGATATGGTACTGATAAACTCAAACAAGCGTCATAAGTTTGAGAATTCAGGAGGTCTTTTGGCTATTCGTTTTGCAATAGATTATTATCTTTTGTCTCAGACAATCGGCACTACACAGATGCTTTTCCTATGTAATTCCGCAGTGGATAAGAACTCTGCCTACGACAAGCTTCGTCATCAGATGAAGGAAATCATCAGATACTACTATAACCAAGGTCAGAGTGACAAGTGCTATCTGCAGTCGCTCTATTATCAGATGCTTCACATCCTTATCGCCAATTTTATGGTGAAGACTGATGAAGCAAAGATTTTGTTTGATAACAATGCCGAAAAAGAAAGAATCAGCCAGATTCAAAGCTATATTCAGGGACATTATCAAGCTGCAATCAGCTTGAATGACCTGGCAGAAAAAATGTATCTTTCCACAGCTTATCTTTCCAAATACATCAAGAAAAAATTTGGAATGACATTCGTGGATTACCTAAATAACATCCGTCTGTTCCACGCAGTTGACGAGCTAGTCTATACCAACAAGAGTCTAACCCACATTGCCATGGATAACGGTTTTAGTACATCATCTGCATTTAATAAATCCTTTAAAAAGGTTTTTAATATGTCCCCAGGGGAATATCGTAAATCCGCAATTAGCCAGATGAATCAAGGCTCAGAATACGAGAAGGATGAGGCGGGAGAAGAAGAAATCATTACCTACATCAACAATCTAAATGATGCGGTTGATGAGGAGCAGATTAATGTTAAAACAATAGAGGCTGACGCAACAAAATTTGGGAAAAAGCATGTTGATATTGTGCGAGTAATCAATATCGGAAATGTATATATGCTCTTGCAGCAGGAGGCCCAAAACCAACTATTAGAGCTCAAGGAAAAGCTGGGAATAACCCACGTAAGAGTTTGGAATTTGTTTGCGCCAAATACCTGCATTCGAGCAGGGGAGCAGTACAGCTTCCACAAGCTTGATAGCGTGCTAGATTTCTTGACTGAAAATGACATCAAGCTTTATATGGAGGTTGGTCAAAAGCCAACCCTGCTTATGTACGGTCCAGAGCGATATATCAATAGAATTGACGGGGAAACAGAGCTTTTTAGCTTTGATTTCTATAAGCGGTTAATCAAGGACTTGAGTATTCACCTTGTAAATAGATATGGTATCGAGGAGATTGAGCAGTGGTTCTTTGAACTCTGGAAGAATCCAAAGCTTAATATTCAAAACGAAAACGGTGAGTACTACAAGTATTTTGACATGGTCTACACCACCATGAAAAACATCAGTCAGTACATCAAGGTTGGTGGACCGGGCCTTGTCTTGGGATATGAAAAGCAGCTTTCAGACAAGGTTTTTGATATTTGGAAAAAGCGAGAAATTTTACCTGATTTTATATCATTTAGTTCCTTCCAATATGTTTCATTTTCCGATGGACCATATGTATATGGAAAGAAATCCTTGGATAGGGACTATGTGGTAAATCAGGTCACTGTTATAAAGCAATCCATGGCAGATGCAGGCTTCAATGTTAAGGAGTGTCACTTAGATGAGTGGAACTACACAGTTTCCAACAGAAATGTGTTAAGTGATTCCTGCGAGCAGGCGGCATATATCATGAAAAACTATATTGATATGGCAGGCCTAGTGGATGTGATGAGTTATTGGCACGGATTGGATTTGTACGCTGAATACTACGACACCAACTCTCTTCTTAGCGGAGATTCCGGATTGATTTCCAGAGATGGAATCAAGAAGCCGTCCTTCTACGCAATCGAATTTTTGAATCGCAATTACAATAGAGAGATGATTAGAACTGAAAACGGAATGCTGACAACCAACGGTCGCGGAAGCTTTGCGCTGGTGTGCCACAACTTCAAGGCTCTATCAGAAAAGTACCTTGAAATTGACGAGGACAGCATACAGATAAAGGATATCGACCAGTACATAGAGGATACAGAGGATTTGCTAATTCGATGTGTTTTAAATAATGTGCAGGATGGCAACTATCAAATCAAAACCTACTACATCAATCAGGAATACGGTAGTGTGCAGGATCTGTGGAAGCATCTTGATTTATCAAACTCTATGGAGAGTGAAGAGATTCAATTTATCAAGCAGCATGCCAACCCAAACATGCATATGCAGCAGGTGGCAGTTACAGATGGTCGACTAGAGTTTGAATACAATCTAAAGCCGATGGAAATAAGATTAGTAGAGATTAAATATCAGTACAAATACGAGTAAACTTGGGGCTCTCTAAAAGGGGAGCCCTTTTGAAAACGTTTCAGGTCAAAAATAATATCACGATTTTTGTCCACCCATTTTTCTGGTAAATCTACAAGTCCAAAACAGCACTAAAAAGGAGTCAATTTAGCGCAAGAAAAACCGACCTTCGAGTCCTAAAATATTCACATAAGTAAAGTGAAAGGAGAAAAGAATGAAGGTATTAGGTATTTCTTTTGGTCGTATAGATCAGAGAAGTGATGTTATGGTAAAGGAAGCACTCTTCGCCGCTAAGGCAGCAGGCGCTGAGGTGGAGTTTATCAATACAATAAGACTTAATATTGGTCATTGCCGCGCTTGCGATTATTGTAGTCGCTGTCGTGATAAGGGGGATGTAGAGATTCACTGCTGTATGAAGGATGATTATCACATTCTTGAGGAGAAATGTCTTGACGCAGATGGAATTATCATTGCAGCACCGGTTTATGCAGTTGGTATAGTTGGCCAGTTTAAGAATTTTGTAGATAGATTTGGTCCATCTCATGATAGAGCAGCACTTTTGGAGGAGAACAAGAAACGTGCAGAGGCTGGCAAGCCGCTTCTTGACGAGCGCTATTTCAAGGACAGATATGTTGGATACATTTCAGTAGGAGGAGCTCAGACACACAACTGGGTGGCACTTGGTCTTCCAATGCTTGATTTGTTTACATTCTCATTCTGTATGAAGTGTGTTGGTCACGTAGATGCTTACGATCAGGGCCGCACAGGTCATCCACTGTTTGATAAGGAATTGATGAGAAAGTGTGCTGATCTTGGTACTGCAGTTGCAACATCACTTGGTAAGCCATACGACGAGGTAGACACATGGATAGGTCCGGACGGTGTTTGCCCAGTATGTCACAACCAACTCTTATCTATAAATGGAACCACAACTGTTGAATGTCCAATCTGTGGAATTTTCGGAAAGCTTTCTGTTGATGGGGACAAGGTGACAGTTGATTTTTCTGAGGAAGAGAAGAACAGAGCTAGAAACACAAACATCGGTATTTATGAACATTACAACGAGATTCAAAACATGATTACCGTGTGTGTTCCAAAGCTTATAGCAAACAAAGATACACTTCCAAAGATGATGGAGAAGTATAAAAATTTCGATGAAGTAGTAAATAATATGTAGGATACTATTAGGGGGAAACATGGATACTAACGTTAATAAATTTGGAATGGCTCCTTTGAAGCCAATTAATTATTTTGTCTATGGACTTGGCAACTTTGCCTCACAGCTTTCATGGACAATGGTAAGTACATATCTTTCAATTTTCTATACTGATGTATTTGGTCTCGGAACTGGTGCGGTTGCATTACTAATGCTTATCGCAAAGGTTTGGGATGGTATCAACGATCCAATGATGGGTACATTAATGGAACGTACTCACACAAAGCACGGTCGCTTCCGTCCATACATTGTAGTAGGTGCAGTATTCTTAGTAATCTTTACAGTGCTTACATTTACAGTTCCTGGATTCTCAGGACCAGCTAAGCTTGCTTATGCATATATCACATACATCGGACTTGGTATGTCATACACAATGACAAACGTTCCTTACCTTGCACTTCCAATGGTAATGACACGTGATCCAAAGGAAATCAACAAGCTTAACGCAGCACAGATGATGGGTATGACAATCGGTCAGATCATCTTGAACTTATTCGTACTCAACCTTGTAAAATGGTTTGGTAATGGAAATGAGGCAGCTGGTTATCACTCAACAGCAATCCTTCTTGCACTTGTAGCTCTTCCAATGTTCTGGGCAGTTGCAGGTTTCTCAAAAGAAAGAATTGATGTTAAGAAGAGTGAGCAGGGCAGCATTATCGAAGGTCTTAAGCTCATCGGTAAGAACAAAAACCTTGTTTGCGCACTCTTATACAGCTTAATGAACATGTTTGGTATGCTCGGTCGTATCTCAGTTGCAGTATTCTTCTACATGCACTGTGTACAGGATATGAGATTCATCACAATCTTCATGATGATGCAGATGATTGTTGGAACACTTGTTATGCCAATCGCTCCAAAGCTTTGCATGAGATTTGGTAAGAGAAACGTTGCTATTGCATCAATGCTCATCCAGGGTATTTCACTTATCGTAATCTTCATTGGACCATCAACAAACATTCCATTCAACTTTGTAATGATGGTTATCTACGGATTAGGTTACATTGCAGGTCCTTCAGGAAGCGGTATGATCGTAGATGCTATTGATGATTTCGATCTTAAGTATGGTTATAGAAATGATGGTATGGCATTCTCATTCTCAGGAATGGCAACAAAGATTGGTACAGCACTTGCAAACTCAATCTTCCTTTTAATCATGGGCAAATATGGATATGACAACATGTTTGCACTTAAGGGACAGCTTGAGACTGTAACAGATGCAGCTACAAAGACAGATCTTTTAGGCCAGATTTCACATATTCAGTTTGGTATCAACCTTTGCGCAAACCTTCTTCCAGGTATTGTATTCCTTCTTGGAATCATTCCACTTGTTATCTACAACCTCGACAAGCCAGGTTACATGGATAAAGTTAGAGATGGAATCATTCTTAGAAACAAAGCTCGCGAAGAGGGCAAAGCAGAATAATCCACTAAAAAAGTCTAGGCTTTGGCCTAGACTTTTTTCATAGAAAATTACCCTGTAATTCCCAATGAAGTAAAAAAAATGCTGCGCATGTAAGATGTGTCTCGGCGACAGAAGAAGTTAATTGCAAAAAATAACAAGGTATAATTGCACATCTACAATGGGGATATTTTATTTGCAATATATGACAAATTCTACCCCAACAATTTTAAAGAGCATCATGAAATAATCCTATATAGTATTTCATATATAGAGATGACATGAAAAGGGTCTAATAAAAACTAGGAAGGTATATTGTAATGGAAAAGAAAAAGGTACTTGGCATCTCCTTTGGTCGCAAGATGAGCAACTGTGATGTCATGGTAAAGGAAGCTTTAATGGAGTGCCAGCGTCAAGGCTGTGATGTGGCATTTTTGAGAGCAGACGATTTGGAAATCAATAACTGCACAGGTTGTATCGCTTGCGTTATTGGTATGATGAGCGGAAGAGGTAGAGGCTACTGTGTAAAGCATGATGATTTCGATATTTTAGATGAGGCGGTTATGCAGGCTGATGCACTAATCTTGGCTTGCCCAACCTATGAAACATCAGTTACAGGTCGATTCAAAACAATCTGCGACCGCATTGGACCAAGCCACGATATTTCATTTAGAAAGGTTCGATATGGCGAGGGAATCGCTGCGGGAATTCCAGAGGAACAGTTGCCTGATGTAAGAGCAATGAAGAAGCGCTCAGCGGCACTTATTTCTGTGGGCGGTGCAATGACAGAAGAGTGGATAGCGCTAACTCTTCCGATGATGTTTGAGTTTACATTCCCAATGGGAATTGATGTAGTTGACACAGTTGAATATTATGGCGCAATGGCCTGCGAAAATGTGGCAGGAAATCCCAAAATGATGGAGCGCATGACACAGGTTGGAAGGAACATTGTAGCTTCAATCAATGCAGATACTGAGGATGAGCGTATCAAGTATCGCGGCGACGAGGAGGGCACTTGCCCAATCTGTCACACCAGATTGATTCAGTTCTCCCATGACAAGAAAACTGCTTCTTGTTTGGTCTGCGGAAGTAGAGGAACCTTTGATATTGTAGATGGCAAATTTGTTATGAATTACACCCAAGAGGAGCTTGACCGTTCAAGACTTCGCTGGGGAGGCAAGCTAGAGCATTCTACAGAGATTAAGACTCAGGCTCAACCGGCAGGAACAATCAAAAATCTTAAAGAATTAAAACAACCATATGCAGATTTCAATCCTGGAGTATGGGAGGCCGATAAAACGGCTTATGGAAATTTGGTTAGAGAATTTTTTAGGGAAAAGTTGTAAGAAAAATAGATTTGTATATACGATATAAGAAAATTGAAATCATATTATAAAAAGCTAAAAGATTTATGAGGAGGTATATATATATGAAAATAGGTGTATGTTCCAATGTACGAGAGGATTTACCTTGGGAAGAAGCATTACAGTATTTTGCAAAGAAGGGAATCGAGTGCGTTGAAGTGGGTGTAGGAGGATATCCAGGAAAGGATCATTGCGACCCAGACCTGCTTTTAAATGATGAAGAAGCTTATGCAAAGTGGAAGAAAGCATTAGACGATAATGGAATCACAGTATCAGGATTTTCTTGCCACTCAAATCCGGTTCATCCTAACAAAGAGTTTGCAGCAGAATCAGACAAGGCAATGAGAGATGCAGTGCTTATGGCAGAAAAATATGGTATCCACAACATAGAATGCTTCTCTGGTTGTCCTGGAGATTTCGAAGGAGCTAAATATCCTAACTGGGTTACATGTCCTTGGCCAAATGATTTTGGAGAGATATTAGTGTATCAGTGGAATGAAGTTCTCATCCCTTATTGGAAAGAGTTTGTGAAATTCGCAAGAGAGCATGGAGTGACAGAAATCGGTTTAGAAATGCATCCTGGATTCTGTGTTTATAATACCCAGACCTTACTCAAGCTTCGCGAAGCCGTTGGACCAGAAATCGGCTGCAACTTTGACCCATCTCATCTTATCTGGCAGGGAATGGATCCTGTAACTGTTATCCGCGCACTTAAGGGAGCTATATTCCATGTGCATGCAAAGGATACACGCATAGACGATAACAACACTCGCCTCAACGGTGTGTTAGATACAAAGTCTTATGCAGATGAGATTAATCGCTCATGGATATTCCGTTCATGCGGCTATGGAAATGACAGATTATACTGGAACGACATCATTTCAAATCTCAGAATGATTGGATATGACAAGGTAATGTGCATAGAGCATGAGGATTCGCTCATGAGCTTGGATGAAGGTCTTGAGAAAGCTGTTGCTTGCATGCAAGATACTATCATCAAAGAAGCAAAGCTTACCAACGCAAGATGGATTTAAGAAGAATAAGAAATGAAGAAAGCATCCCAGCCAATTGGTCTGGGATGCTTTCGTGTTAATTATTTACAACGTCCAAGGCTCTACGATTGCATCAATGTTTTGCAACCAAGTAGTTCCATTTTTTCTTTTAACTGTGAGAGGTGTTATGGCAACTGAATTAACTGGTTGAACATCTTCATATCCATTTGAATCAACTACCGAACCTAAAGCACTGATTACATAGCTTGTGCCGTCTACAGTTCCAAGATAAATCATAGTGTGCCCAGAGAAATAAAGTGGTGTTCCAGGTATGCACTTTGAAATCACATCAGCCTTTGCTGCATCATCTAAATCTCCGATGTTGCGACAGGTTCCAGGAACCTCTCTCTGCCAGCTTGTGTTTCTTGGCATATCGAGACCAAAGCATTTGTATACGTTACCAACATAAGCAGAGCAATCTACTGAATCAAGCATTCCGCCCCATCCGTAGGTGTTGCCTAAATATTTAAAACTCAAATTCACAAGATTTGCTGATGTCATTGGTAAATAACCAATATTAACATCCTTGCCTTGAGATACTAGTGCTACTTGCTTTATCATCTTTCCATCTTCGCCACGAGTAGGAAGATATACAACATAATTATTCCAAGCGCCTCGTGTACCGATATTTCTTGGAACCTCTGAATCAGGCACGAGCTTAAGTGTTGTTCCCATTGTAAGCTTTACACCTGAAGTCGCTGGCAAATAATGTGACTCTGAAAGAGCAAATTCATCTGTGGTAACCACGATGAAATCCTTTCCAAATACATCAGTCTGCCACATGTCAAGCCACTGAGCCTTGTCCTCGCAAAATGCGATGTCATCTCCAAGCACCCAACCACTAACAGTTTTTGAGTAACCCCAGTAAAACTCATGTCCGTTAATCTTAACATAGGCCTTTACTAAAAATGGCTCATTTACTCTTAATGACGATAGGATTACTTCATCATCCGAATCCTCGGCGCTATAACCAATATAATCGGCAGTAGGAAGTGATTTAATCTGAGTCTGACTTACAGCTACTGCGTACTTAGGGCTGATAATGCCGCTCCAGCTATCCTGAGGAACAGCTATCATACCGGCTATAGATCTATAATAAAGATCCGTATCTGTTTCTACACCATTTACAAAAATAGGCTTTTGAGGAATCTCGCTTGCAATGCTGTTGGCAAGCTTTACCTTCAATTCGCCCGCATCATAGCTTGCATCCATTCCAGTAATATCATTCATATTTGCTGTTGGTGATTTCAGTGCAGCAGAATTAAATAGACTAACCTTGTTTGGATCCATTAAAAGCGCACCAGATTGTTCGCCTGTACGAGTATTCCAATAGGTTGGCGCACACATCTCACGTGTAACAGTGCTTTCAGTAGGAACAACTGCTTCTGCGCTTTCAGTAAAAACAGTTGCAGCAATGGCAAAAGAAAAAATTGCTACAGCAACTTTTGTTTTTACATTGTTTACATGTTTCAAGATTTTTTTCATGCGTATCCTCCAATTTCTAGTTGTGGTCGTTCCTCCCCGCTACATTTAAAATTGTAGAATATCGTCATTATACCTGTAAACGTACTCTTTTTCAAGCTGGGAGGGGAGTATCTTCATGATTATAGGCGATTCAGAATTTTCCATAAATGTTATTGGAAAAGGCAATAGAGTAATCATAAAAAGTGCGATATTTTATCAAAAGAAGTACTTGGATAAAATGTTAAAAACGTGTATTATAATGTTTATGATTTCTTGTGGGATATTTAGGGAATCCTACTAAAATCCTGTTCCTCGCGGGGGCAGATGACTAAACAAAAAGGAGAACATTATGAAAAACAACAAGAAAAAGATTATAATCGGTGGGATAATTCTCGCAGTATTAATTGCAATTTTTACGGTATGTTATTTTAAGTTTTATGCGAAGCCTGTAGAGGGGAGCAAGAAAGTTGTAATTGAGGTGGTTGATAGAGAGGGGAATACCACAGGTTATAAGTTAGCTACAGATGCTGAGTTCTTGAAGCAAGCCATGGATGAGTTATCTAAATCAGACAAAGAGTTTAGTTATAAGGGATCTGAGAGCGAATATGGAATAATGATCGAAGAAATCAATGGTCAGCAAGCAATCTATGACAAGGATAACGCTTATTGGGCTTTATATGTAAATGATAATTACGGTGAATATGGTGCAGACCAGCAGCCTGTAATAGATGGTGAAACATACACATGGAAGTATGAAAGTGTGACACAATAAATGAAGGGTGATAAGTCACTTTTTTCAGCAAAGGACATAGCATATATAGGAATAATGATTGCGGTTATCGAGGCATGTAAGTTTGCCTTGAGTTTTCTTCCAAACATCGAGCTAACTACATTCTGGCTCATTATGTTTACCCTTTTTTATGGACGCAAAACAGCAATCCTTGTGCCTGTTCTAATACTAGTAGAGGGGGCTGTCTACGGGGTGAATACCTGGTGGATAATGTATCTATACATATGGCCCTTGCTAGTGTTAATGGCTTGGCTGTTTCGTAAATGCGAATCAGCATTATTCTGGGCTATATTTTCAGGAATCTTCGGTTTGTGTTTTGGCGGACTTTGTGCCCTGACGCCATTCTTTATGGGTGTGTTTACCGAAGGAATCTCTAGTGGTTTTAACACAGCCTTTTCTTTTTGGATTTCTGGAATCCCCTGGGATATTGTGCACTGCGTAGGCAACTTCGTGTTTATGCTTATCCTTTTTAAGCCAATAGGTAAAGTGATGAAAAAGGCTTTTCATATGGAACAGATTTGAATTATAAAAGCTCCGCAACTCGCGGAGCTTTTGAAATATCAGACTTCATTCACTTGATTCATAAAAACAATCTAAAAAATCATTTTTAGTTTTTCAAAATCAATACAATTTGGATTATCAATAATTAGTTATTTAAACCGTCAATATAATCTGAAATAGCACTTGTATCGACTTCGAAGTATTCGTATTCTTTGTTAGCTTCGCGTGCCTTTTCAGCTTTATCGTATATTGAAAAACCAATCCAGCCTACAATTGCAATTGTGACGAGAAGTACGCAACATACGCTAAGTACATGCTCGATTTTCTTCTTTCTAACAAGAGCCTTGCGGTGTGTCTTGTCGTGTTTCTTTTGATCTACTTTTTCCTGACTCATTTCTTCTCCTAACCTGAAGCAAATGCTCCCTCTAGGGATGCCTCAGTCTTTACTATATAACTACAAAATATAGTACCTCAACCCCTGTCTTTTTTCAAGGATATATGGGAAAAGTATTGTTGTTGCAATCGTATGGTAGTTATCGTGGAAAGTAATGTTGTTATCTCATAGTAGTTATTGGGAGAAGTAATGTTGTTATCTCATAGTAGTTATTGGGAGAAGTAATGTTATTATTCATAGTAATTGCTGTGAAAAGTACTGCTGCTATTCATATTATTAGTTATTGTGGAAAATGTTATTACTATGCATAGTAGTTATTGTGAAGCGGGCAGAGGCTGCAGTCCTTTTAATTGCAAACTGTAGATATTAAAAAGTATAGATTCCTGTTTTTCATCAGAAAAACGGGAATCGTACTAGACCTACTTTTTCATGAAATGGAAAAGTAGTCTGGCAAAGCCAGATTTCTGCTGGCAATTCCTTGTTCTGCCAGCAGAAAGTATTACTTTTGCTCATATTACATCAAACTAATACTTTTTTGGACATATTTTCTTCTAAATGTGAAATCTAAGTATTACTTTCGCTTAAAAACATAGAAACTAATACTTTTTTCTTGAGTCGACATCCATTTTTAGCAGTTTATACACACGATAAGTATTACTGACCATACATATTGAGTAAAAGTAATACTACAAAGCTTTTTAAAGTAAAGCAGCACAGATTGCCTACCATGCAGATTCAATAAAAGTAATCCTATAAAGAGAAATCATCATAGATTACTAGATATACATATCCAATAAAAGAAGTACTACAAAGCTTTTTAAAGTAAAGCAGCACAGATTACAGTCCATACATTTAAAAAAAGCAATACGTGGAAAGAAATCTTGGCTATATTCGGTTTTCAATAAAAAACAAAATCCGGACGAGCACAAGAACTTAAAGAAAATAAGCTAAAATAAGGATAACAAAACACAATATATTGTGGTAGAATTAAGTATGTATGAATATAAGCTAGGCTAACTATAGCTTAATTGATTCAAAAGGAGAGATTGATGAGCAAAGCTGATGTTATTTTTAAAGAGATGTGCCGCGACATATTAGAGAATGGCACAGACACCAAAGATGAATTGGTGCGCCCAACTTGGGAAGACACAGGCGAAAAGGCATACACAATCAAAAAGTTTGGCGTAATTAATAAATATGATTTGAGAGAAGAGTTTCCTGCTCTCACACTTCGAAGAACTGCACTAAAGTCTTGTATGGACGAGGTGCTTTGGATTTATCAGCGTAAGTCCAACAACATTCATGATTTGAAACCACACGTGTGGGATGAATGGGCTGATGAAACAGGCTCTATTGGTACAGCCTACGGATATGTTGTGGGTGAAAAGTTCAAGTTCAAGGGCGAGATGATTGACCAGATGGACTATGTTCTTAAGCAGCTTAAAGAAACACCATACTCTAGAAGAATTATGACAAACCTATATCAGTTTCACGATTTGGCAACTGGTCATCTAGATCCATGTTGCTATTCGGCGACCTACAATGTCACCAAGGACAATGCTACAGGCAAGCTAGTTCTTAACATGGTGCTCAATCAGCGCTCGCAGGATGTTTTGGCCGCCAACAATTGGAACGTGTGCCAGTACGCAATCCTTCTAATGATGGTTGCACAGGTCAATGACATGATTCCAGGGGAGCTGATTCACGTCATCGCGGACGCACATATCTACGACAGACACATTGATATCATCAAAGAATTAATACAGCGCCCTGAGCATCCAGCTCCAAAGGTGCGCTTAAATCCCGAGGTCAAGAACTTCTATGACTTCACAACCGACGACCTCATCGTGGAGGACTATATCCACGGCGAACAAGTCAAAAACATACCTATTGCTGTTTAGGAAGCAAACTAATTCTGTATCTTAGATACATGAATTAGTTTGCCACGACGCGCCGCATCGACGAAGTCGATCATAAATCGGTGCGTCTTCCCGTTGTTAGGATGATAGATGAGCAAGTAGCTATCAAGCTCTAAGTGTTGCCGTATAGGCTTGATATTCGACTTTAGTAACTGAAGATATTAGATGAGTCGGTAGTTGACAAGCTCTGAGGTTACTTTAGCGCGATGTGTTAATCGCGCGGAGTAACACTCAGGCTTGTAGACGTAACCGACGGACTAAGGACTAGGAGATATAGCATGAATTTAATTGTTGCAGTGGATAAAAATTGGGCAATTGGCAAGGATAACAAGCTTCTTGTGAGTATCCCAGATGATATGAAATTTTTTAGAGAAACCACCACAGGCAAGGTGGTAGTTATGGGACGAAAGACTTTAGAGAGCTTCCCTAATGGCAAGCCTCTCAAGAATCGAGTCAACATCGTTCTTACGAGAGATGTAAACTATCAGGTGAGCGACGCTATTATCGTTCACTCAAAAGAGGAGCTAGATAACGAGCTTCAAAAATATAATAGCGACGACATCTATGTAATTGGTGGCGAGAGCATTTACCGTTTGCTATTAGACGATTGCGATAGAGCATTTGTTACATATGTAGATTATGCTTATGACGCAGATACATACTTCCCAAATCTAGATGAAAAATCTGATTGGAAGCTTGCAGAAGAATCTGAAGAGCAGACTTATTATGACATTGAGTTTTACTTCAGAACATATATAAAATAAATCAAGTAGCTCCCTTTGCAGGACACGCCTTTGGATAAATCCAAAGCCTGGTCCGGTACGATTACTGTTTTTCCGATGAAAAACAAGAAGTAATGAATTAGCAATTTAAAGAGCTACTTATCAAGAGTGAGATTTACAGTGAGGAAATAGAAATGGCATTGAATATTACAGGAAGAAAGTTGTTTGTTAAGGCCTTAAAGGAAGAGGGAATAGACACAATTTTTGCCTATCCAGGTGGTATGATTACCGATATCATGGATGAGCTATACAAGACTGAAGGCATCCGAGTAATCCTTGGTCGTCACGAGCAAGCCCTCATCCACGAAGCTGAGGGTTACGCTAGAGCTACTGGCAAAACTGCCGTGGTTTTAGTTACCTCAGGTCCTGGGGCAACAAACACAATTACAGGTATTGCAGATGCTTATTACGACAGCATTCCTATGGTTATTTTTACAGGTCAGGTGCCACTTCACCTGATTGGTAATGATGCGTTCCAAGAGGTTGATATCGTGGGAATGACTCGTTCGATTACAAAGTATGGGGTTACAGTTCGAGACCGAGCAGATATGGGACGTCTCATCAAGATGGGATTTCAGATTGCTTCAACAGGCAAGCCTGGTCCTGTTCTTATCGATATACCAAAGGATATTCAGACAATTTCCGGAAGTCCTGAGTATCCAGATCATGTTGATATTCGTGGATACCATCCAAACGAATCTGTTCACATCGGACAGCTCAAAAAGGCATATCGTCTTTTAAAGAATGCCAAGCGTCCGCTGATTCTTGCAGGGGGCGGCGTTCGAATTGCGAGGGCGGAAAAATACTTGTTGAACTTTGCAACAAAGATGGGTATTCCTGTTACAACAACTGTTATGGCAAAGGGCGTCATGCCAGATGACAACAAGCTTTACATTGGCAATTGTGGTATGCACGGAAGGTTCGCAGCCAACAAGGCTGTCACCGAATGTGACGTACTGTTTTCAATAGGTACTCGTTTCAATGACCGTATCACGGGCGAACTAGACAAGTTTGCGCCAAAAGCTCAAATCGTTCACGTTGATATTGCATCTGCATCTATCTCACGAAATGTAGAGGTTGATGTGCCAGTCACAGCTGATGCCAAAATTGCATTAGAAAAACTAGTAGAATACGCAGAGCCTATGGACACAGACAAGTGGCTTGCTAAGATAGATGAGTGGGAGCAGGAGCATCCACTTGGAATGCCTAACACCAAGATAGGTATCTGTCCTCAGACTATTTGTGAAGCCATAAACGAAGTGTTCCCTGATGCCAACATTGTCACAGATGTTGGACAACATCAGATGTGGGCAAGTCAGTTTATCAAGCTTAACAAAGGGCAACAGTTTATTACATCTGGAGGATTGGGCACCATGGGATTTGGTTTCCCTGCAGCTATCGGTGCTGCCGTTGGCAAGCCAAAGAAGCCTACTGTTCTTATCACAGGTGACGGTGGATTCCAGATGAACATGCAGGAGATGGCAACAGCTATGACGGAAAAGATTCCGGTTATCATCTGTATATTCAACAATGCTAACCTTGGTATGGTTCGTCAGATGCAGCAGCTGTTCTACGGCAAGCGCTACGAGATTACCAATCTAGGGGCTCCGGATGGCAGCTATTATCCTGACTTTATCAAGTGGGCGGAAAGCTATAGCTGCAAGGCGATTCGAGTTACAGATGGCGATGATGTTGTGGGGGCGCTAAAGCAGGCTCGGAAAAACACAGCTGGACCTACCGTTTTAGATTTCATTGTTTCACCTGACGATTTGGTACTTCCTATGGTAAAGAGTGGCACACCACTTAGCGATATGATACTCAAATAGTTACAATATTATGGAAGCATGATAGACATTCATTACGAATGAGCAAAAAGTAACTAAGAAGATAGGCTGTATTAATAGAAGCATGAAAAAGGAGACAACATGAAAAATAGATGGATTGCCTTATATGTTGAAAATCAAGTAGGTGTTTTGGCTAAGGTTTCAGGACTTTTCTCAGCAAAGTCATACAACCTGCAGACTCTTACAGTAGGTACCACAGAAAAAGAGGATGTATCAAGAATGACAATTTCAGTCAAGGCTGATGATGCAACCTTTGAACAGATAAAAAAGCAATTGAACGCGATGGTGGAGGTTATCAAGGTTATCGACCTTACAACCACACTAGTTCATATGAAAGAGATATTATATGCCAAGGTTTTAGGACTTGATGGCGCAGGTAAGACGGAAGCATTTCAAATTGCAGAGGTCTTTGATCAAGGGGGGAATGTTAAGATTGTTGATATTGGCTCAGACGCAGTCTTGTTTGAGTGTACACTTACAGAAAGGAAGAATAACGAGTTAATCTCGCTTCTTAAAACTAGATTTAAAAAGCTGGAAGTTGTGCGTGGCGGAGCGGTAGCGGTAGAATCTATCAGTAGCTCTTGCCGATAGGAGAGTATATGAACAAATTAAGAGGGTGCATGGCTGTTGTTCTGATGGCTATATTCTTTTCAAATTCCCTTGTAGCTAGTGCCTCCCAGACGGAGGTCGACAGGCTTAAGGAGGAATCAGAAAATGCCTCTCAGCAGGTTAATGACATTAACAGTCAAAAGCAACAGGCGGAATCAGCAAAGGAACAGTTGCAGTCTCAGGCAACAAGCTTGTCTGGGCAGATTACAGATCTTAATACACAAATAACCACAGTTACTGGGGAAATATCTGAGACAGAGGTTAGTATCGCCGCTGTGGAGGCTGATATTGACGATTTAAACGACAAGCTAGACAAGACTCAGAAATCTTTGGAAAACCAAAAAGAATCTATGTCTAGTCGTATCGTTTACATGTACGAAAACAAGTCCACCAACACGTTGGTGAATTATTTGGAAAGCGGTTCCATGGCAGAGTTTTTGCAGCGTTTGGAATACATGCAAAACATCGCAGAGTACGATCAATCTTGTATTGAAAAGTTCGAGGCAACAGAACTCGAGCTAGAAGAAACCAAAGCTGCCATCCAAGAAAAGAGCGATGAACTTACATCATATAAAGGCAAGCTAAAATCCAAGAAATCGAATTTAGGAACCTTAGTAAACAATACCGCATCAGCATTAAATACCACCAATACCCAGATAGCAGACACGGATGCAGCAATTGCCGAGCTTGAAAAGCAGTTGGCGGAGGCAAAGGAAAAAGAAAAACGTTTGCAGCAGCAGTATCAGGCGGCGCAGGTTGCTTTGGCTGAAAAGCTAGCCGGCGAGCATGGCGGATACACTGGTGGATACAGCACCACAGATGAAGAAACTCTGATATTGGCGGCTCTTATTCAGGCGGAGGCAGCAAATCAAGGTGACGCAGGGCGCCTCGCTGTAGGTTCGGTTGTTATGAATCGAGTGGCAAGTGGCAGATTCCCGAATTCTGTTTCGGGAGTTATATATTCACCTGGACAGTTTGCTCCTGTTACCTCAGGTCGAGTGGCAATCATTCTGGCAGAAGGGCCAAATAGCGCTTGTCAAAGAGCGGCAGCTCAGGCGATTTCTGGAAGCACCAATACCGATGCGTTGTTCTTCTGTACCTACAGTTACGCCCAAAATCTGCACAACAGTCAGGTGGGGGCAGAGCAAGCAGCCGCGGAGGCAGAGGGCAGAGAGCCTCGTGAGGGAATTGGATTCTTAGATAGAACCTCGGGAACCACGATAAACGCACATTATTTTTATAACTACAATTAAAATAAATTAATAAGGAGGACATGATATGGCAACACCACATAACGAAGCGAACAAAGGGGATTTTGCTAGAACCGTACTTATGCCAGGAGATCCACTCCGTGCTAAGTTTGTAGCTGACAATTTTTTAGAGGATGTTAAATGTGTCAACACAGTTCGTAACTGTCTTGGCTATACAGGAAAATATAAAGGTATTCCTGTGTCAGTTATGGCAAGTGGAATGGGTATGCCTTCAATTGGAATATATTCATATGAATTATTTGCATTTTATGATGTAGAAAACATTATTCGCATCGGCTCTGCTGGTTCTTATACAGACAAGCTCAATGTTCTTGACGTAGTAATTTCAGAGAGCGCATTTTCAGAAAGTACCTTTGCTAAGTACACAAATGGAGTAGAGGAATCAACACTTTACCCAAGCAAGAAGATTAACGATATCGCAATTGCGAAGGCAAAAGAGCTTGGTATTGATGCTAAGCTTGCAAAGGTTCACTCTAGTGATCAGTTCTATACTGCACCAGAGATGGGAGGCTGGAAGGCCGTAAAAGCTCGCACCAATTGCGATTGCGTAGAGATGGAGAGCTTTGCTCTATTTAACAACGCAAACATGCTTGGAAAGAATGCAACATGTATGCTTACAATTTCTGATTCCTTTGTAACATCAGAAGAAATTCCAGCTGAGGAGCGCCAAAAATCATTTACAGAGATGATGAAGCTTGCTCTTGAGACGGCAATAGTATTGTAGGATAGTTTTCCTAATAAAGAATTATTTTTAGATATTCTTTCTATAAATTTTAAGTTTAATGTGATCTTATAAAAGATCAAGACAATCTTTCTGTATATGGATATGTAAATTAAGAAGCTTTATAATCAAAAAATAATGGGACAACATTTTTAAGTGGAAATGTTGTCCTTTTTCTTTAAAGATTAAAATTCCCCGTTGAATCCGAGGCTGAGATATGGTAACATTTTTTCATCGGCGGCGGATTGAGGTCTATTTTTTTTGAGAATTCTTCGTTAAAAAATTAACAGTTTCGCGAAGCAGTTTTTGTATACTATGTACAAAAAATTATTTTTGTGGAACTAAGATGAGTTCGAAATAAATTAACAATAGAATTTAATCAACCGGAAACAAAAAAGTATTTCTTAACAAAAGGAGAAAGAACATGGGAAAAAAAGTAGTTATTGCTAGCGCATGTAGAACAGCTATCGGTACTATGGGTGGATCTTTAAGTGCTATTCCAGCAGCAGATTTAGGTTCCATCGTTATCAAGGAAGCAGTTAAAAGAGCAGGTATCAAGCCAGAAGACGTAGAGCACGTATATATGGGCTGCGTTATCCAGGCAGGTTTAGGACAGAACGTTGCTCGTCAGGCTGCAATCAAAGCTGGTCTTCCAAACGAGACAACAGCAGTTACAACAAACGTTGTTTGTGGTTCTGGTCTTAACTGTGTTAACCAGGCTGCACAGATGATTATCGCAGGTGATGCTGATGTAGTAGTAGCTGGTGGTATGGAAAACATGTCTTTAGCACCATTTGCACTTCCAAATGGTCGTTATGGTTACAGAATGACATGGCCTTCAAACAGCCAAGGTGCTTTAGTAGATACAATGGTTAAGGATGCTCTTTGGGATGCATACAATGACTATCACATGATTAAAACAGCTGACAATGTTGCAGAGCAGTGGAAGCTTACAAGAGAAGAGCTTGATGAGTTCGCAGTTAACTCTCAGAACAAGGCTTGTGCAGCTATCGAAGCTGGCGCATTCAAGGATGAAATTGTTCCTGTAGAAATCAAGAAGAAAAAAGAAACAGTTATTTTCGATACAGATGAAGGCCCAAGACCTGGTACAACAATCGAAGGTCTTGCTAAGCTTAAAGCTTTATATCCAGATGGAGTTGTTACAGCTGGTAATGCTTCAGGTATCAACGATGGTGCTGCAGCACTTGTTGTTATGTCAGAAGAAAAGGCTAAGGAACTCGGCGTTAAGCCACTCGTTACATTTGTAGCTGGTGCACTTGGCGGATGTGCTCCTGAAATCATGGGCGTTGGTCCTGTTCCAGCAACAAAGAAGGCTCTTGCTAAGGCAGGTCTTACAATCGATGATCTCGATGTATATGAGGCTAACGAAGCATTCGCAGCTCAGTCAGTTGCAGTAGGTAAGGATCTTGGCTTCGACCTTAAGAAGCTCAATCCAAACGGTGGTGCTATCGCACTTGGTCACCCAGTTGGTGCATCAGGCGCTCGTATCCTCGTAACACTTATCTACGATATGATTCACAACCCAGAGTACAAGAAGGGTCTTGCTACACTCTGCATCGGTGGTGGTATGGGTTGTGCAACTATAGTAGAGAAGTATGAAGCATAAAGCATAATCAAACCGTTTAGACAATAAGACTATCTTTACATAGTTTTAATTATTCAAGCAGCTAAAAATTATAAGTAAGCGACAGCGTTCTAATCTTGGATGGCGCGAGCAGGAAGGTCCCATGCCGAGCATGGGAAGGACCTACGCCGGCG
>DBWZ01000049.1 GCA_002309345.1 Pseudobutyrivibrio sp. UBA1225
AGCTGCATTTCATTTAACAATTAAGGGAAAAACAGCTATGGAGGAAATCATGAATACTACATTAAACAGATTTGTAAAAGTAATAATTGATTTAGCTTTTACCATAGGAATCCTACTTGAACTTTCAGTTCCTTTTGGGTTAAAACCATCTGTCAAGCTCACTATTAAGCTGCTTGGCGCAGAAACTGAATATGCCAAGATTCTAGATCACTACGTATATGCGGTTGTATCAATCATGTTGGTTGGATTATTTTGTCTTCTAATATTATTTGAGCTCAAAAATATGATGAAAACTGTAATTGAAGACAATTGCTTCGTACAAGACAATGTAAAAAGCCTTTCCAGAATGGCTGCATACGCATTTGCGATTACCATCTTAAAGCTGCTCAGATGCGCTGTATACTTCACCCCTGCAGCAATCATAGTTGCTGGTGTATTCGCCTTTGCAGGACTACTTAGCAAAGTGCTTGCTATGGTTTTCGAAAAGGCGGTCAACTACAAGCTTGAAAACGACTTAACTATTTAATTCAGAATCGAAGGTGAAATATGATTGTTATAAATTTAGATGTTATGATGGCTAAACGCAAAATCGGATTGACAGATCTGGCTGGCAAGGTGGGTATCACTTTAGCCAATCTATCAATACTCAAAAACAACAAAGCCAAAGCGGTCAGGTTGGAAACCCTAGACGCCATTTGTAAGGCGCTAGACTGCCAGCCTGGAGATATTTTAGAATTTGTTCCTGATGAAGAGAATTCAGAACAATAAATTAGGAGGAAATTATGGAGAATAATAATAATAATATTGCAACAAACTACTACAACGAAACACCAGCCTACGCTTCTGCCAAAGGCAACAGTGAAACTTTTAAAAAATATATCTTACTATCACTTGTATTTGCATCTATCTACACCATATGTTTGTACAAGAATCATTCGGGCATCGCCTACCCAATATTTATGTTGGCAACACTGATTACGCTTGGCTTCCTCAGAAAAAAGGATGGCTTGTCGCTAATCACACTTAAAAGCGGAAGCAAGGTGCTTGGAATATTTTACGTAGCATCACTCATGCTACTTTCAATCCACAAGTGCTTGACTGCTAGCCCCACTCTTATAGGTTTAGATGGATTTGCAATCTTCTTGCTATTCTTCAGCTATGTATTAACTTTATACATCGACACCACCGGCTGGGATATAGGTGGATGGCTTTTAGGTATCCTCTTTACAGTGATAACCCCTCTTCTTGCCATCTTTACTCCTATAAACGATTTTATAGCATGGTTTAATGAAAATGAAAAATCTAATTCAGACAAGAAAAATCAAAACACCTCTGCTATAATTATTGGTATACTCTGCGCCATACCCGTACTTATTGTTGTGCTTGTTCTATTAACCTCGGCAGATAGAGTTTTTTCTAACTTGATAAACAATATCTTTGACTACTTGCCACACGATTTTTGGGATTGTTTGGGCAGAATAATTACTTTCGTAATTGCATTTGTTGCAGCTTACTGCATACCTTCTATCTTGTCTAAAACAGGACTAAATGTTAAGGCAAGCCCACAGGGAACAGGTAATCCTGTTATCGCAATTACGTTTTCCGTTATAATAGGAGCCGTATACTTTGTATTTTGCATGGTTCAAATATTATATTTATTTACTGGTTCAGTTGCTCTTCCAAAGGGATACACCTACGCAGAATACGCGCACGAGGGCTTCTATCAGCTACTTGCAGTGTGCATCATAAATGTTGTTATCGTATCTGTTTGTGCTAGAAAGTTTGCAAAATCAAAAGCTCTCACTAGCGTGCTTGTATTTATTGCGGCCTGCACATATATAATGATTGCATCTTCTGCTTTCAGAATGATCTTATACATTCAGGAATACGCTTTAACATTCCTTAGAGTATTTGTTCTTTGGTTCCTAGGCGTACTTTGCATTTGGCTTGCAACACTTATAGTGGGTATCTTTAAAACAGACTTTCCTGTATTTAAGGTATGTATGATTACTATCACTATCGCATACCTGGGATTCATTTATGTAAATCCTGAATACCAGATTGCAAAATATGATATAGCCGCAGCTAAAGGTGATGAATCAGAAATGGAGCACGTGAAATATTACATTAGTGAGGAGCTTTCCGCTGATGCTGTTCCAGCATTTGAAAATGATAAAGAACTGCTTAAAAGTTACGAGTGCACCTTCTTATCAAACTACAACTGTGATTACGACGTTGACGATATAAGAAACTTTAACTTTTCTTATTATAGAGCTGTAGAAATTTATAGAAATAACGATTATAGTATTAACTAATAATCAAAAAAGGAAGAAATAATGTCAGAATTAGAAACAAATAACAATATTCCAAAAAACGAATTAGAACACCATCACTTAGATGAGACTAAAGATACTAAGCCTAAAAAAACACTAGCTACAAAACTTACAAAAATATTCAACGGCTATAACTTTGTTAAGAAGGAACACCCTGTTTCCGCAAGATGCATGGCCCTTTCCATGTTGCTACTTGGTTTTAGCACAACTTTCATTATGAGTGGCAGCTACTTCATCAAAGTAATAGAAATAATAATAACAGCTTTATTTATCTTTGCCTGCGGTATGTTACCATACGAAGCATACCGCTTATACAAAAATAAACATCGCGGTGCTTACTCCTTTAAGATTGGAGACATTCTATACGATAATCCACTCCTCACTATCGCATGCGCTTTTTGGGGCATTATATGCGGAGGATTTTTTGCAATCTCCTATACCGATTTAGAATACCTACTTGTTGAATATTTTAATATAGACAGTAACAAGGCGATATCCCTTGTAGAAACTATTGGCGAGACAGCTGGACTTCTTTCTATAGTGTTGTTTCTTGGCGCCATAGGAATTGCTTTATATTACTTTTACAAAAAAAGTAAAACAACACCAGTATTATTCATACTAAAAGCAATTGTAACTTTTATACTTTTATGGCTATCAATATTTCTCAGTATTGTAATTTGTTTCTGTTTGGCTGCATCCCTAGCCTTTGTTTTTTCGATGTTTTCTGCGCTTGAGGGGATCTTCCTAGGATTTGTAGTATATCCTTGGACAATACTATTCTTTTCCAAAAGCCTAGATGAAATCAAAAAAATAAGCTAAAACCTCAACCTGATAAAATTAAACCTGCACAAATTAAAAATAATAGTCTTTTGTTAGTCATTTTCTAGTCCTTTACTTTGAATAATCATTATTTGTTACGAATTTTCTTGATAGAAAAATATATTAACGCACCTATAAATGTACCTGTAGTATTTAAAATCAAATCATCTACATCTGTGACTCTTTCAAGTGGAAGCTGAGATATCTCAATTAATAACGTATATACGAATCCTGCAAGTGTGACTTTAGAAATACTGTTGAGTTCCTTAAAACACACTGGCCAAACTATACCAACTGGAATAAACATTGATATGTTGCCAATTACATTCCCTTTCCATCCATCATATCTCTCCCAAAGAAATGTAAGTGCTCTCCAGTTGATATTAAATTCAAGAATCTTGCTAAAATCAACCTTTAAAAGTGCTATTTTTCCATTTACCAACTCTCGTGGGAAATATATATATCTAGCGATAACAACTATGCAAATATAAACAAGCAATAGCTGAAGTTCGCGCTTCCACTTTACCTCTTTTTTTATTATTGCGTGAGCAACTCTAAATATAATCCAGCAGACCGTAATAAAAACAAACATCTGCAAGTAACTTATTTCATACATAATAAATCCTCTAGTCAAATCTTTTCGATAATACTAATTTATATCCTCTGTAATTTTTTTACTATTTTTATACACGCACACAGCAATTACAACAGCAACTGCAGCTAACACAACCTCCAACATTACTGCTGAGCAAGTCGCTCCCACTACACCCGAGATTGTATCTACTAAAGTATGAATAGCAATGGATAGGAATAAGAATCTTATCTTGCTCTCTTTAACTGCCCTATATACAAGGTATGACAAACAGATATGAATTGTTACTGCTGAGATTCTCTCGACTCCACTAAGATAAAACGCTAGTGGCTCGGTAGTCCACAACAGTGAAACCTTCCGCATTGTCTGTTCTTTTAAGGAACCATCAAGACTTCCTAGAGTCTGCTCAAAGGTTCCAGAATTAATCATAAATGATGTAATGAGATTAGAGATATTAGTTAATCCCACAATTACAATAGATTCGATACCGCCATGACCAACTCCATACATAAAGGCGTTATTTTTGTTCAAATCTTTCTTTTTGAAAAGATGCATTGCTGTAAACCTGCCCACCTCTTCAAAGATTCCTGCAGCAAGCGCACCATAAATAGCCCAAAGCCAAAAATTACTAGTTAATATGCTAAAATGCTTTATAACAATTGTATGCATTATCTGCTCAAGGACTAACGAAAATACGATAAATGTAACTGCTCCTATAGCAAACCAAACCATATCAGCCTTAAGCTTTCTAAAAGCATAAACCATCAATGCTATTGGAAAACCAATTGCGATAACCATCGAAAAACACATACCTATCATTGCTACACTTGATACTGTTTCCATAACTATTTCCTCCAATCTTTCTACACACAAACTCATTTGCTCTCTAGAAAATTAAAACTTATGACTTTCTGCTGGCAGAAAATCAATTACCAGCAGAAATCTGCCTTTACCAAACTTATTACAAGTATAAATATAAAGGTTCCATAAGGTGGAAGGTCAATACTTTTGTTGTTTTTTCTTATAAATAATCAAATGGATTTACCAATAATACAAAAAGCTAGAGACCTATATTACCTCTAGCTTTTTTGTTTTCATATAACTATTAATCCATGACTTAATTAAAAATAGCAAACCGCATCCTACTATTTCTAGATTGTAGCCACATCCACAAGCGTGTACTCAGTAGTTGCCGACTCAAGCGATGTTGCAAGTGCAACTGCAGTATCCATAGCTGTGATACAGTTGATACCTGTTTCGATGGCATTTCTTCGAATCAAGAAACCGTCACGAGTCTTATCGCCGTGTCCCTGAGTTGGAGTATCAATAACAAGGTCAATCTTGTGACCAAGGATAAGGTCCATTACGTTTGGAGATTCCTGAGTAATCTTGTTTACACGAAGAGCATCCACTCCACCTTCTTGTAAGTATTTTGCAGTCGAGCGTGTAGCGTAAATCTTGTAGCCAAGCTTCTCAAAACGCTTTGCAACCTCAAGTGCCTCTGGCTTGTCTGCATCCTTGACGGTGATAATCATCTGCTTGTGCTTAGGCAAGATGACACCTGCTCCAAGGAATGCCTTGTACAAAGCTTCTTCAAAGGTCTTTGCGATACCTAGACACTCGCCAGTTGACTTCATTTCTGGTCCCAAGCTAATCTCAGCCCCGCGAAGCTTCTCGAATGAGAACACTGGCATCTTGATTGCTATATAATCTGCCTCAGGCTGAAGACCTGGCTCATATCCCATGTCTTTAATCTTGTGACCGAGAATAGCCTTTGCAGCCAAATCTACGATTGGAATACCTGTAACCTTGCTGATGTAAGGAACTGTACGTGAGCTTCGAGGGTTAACCTCTATAACGTACACCTCTCCATCCATTGCTATAAACTGAATGTTAATCATACCAAGTACGTGAAGAGCCTTGGCAAGACGTCCAGTGTAATCTACTATCTTGTCCTTAATTTCCTGACTGATAGTGTGAGCAGGATAAACCGAGATACTATCACCAGAGTGAATACCTGTACGCTCGATATGCTCCATAATACCAGGAATCAAGATATTTTCACCGTCGCAGATTGCATCAACCTCGATTTCCTTACCCTGCAAATACTTGTCTACAAGTATTGGGTGATCCTGAGCAATCTGGTTGATGATATCCATAAACTTTTCGATTTCCTCGTCGTTGAAGGCTATCTGCATACCTTGTCCACCAAGTACATATGAAGGACGAACAAGAACTGGATATCCTAATCTATTAGCCACTTCCTTTGCTTCTTCGGCAGTAAATACTGTACCACCGGCAGCTCTAGGAATCTGTGTCTGCTCCAAAATCTTATCAAAGAGCTCTCTATCTTCTGCCGCATCAACATCCTCTGCCTTGGTACCAAGGATTGGAACGCCAATTTTCATAAGATGCTCTGTAAGCTTGATGGCTGTCTGTCCACCGAACTGAACGATAGCTCCATCTGGCTTCTCGAGATTTACGATTGACTCTACATCTTCATTTGTAAGAGGCTCAAAGTATAGCTTGTCTGCAATATCAAAGTCTGTTGAAACAGTCTCTGGGTTGTTGTTTACAATAACTGTCTCCCAGCCCTCTTTAGCAAATGCCCATGTAGCATGAACTGAACAGTAGTCGAATTCGACACCCTGACCGATGCGGATTGGTCCGGAACCAAGTACAAGTACCTTCTTGCGATCCTTTGTCTGGGCGGCTTCGTTCTCACTGCCATAAACGCTGTAGTAGTATGGTGTCATAGCATCAAACTCGGCTGCACAAGTATCAACCATCTTGTATGCTGCAACTATGCCATTGTCATAACGCATCTTACGAACCTGCTCCTCAGTAAGCTTGCCGTTAAGCTCTGCAATGACATTATCTGGGAACTCAATTCTTTTTGCTTCTTTAAGAAGCTCGACTGTAAGCTCCTCATTCGCAAGGCGCTGCTCCATCTCAACCAAGATTTTAATCTTGTCGATGAACCAGATATCAATCTGAGATATCTCATGAATCTTCTCGTAAGAAACGCCTCTGCGAAGTGCCTCTGCGATGCAGTAGATTCTTCTATCGTCCACAACCTCAAGTGCCTCTGCAAGCTCGTCATCTGACATATCGCAGAAATCATAGCTCATAAGTGAATCAACGTGCTGCTCTAGCGAACGAATAGCCTTCATCAATGCTCCTTCGAAGTTGTTGCAGATAGACATAACCTCTCCAGTAGCCTTCATCTGTGTTGTAAGCTTTCTTTGAGCAGTAATAAATTTATCAAAAGGAAGACGTGGAATTTTTACTACGCAGTAATCAAGCATTGGCTCGAATGATGCGAATGTCTTCTTGGTAATTGCATTTGGAATCTCGTCAAGCGTGTAGCCCAAAGCAATCTTGGCTGCAACCTTAGCAATTGGATAACCTGTTGCCTTGGAAGCAAGTGCTGATGAACGAGACACACGAGGGTTAACCTCGATTACACAGTACTCGAAGCTCTCAGGATGAAGAGCATACTGTACGTTACATCCACCTGTGATGCCAAGCTCATCAATAATGCGAAGAGCTGAAGTACGAAGCATCTGATATTCTTTATCTCCAAGTGTCTGAGAAGGTGCAACTACGATTGAATCACCTGTATGTACACCGACTGGATCGATGTTTTCCATATTACAAACAGTTATGCAGTTGCCTGCAGCATCTCGCATAACCTCGTATTCGATTTCCTTCCAACCAGCGATGCAACGCTCAACAAGAACCTCGTGCACACGTGAAAGACGGAGACCGTTGGTAAGGATTTCAACAAGCTCTGCCTCATTGTGAGCGATACCACCGCCTGAACCACCAAGTGTATATGCTGGACGAAGCACGACCGGATAACCGATTGTATTTGTAAACTTGATACCTTCCTCTACAGTATTAACAACTAGTGAGGCTGCAACTGGCTCGCCGAGCTTTTCCATTGTATCTTTGAACGCCTGTCTATCTTCGGCTCTAAAGATAGTCTCAGCAGTAGTACCAATAAGCTTTACTCCCTGCTCAGCAAGAAATCCTGATTCTGCAAGCTCCATACCAAGGTTAAGACCAGCCTGTCCACCAAGTGTTGGAAGAAGTGAATCTGGCTTTTCCTTGATAATAATCTGCTTTAAAACATCAACTGTAAGAGGCTCGATATAAACCTGATCAGCTATTTCTTTATCTGTCATGATTGTGGCTGGGTTTGAGTTTACAAGACAAACCTCCATGCCCTCTTCTTTAAGTGAACGGCAAGCCTGTGTACCTGCATAGTCAAACTCAGCTGCCTGTCCGATGACGATAGGACCAGAGCCAATCACCATTACCTTTTTAATGTCACTTCTCTTTGGCATTATTGCTCTCCTCCCATCATTCCAATAAATCTATCAAATAAGTATCCACTGTCCTGTGGTCCTGGGCATGCCTCAGGATGGAACTGAACAGTAAAGATGTTCTTTCCTGTATATTTCAGACCCTCGTTGGTTCCATCGTTTACATTTACAAATGCAGGTGTAGCCACCTTTGGGTCAAGTTTGTCTGTATCTACCACGTAGCCGTGATTCTGAGATGAAATATATACGCGACCTGTCTCCAAATCCTTAACTGGGTGATTACCGCCGCGGTGACCGTACTTCATCTTATGTGTATCCGCACCATTTGCAAGAGCCATAAGCTGATGGCCGAGGCAGATTGCAAAGATTGGTGTATCACTGCTGTAAAGCTTTTTAATCTCTTCTATGATTGGGCCGCAATCCTTTGGATCTCCAGGTCCGTTTGAAAGCATAATTCCGTCTGGATTTGTTGAAAGGATTTCTTCTGCCTTTGTGTGAGCAGGATAAATTGTAACCTCACAGCCTCTATCGTTTAATGATTTTGCAATGTTTTTCTTTGCACCGAAATCTAACAGTGCAACCTTCTTGCCTGTTCCTGAAAGAACCTGCTTATCAGAACATGTAACCTTTGATACAACATCGCCTGTTGTGTACGCATTAAGCTGTGGCTTGATTGCCTCGAAATCAAAGTTTTCGTTGGTGGTAATCATGCCGTTCATCGTACCCTTCTCACGAAGAATCTTGGTGAGCGCTCTTGTATCTATGCCAGCGATACCAGGAATATCGTATTTCACAAGGAAATCTTGGATTGTTCCCTCACAACGGAAGTTTGAAGGGATACGACTGAGTTCCCTAACAATGAATCCGTCTGGCCAAGGTTTTCCGCTTTCCATATCCGGAGTAATACCATAGTTGCCAATCAGTGGATATGTCATACACACTGCCTGTCCAGCATACGAAGGATCCGTAAGTACCTCCAAGTATCCTGTCATAGAAGTGTTAAATACGATTTCGCTGATAACTTCTCTGGTTGAACCGATGCTTGTGCCTTCAAATACTGTCCCATCTTCCAAAATCAAAAATGCTTTCATCTTTCCTCTTTCTATCCTTTTACTTTTTCTTATTAAAACTCCAAGGTAGAGAAATACCTTGGAGTCTATTATTAGCGGAAGTAAGCTACGCCAGACTCAAATATCTTGAGATCTTGATTGCCGTAGATGTTTAATGCAACGCCATCGCCCTTACGCTCTGCGTGAGCCATCTTTCCAAGGACTCTACCATCTGGGCTGGTGATACCCTCGATAGCAAAGTAGCTTCCGTTGATGTTCCACTCTTCATCCATAGTTGGATTACCCTTTTCATCAACGTATTGAGTTGCCACCTGACCGTTTGCAAACAGCTTCTTAATCCACTCCTTGGAAGCGACAAAACGTCCCTCACCGTGAGAAGCTGGAGAACAATATGTCTCACCAAGTTGTGCTCCGGCAAGCCATGGAGACTTGTTGCTGACAACCTTGGTGTATGCAATCTTAGAAATATGACGTCCGATTGTGTTGTATGTAAGTGTAGGAGCATCCTCTTTTTGAGTATGTATCTCACCGTATGGTACAAGACCAAGCTTGATGAGCGCCTGGAAACCATTACAGATACCAAGCATAAGACCATCTCTGTTGTTGAGAAGTCCGTGGATTGCTTCCTTCATCTTTTCGTTTCTAAATGCTGTAGCAAAGAACTTTGCTGACCCCTCTGGCTCGTCGCCAGCTGAGAATCCACCTGGGAACATAACAATCTGGGATTGAGCAATTGCCCTTGAGAATTCATCAACGGATTCTCTTATGTCCTCTGCTGTCTGATTCTTGAATACCTTAACATTGGTAATTGCACCAGCGTTTTCAAATGCTCTAGCTGAATCGTACTCACAGTTGGTACCTGGAAATACAGGGATGAATACTCTTGGCTTCGCAATCTTGTTTTTGCAAACATAGACAGTCTTTGCCTCGTAAACATCTGATTTAACTCGAGATTTTTCATCGTGGCTGCGAGTCTTGAACACCTTTTCAAGAGTGCCGGTCCATGCAGCGATTGCTTCGTCAATAGAAATCTTAACATCTCTATAGGTAAATGTAGCATCGTCAGTAACTTCACCGACTATATAGCCACAATCTGCTATACCGTGTTTTGCTAATTCCTTATTAACTGCAAGTGCTGCTTCCTCAGAAACCTCGAGAACAATATCTCCAATTGAGAAGCCAAACAATGTTTTCGAAGAAAAATCATCAAGAATCTTGACACCCATCTTGTTACCGAATGCCATCTTGGATACTGCTGGAACAAGACCATTTGCATCAAGGGCGTAAGCAGCCTTGATGTAGCCTTGTTCAACCATATGGCGAACACCAGCATAAATCTTTTTAGCCTCCTCGTAATTTGGCTGATCATATGAATCTCTTAAGATTCTAAGAGCATATAACTTGTCTCCTGCCTGTTTGAGCTCTGGTGTAACGATTTCGCCCTGCTTTGCAACATCTACTGCAAAGGAAACAAGTGTAGGTGGTACATCTATTTCGTTGAATGTACCTGACATGGAATCCTTTCCACCGATTGATGGAAGCTCGAACTCCATCTGCGCCTTATATGCACCAAGAAGTGCTGCAAATGGCTGGCTCCAACGCTTTGGATCTTCGCTCATTCTGCGGAAGTACTCTTGGAATGTAAATCTAATCTTTTTGTAATCGCCACCAGAGGCTACGATTCTGGCAACAGATTCAAGCACTGCAAACTGTGCACCATGATATGGAGACCATGAGCTCAAATATGGATTAAAGCCGTAAGCCATCATTGTAACTGCATCTGTGTTACCATCAGCCACTGGAACCTTTGCAACCATCGATTGTGTCTCAGTAAGCTGATACTTACCACCAAAAGGCATGAGTGTTGAACCAGCGCCAATTGAACCATCAAACATTTCAACAAGTCCCTTTTGAGAACACTCATTGAGGTCTGCAAGGCTGTCTAACCATGCAGCTCTAAAGTCACCGTTTGCAACATCCTCTGCAACTTTTGCGATGCTAATCTTGTCGATGAACTTGTCATCACTGTTTGGAAGCTCAACATAAACATCTGTCTCTTGGTGTGCTCCGTTGGTATCAAGGAATGCACGTGAAAGGTTAACGATTTCCTTGCCTCTCCAGTTAAGGACAAGACGTGGCTCCTTGGTAACCTCAGCAACCTCGATTGCTTCTAAGTTTTCTTCAGCCGCATACTGAAGGAACTTATTGACATCTGCTGGAGCAACAACAACTGCCATACGCTCCTGAGATTCTGAAATTGCAAGCTCAGTACCATCTAAACCTGCATACTTCTTTGGCACAAGGTCAAGATTAACAACAAGACCTGGAGCCAGCTCACCGATAGCAACGGATACGCCGCCAGCACCAAAGTCGTTACACTTTTTGATAATGTAAGAAACTTCTTCTCTGCGGAAGAGTCGTTGAATTTTTCTTTCTGTAGGTGGGTTACCCTTTTGAACCTCAGCGCCGCAAACTGCAGTAGACTCAGTGTTGTGCGCCTTTGAAGAACCGGTAGCACCACCGATACCATCACGACCTGTGCGTCCACCTAAGAGAATGATTTTGTCTCCTGGGTCTGAATTGAGACGCTGAACAGCACGTCTTGGAGCAGCACCCATAACAGCACCAATCTCCATACGCTTTGCAACATAGTCTGGATGATATATTTCTTTGACGTAGCCAGTAGCAAGACCTATCTGGTTACCATATGAACTGTATCCATGAGCAGCCTCACGAACAAGCTTTTTCTGAGGAAGCTTGCCATCGATTGTATCCTTGACTGATACTGTTGGATCAGCCGCACCAGTGACACGCATAGCCTGATATACGTATGTACGTCCTGAAAGTGGATCGCGAATTGCTCCACCAAGACAGGTTGCAGCGCCACCAAATGGTTCGATTTCTGTAGGATGGTTATGTGTCTCGTTCTTGAAGTTGATGAGCCACTCTTCTTCTGTTCCATCTACGTTGATTGGAACAACGATTGAACATGCGTTAATCTCGTCTGACTCTTCTTGATCTTCAAGCTTGCCATCTGCCTTGAGACGCTTCATCGCAAGAAGTGCAAGATCCATCAAGCAAACGAATTTGTCATCGCGGTCCTTATAGAGCACCTTGAAGTTATCAAGATAGTCGTTGTATGTCTCCTCAATTGGAGCCTTATAGAAACCATCTTCGATAGTGACGTTTTTAAGTTCAGTAGAGAAAGTAGTATGTCTACAGTGATCAGACCAATAAGTATCAAGTACTCTGATTTCTGTAACAGTAGGATCTCTATGCTCATCTTTGGAAAAATAGTTTTGAATATGAAGGAAATCCTTAAAGGTCATAGCCAAATTTAAGGAATCATATAAATCGTGTAAATCTTTTTCTGCCATAGAAATGAAACCGTCAAATGTTTTGACGTCATCTGGCTCTTGGAAATTATCAGATAGAGACTCTGGCTTTTCAAGTGAAGTCTCTCTAGAATCAACTGGATTGATGCAATGTGACTTGATTGCGTTGAATTCGTCGTCACTAATGCTACCCTCAATAACATAGGTAGTTGCTGTGTGAATAGTTGGGTTTTCATTTTCGTTTAAAAGCTTGAGACACTGCTCAGCAGAATCTGCACGCTGGTCAAACTGGCCAGGCAAAAACTCAACAGAGAAAACACGGCCATCATAATCAAATGTTTCTTCGTAAACATCATCAACAGGAGGTTCAGAGAACACTGTCTTAACTGCTTTCTTAAAAACATCGTCAGAAACATCCTGAACGTCATAACGTATCAAGACTCTAACTCCTGTAACACCCTTGATGCCTAAGTAGCTTCCGATTTCGGAAAACAGTGACTTGGCTGATACTGCATATTGTGGTTTTTTCTCGACGTAAACTCTTCTTACTTTACCCACTTTACACCTCCGTGATATTTACTTGGTAACTATATATAATCTAAGTGGTTCATATTAAATGCAAAAAACTATCCATTGCACATATGCCAGTGTGAATATCACCTAGATTTTGCCTCATAGTCACAAAGAGTATAACACAACTTTTTCACAACTCCTAATAATTTTTCAGGTGTTTTTCGACCAGAAATTTGTTAATTTTAACGAAACATCATCGATTGTCGAAAACAACGCATCGTTCCACTCTCTAGGGAAGGTCTTTCGATAGCTAGAAAACCTAAATCTCTCATCCAATAAGGCAATAACTCCAACATCATCCTTGGTTCTAATCAGACGCCCTGCAGCCTGAATAACCTTGTTCATTCCAGGATATAGATAGGCATACTCAAAGCCGTTTTTATCACTCTCGTCAAAGAAGTCTGACATGAGCTTCCGCTGATTGCCAACCTGAGGCAGGCCCGCCCCAAGAATTATAACGCCAATTAGCTTTCCACCGACCAAGTCAATTCCCTCGGAAAATATTCCTCCCAAAGTACAAAATGCCACCATAGTGCTGTCATTTTTATTTTCAAATTCCAAAAGAAAATTCTCTCGCTCCTGCTCTGTCATTTTCTGTCTTTGCACTAAAAGCTCTACATTATCAAATTCTTCTTTATATGAAACCTCTGAATCTTCCCGCTCTATTTCAGATATGTTTTCCCATGCAAAATCACCCTGCTC
>DBWZ01000095.1 GCA_002309345.1 Pseudobutyrivibrio sp. UBA1225
CTGCAAGAAGGGCGGGCCGGGGCTGGCATTAATTGATAGGAGGTAGGGGCAAAAGTGACATCTTTTTGAAGAAAGTTCTCACTTTTTACGCAAAAGTACTGTATGATATATAGGGTATGGAGGAAAATTTATGAGCACAAAATTATATGATGTTGAAAAGTTTGCGGCGGTTGCTCGACGTGCAGTTGCTGAAGGAATAGTCTTACTGAAAAATGATAATCAGGTGTTGCCACTTGCTGGCGGTACAAAGATAGCATTATTTGGACGTAGCCAATTTAACTACTATAAGAGTGGTACAGGCTCAGGCGGAATGGTTAATACCTCTTATGTGATAGGTGTTCGTGAGGCACTGGAGGCTGATGATAGATTTGTCCTTGATGAAGGACTTAAAAATATATATGACAAATGGATTGAAAAGCATCCATTTGATGCGGGAGTGGGCTGGGCCTCAGAGCCTTGGTATCAGCAGGAGATGGTGATTACCCCTGATATTGCAAAGGCGGCAGCAGAGTCTTCTGATGTGGCTATAGTTTTGATTGGACGTACGGCAGGCGAAGATCAGGATAATACTAATACCAAGGGCAGTTATCTTTTGACTGATGATGAAGAGACAATGCTTAAAGAGGTTACTTCGGCATTCGCAAATACGATAGTTCTTTTGAATGTTGGAAATATCATAGATATGAAGTGGGTTAAAAAATACAACCCATCTGCGGTAGCATATATTTGGCAGGGCGGTCAGGAAGGCGGTCTTGGTGTAGTTGATGTTATTTCTGGCGATGTGAATCCATCAGGTAGACTTGCAGATACAATAGCAGAAAATATAGAGGACTATCCTTCGTCTAAGAATTTTGGTGGCAAGGTGCGCAATATCCAGCAGGAGGATATCTATGTTGGATACAGATATTTTGAGACTTTTGCCAAGGATAAGGTGCTTTATCCGTTTGGATATGGATTGTCTTATACATCCTTTGATATCAAGCCAAAGGATTTTTCTTGCAGTAGTTCCGTAAAGACGATAGTTGTCACTGTTACAAATACAGGTAGTGTAAGCGGTCAGCAGGTAGTGCAGGTTTATGTTTCTAAGCCTCAAGGAAAGCTTGGCAATCCGGCAAGAGAGCTTGTTGCATTCGCAAAGACGAAGTCGCTTGCGCCAAATGAATCTCAGGAAATCACATTTGAGATTTCTGCATATCTGCTTTCAAGCTTCGATGATAGCGGGGTTACTGGACACAAGAATGCCTACGTTCTTGAAGCAGGCAGTTATACCTTCTATGTAGGTGACAATGTTAGATGTGAAGAAATCGTAGGTGTGTTTGCTCACGAAGATATTCGAGTTTACAAGCAGCTTTCCGAGGCTCTTGCCCCAACTGTTGAGTTTGAGCGAATGAAGCCAGTCCTTGAAGCTGACGGAAAATACAGCATTTCCTATGAAAAGGTACCGGTTGCAACAGTTAAGGAGGCCGATTTTAGAAAGGCAGATATGCCCGCTGAGTTTTCCAAGACCACAGGTAGCTATAAGCTTGTAGATGTGCTTGATAAAAAATGCAGCATTGAAGAGTTTGTTTCTCAGCTTTCGGACAGAGAGCTATGCTATATCGTTCGAGGCGAGGGAATGAGCTCGCCAAAGGTTACTCCAGGCTGCGGTGGTGCTTTTGGTGGTGTTACTGATTCTCTCATAGAAAAGGGAATACCAGTGGCGTGCTGCTCTGATGGTCCTTCGGGAATACGAATGGATTCTGGTAAAAAGGCTTTTGCTATGCCAAACGGTGCATGTCTGGCAAGTGGATGGAACATGGAGCTTTCAGAAGAGCTTTATAATTGGGAGGGGCTTGAGCTTCGCAAGAACAAGATAGATGTCTTGCTTGGACCTGGTATGAATATTCACAGACATCCTCTCAATGGACGAAACTTTGAGTATTTCTCAGAGGATCCTTATGTTACAGGTATGAATGCGGCGGCTCAGCTGAAGGGCATGCATAAATATGGAGTGACAGGTACAATCAAGCACTTTGCTTTAAATACTCAAGAAACTGGGCGTCACACTGTTGAGCATGTGGCTTCCCAGCGTGCAATCAGAGAGATTTATCTTAAGGGCTTTGAGCTTGCCGTGATGGAAGCACATGCTAACGCTGTGATGACTACCTACGGTCCAGTCAATGGATTCTACTCTTCATCTAGCTATGATTTGGTTACAAGAATCCTCAGAGAAGAGTGGGGCTTCAAGGGTATTGTTATGACAGATTGGTGGGCGAAAGGCGGTATTACAGGTGCAGGGGATGCCGCAGATATGGCATCAATCGTACGAGCTCAGAATGATTTATATATGGTTACATCTTCTGCTGAGGATAACACCAACAGGGATAACCTTGAGATAGAGTTTGATAAGGGCAACGTGGAGCGAAGCGAGCTCCAAAGATGTGCAGCAAATATTTGCCAGTTCATCATGGATATGCCTGTGTTTGCAAGATTTATCGGTCGAGGAAACGCGATTGACAATCAGCTTGCTGAAGAAAGCGACGATGAAGAGCTTGCATTTGATGAGATGATTGACATTCGTATAGACGAATCTGGAGTGGCAAAGATTGATCCAGCCTTAATTAAGACAGCGAGAAATACCATCAATATGCTTTCTGTTTCCTTTAAAGAACGTGGTGATTACAAGCTTTCAATGACCGTAAGAGCCAATGCTGATAGTGAGGTTGCGCAGGTGCCTCTTAGCATATTTAGGGATAAAGAGTTGGCAAAGATGGTTACTCTGACCGGCGCAGATAAAGATTGGCAAACAATAGAGCTTCCGCTTGATGGTTGCGTAATGACATTTTTCTTGAGATTATATTTTGCACAAGATGGTATGGAAATAAAAGATATAACCATTTCTCTTATCAAATCCAAGGAAGAGGAAACAAGACGTATGCTTGCAAGAATGGGTGAGTAATAAGCAAGGAAAACCCTCAGAATCAGGTGCGAGGACACAATATAGACATAGATTTTTTAGGAATAGGTCACGGCTATTTTATTGCTGTGGCCTATTCTACATGATAAAATTACATTGATATTATTCTATGCAATTCTTATTAGGTCTTAGTTTTAAAATCTATTTTTATAGAGGGGTGCGAGCATGAAAAAAAGTATGAGAACTAAAATTTTGATCTGTATTTTTGTATTGGATTTGGTAATGATAATTGGAGTTTTAATTATCGGTATCAACTTTAGGAAAGCAGTTAGTGCGGCTAATTTGATGTCGGAAACATACATTCACATTGAAAGGGATTTTGGAGATTCCAATACCAACATGCAAAATTTGGTTAAACGATTCTTTTTAGTGCAAGCTATGGCACCTACAGGAGCGTTGGAGTCAGAAGAGGCACAAGAACAAATGATATCACCTGGCGAAGCAGAATATGCGGCACTAGAGGCTGCGATTTTAGATTTGGGTGAGCAGGTAAAGAAAGTTAATGACTCCGATTTTAAATCAGAATATGACATCATGAGTGCAGGCGCATTATCATTTATCGATGTGTATAAGAGAATGGAGGAAATGTTCTATAAGAGGCAATATGAAGAATCATTTAATTTGTACTTCGCCGAAGCTCATGAAAATATACTAGCTTATGAAGACAACGTTAAGCTTATGACTGAGCGACTTAAAGAATTAGTTGACATAAATGATGTAAGATTGGTAGAGGCCGAGAATGAGGTTAACAAAGCTATAATAATTGGTCTTATATTGTTAGTAGTATCTTCTGTTGTTTCAATTATTATTGTTAGTAAATCAGTCAGTCCTCTTGTTAGTGCAGCAAAAGAACTTGATGACATAATAGATGATATGAATTCCGGAAATGCGAATCTTTCCCGTAGAATAAAAAATCGTTCTGAGGATGAGGTGGGTGTACTTGTTTCAGGTATCAATAAGTTCTTAGAGACACTACAAAAGATAATTGTTGCTATTAAGGATGAGTCAGGAAACATCTATACATCTGTTGAAAATACGGTTCAGGTTGTTAATTCATCAAGGGATGATGTTAGTAACGTATCTGCAGTTATGCAGGAGCTTACAGCTAGCATGGAAACTGCAAACAACACACTTTTATCTCTTAATGAAGAGGCTGGCCATGTAAATGACGCAGTTGGTCAGGTATCAAATCAGGTTACAGAAGGAACCAACCGCGTGGCAGATATTAAGGAGCATGCAACAGTTATTCGCCGTGATACAGAAAAGAAGCGTGAATCGACAAACGAGATGGTATCTTCTATTAGAGATACACTTGAGAATTCTATCGCCGAGAGCAAGAATGTTGAACAGATTCAAACTCTTACCGAGGACATCTTATCAATTGCAGCACAGACAAACCTGCTTGCTCTTAATGCTTCCATCGAGGCAGCTCGTGCTGGTGAAGCTGGTAAAGGCTTCGCGGTTGTTGCTGATGAGATTAGACAGCTTGCTGAGCACAGTAAGGATACTGCAAACTCAATTCAGGAAATCAGTAATCAGGTTATCTCAGCCGTTGAGCAGTTGACAGATAACTCTAATGAGATGCTTTCTTATGTAAGTGAGACAGTCCTTCAGGATTACGATGATTTCGAAGAAGTTGCTAAGCAGTACTATCAGGATGCTGATGATATCAATTCAGTTCTTGATAGTGTAAATGACAATACAATTCTTCTTAATACAACTATCAATGAAATGACTGGTGAAATCGACCACATTTCTAGAGTTATCAATGATTGTACTCAAGGCGTTTCAGATGCGACCTCATCTACTACAGGCATCCTTGAGTCTATCACAACAATTCATGATGACTCAGAAAGCAACCGTGAGATTTCCGAAAGACTTCAGGAAGAGGTTAGCCGTTTCACAAATGATGAGGATGAATTAGTTGCTGAGGCTGAGCCAGTAAAAGAAGATATAGTTCAGGAAGAACCTGTAAAGGCTGAGCCAGTAAAGGATGAACCAGTTCGGGAAGAACCTGTAAAAACTGAGCCAATAAAGGTTGAACCAGTCAAGAAAGAGTCTATAAAAGAAAAGATAGAAGAAAAAGAAACTAAAGCTGAGCCAAAGCCAGTAAGAGAAAAAGTAGAAGAGAAAGAAACTAAAGCTGAGCCAAAGCCTGTAAAAGAAAAGGTAGAGAAAAAAGAAACTAAAGCTGAGCCAAAACCTGTAAAAGAAGATTTAGAAAAGGCTAAGCCGGTAAAAGAGGAAGAAGTAAAAGAAGAAGTAGTTAAGGAAGAAGAGGCTGCCCCAGAGGAACCTGAGGTTGAGGAAGTAGAACCAGCAGAAGAGACTCAGGAGGCAGAGGCAGTCGAAGAGACCGAGACTGAAGAGTAAACATAGCGTACAGGAGAAATCTTTTTCATATTTTGTTTTTCTTTTTTGGGAATGCTCCCTTTGTGGGAGCATTCTTTTTTACCTTATAGGATTAGGGTGTCAAAACACACTATCTTTTGACACCCTAATCCTATAAGGTAAAAAACACACTTCGTGTGAAATATGTGTCTCGGCGACAGAAATTGAGACCTGCCATTAATAATCAGCT